>NZ_JBVJKN010000027.1:0-106802 GCF_055585225.1 Streptomyces sp. NPDC053673 | reverse complement strand
TCCCCCAGAGCTGCGCCTGGGAGGTGCCCCCACCGCCTTGCGATTGCACGCACCGGACGCCGCGCGCCCCGCCCTGCGGGCGGACGGCGCTATGTCTCAGACACGACCTAGGTGTATTGATCACGAGCCTTGTTCAGCACTCGTGATCAACACCCCCTGGGATTCGTCCGGCGGATCGTGTGGATCAGGCCGTGCCCGTCCTGTCGGTCCTCACACCGCACCTGCCCCGGTCAGCGCCCGTACCTCAGTCTCCGCGTGCTTCGCCTCGTCCGGCTCCTCGGACGATGTGACCGTGCCGATCCAGCCCGCGAGGAAGCCCAGCGGGATGGAGACCACACCCGGGTTCTGCAGCGGAAAGACATGGAAGTCCATGCCCGGGAACAGGGCTTCCGGGCCGCCCGACACGACCGGGGAGAGCAGCACCAGCAGCAGTGCGGGAAGCAGCCCGCCGTACACCGACCACACCGCACCTCGCGTGGTGAAGTTCCGCCAGAACAACGAGTAGAGCAGCACCGGCAGATTGGCCGAAGCGGCGACGGCGAAGGCCAGCCCGACCAGGAAGGCGACGTTCAGATCGCGGGCGAGCAGGCCGAGGGCGATCGCGGCCGCTCCGACCCCGACCGCCGCGACCCGCGCCACCGCGACTTCGCTGTACTGCTTCGCATGGCGGCGCTTCAGCGAGGCGTACAGGTCATGGGCGACCGAGGCCGAGGAGGCGAGCGTGATCCCGGCGACGACGGCCAGGATCGTCGCGAAGGCCACGGCCGCGACGACGGCGAACAGCACGGTGCCCCCGGTGGAGCCCGCTCCCCCGCCGAGGTCGAGGGCGAGCAGCGGAACCGCCGTGTTCCCCGCCGCGTTCGACGCCCGTACCTCGTCGGTGCCGAGAATGGCCGCGGCGCCGAAGCCGAGGACGATCGTCATCAGATAGAAGCCGCCGATCAGCCCGATGGACCAGACGACGGAGCGACGGGCGGCCCGTGCGGTCGGCACGGTGTAGAAGCGCGACAGGATGTGGGGCAGGCCCGCGGTGCCCAGGACGAGTGCCAGCCCGAGGCTGATGAAGTCCAGGCGCGCGGTCCAGTCGCCGCCGTACCGCAGGCCCGGCGAGAGGAAGTCCCTGCCGTGGCCGCTCTGTTCGGCCGCGGAGTTGAGCAGCTGATTGAAGTCGCCGTGGAAACGGATCAGTACGAGCACGGTGAGCGCGACCGCTCCCGCCATCAACAGCACGGCCTTGACGATCTGGATCCAGGTGGTGGCTCGCATCCCTCCCAACGACACATAGACGACCATCAGGGCGCCGACACCGATGACGGTCCATGAGCGCGCGGCATCGCTCGTCCCGCCCAGAAGCAGAGCGACCAGGCTCCCTGCCCCCACCATCTGCGCCACCAGATAGAGAACGGACACGGTGACCGAGGAAGTTCCCACCGCGATACGGGCCGGGCGTTCGCTCATCCGGGCGGCGACCACGTCCGCGAGCGTGAACCGGCCGCAATTGCGTACGAGTTCGGCGACGAGCAGCAGTACGACCAGCCAGGCGACGAGGAAGCCCACGGAGTAGAGCATCCCGTCGTAGCCGTAGAGCGCGATGAGGCCGGAGATGCCGAGGAAGGAAGCCGCGGACATGTAGTCGCCGGCGATGGCGAACCCGTTTTCCATGGGCGAGAACAGGCGCCCGCCCGCGTAGAACTCCTCCGCCGAGCCACGGCGATTGTGGCTCACCCATGTGGTGATCGCCAGGGTCACGGCGATGAACGCGCTGAACAGCAGCAGCGCCAGAGTCTGGTGGTCGTCGGTCAACGCTCGTTCCCCCGCGTCATCTCCTGGTCGTGGGTCCGGTCGAAGACGGTCCACCGCAGATCGAGCGCCGCGCGGTCCCGGCGCAGCCGGGCATGCCGGGCGTAGGCCCAGGTCAGCAGGAATGTGCTGAGGAACTGACCGAGGCCCGCCACCATCGCCACGTTCACCGCGCCGGCGACGGGCCTCGCCATCAGCCCGGGTGCGGTGGTGGCGGCGATGACGTACGCCACGTACCAGACGAAGAAGGCGAGGGTCGCGGGCACGACGAATCGCCGGTAGCGGCTGCGCACTTCCTGGAAGGCGGCGCTGCGCCGCACCTCCAGATAGATGTCCGTCGCGCTGTGGTGGTGCTCCGTGCCCGCGGCCCCGGGCGGCACTGCGGGCACGGGTGCTCCCGACCCGTCCAGCTCGCCCCAGCCGGAAGCCAGCGCGTCGTACCACGGGTCGTCGAGCTGCACTGCCCCGGCGTCCCGGCCTTCCTGCTTCTCCACGCTCTGTTCTCCTTGTCAGCGAACCGTTTCGGCCGCATGCACAAGGATGGACATAGCGGGAAGATCCAGGACTCTGCTCTCCTGTCTCTTCACCCCATCAGGTGATGGATGCCCCACCCGCCCAGGGGCGGGGCCCAGTTCTCTCCGCTCGGGCCGGCGAGGAAACCTCTGCCCGGGCCGGCCTCAGGCGTCGATGCGCGAGCGGTCGAGCGTCGCCGCGGAGCTCGTGATGAACTCCTTGCGCGGCGCCACCTCGTTGCCCATCAGCAGATCGAAGACCTGCTCCGCGGAGTCCAGATCGCCGATGTTGATCCGGCGAAGCGTGCGGTGGCGCGGGTCCATCGTGGTCTCCGCGAGCTGGTCGGCGTCCATCTCGCCGAGGCCCTTGTAGCGCTGGATGGAGTCCTTGAAGCGGATCCCCTTGCGCTGGAACTCGAGCAGTGTGGAGCGCAGTTCGTTGTCCGAGTACGTGTAGACGTACTTGTCCTGGCCCCTCTTGGGCTGGGTCAGCTCGATCCGGTGCAGCGGCGGAACGGCCGCGAAGACCCGGCCGGCCTCGACCATCGGCCGCATGTAGCGCTGGAAGAGCGTGAGCAGCAGACAGCGGATGTGCGCGCCGTCGACGTCGGCGTCGACGAGCAGGACGATCTTGCCGTACCGAGCCGCGTCGATGTCGAAGGTCCGGCCGGAACCTGCCCCTATGACCTGGATGATCGCGCCGCACTCGGCGTTCTTGAGCATGTCCGAGACGGACGACTTCTGGACGTTGAGGATCTTGCCGCGGATCGGGAGCAGCGCCTGGAATTCGGAGTTCCGGGCGAGCTTGGCCGTGCCGAGCGCGGAGTCTCCCTCGACGATGAAGAGCTCGCTCCGGTCGACGTCGTCACTGCGGCAGTCCGCGAGCTTGGCCGGCAGCGAGGACGACTCCAGGGCCGTCTTACGGCGTTGCGCCTCCTTGTGCTGGCGCGCGGCGATACGTGTGCGCGCCGCGGCGACGGCCTTCTCCAGAACAGCCCGGGCCTGTGCCTTGGCATCGCGCTTGGTCGAGGTCAGGAATGCCTTGAGCTCCTTGGCCACGACGTTGGCGACGATCCGGTTGGCCGCGGAGGTGCCGAGGACCTCCTTGGTCTGGCCTTCGAACTGCGGCTCGGCGAGCCGTACGGTCACGACGGCGGTCAGGCCCTCGAGTGCGTCGTCCTTGACGATGTCGTCCTCGGCGACGCGCAGCAGCTTCGCGGAGCGCAGGACCTCATTGACGGTCTTGGTGAGGGAGCGCTCGAAACCGGTGACGTGCGTGCCGCCCTTGGGCGTGGCGATGATGTTGACGAACGACCTGACCGTGGTGTCGTAGCCGGTGCCCCAGCGCAGGGCGATGTCGACGGCGAGGTCGCGGGTGACCTCGGTCGGCGTCATGTGGCCGCGGTCGTCGAGGACCGGGACGGTCTCCTTGAAGGTGCCGTTGCCGGTGAGGCGCATGACGTCGCAGACGGCCTTGTCCTGCGCAAGGTACTCGCAGAACTCGCTGATGCCGCCGTCGAAGCGGAAGATCTCCTGCGACTTGCCCTCGCCCGCCAGGTCGCGCTCGTCGCGGACGACGATCGTGAGGCCCGGCACGAGGAAGGCGGTCTGGCGGGCCCGCTGGTGGAGCGTCTCCAGGGAGAGCTTCGCGTCCTTGAGGAAGATCTGCCGGTCCGCCCAGTAGCGGACGCGTGTGCCGGTGCGGGTCCGGGGCACCCGCTTGCCCTTGATCAGCCCGTTGGCCGGGTCGAAGGGGGCGTCGGGGCCGGACTCGGTGAAGATGCCGGGGACGCCGCGCCGGAAGCTGATCGAGTGGGTCGCGCTGCCCCGGTCGACCTCGACGTCGAGGCGGGCCGAGAGGGCGTTGACGACGGAGGCGCCCACGCCGTGCAGACCGCCCGAGGCCGCGTACGAGCCGCCGCCGAACTTTCCGCCGGCGTGCAGCTTGGTCATGACGACCTCGACGCCGGACAGACCGGTCTTGGGCTCGACGTCCACGGGGATACCGCGGCCGTTGTCCCGGACCTCCACCGAGCTGTCCTCATGGAGGATCACCTCGATGTGGTCGCAGTAGCCGCCGAGGGCCTCGTCGACCGAGTTGTCGATGATCTCCCACAGGCAGTGCATGAGACCGCGACTGTCGGTGGATCCGATGTACATACCCGGCCGCTTACGGACCGCCTCGAGCCCTTCGAGGACGAGCAGGTGCCGCGCGGTGTAGTTGGAGCCGTCACGGTCTGCGGTCAGTACCGCACTGGACGGCACGGACGTTTCGGCGGTCACGCGGTTCGCTCCTCGCTGAATTTGAATCTGGCCCTGTGGGGGTAAAGGCCCGGCGTCGGTCGCCGGTCAGAGGGTACCGAGGCCTGGTAGAGCCGATGTAACGCCACCCTCGTGATTTCTCATGCTAGTCCAGAGTCGCATACACGTTCGATCCCTCGATGGAGTGACGCGCACATCACGTTCCCTTCGAGGCATGAACCATTTAGGCTCCGGGCACGTCCTCTTGAACAACCGGCAAGCCAGCCGGGGAGGACGGCACGACAAAGGCAAGCAAGCGAAACCGTAGAGCGAAGCAATACGGCACATTCGCCGCCAACCGGCAGCAGACAGCCACCTTGACGAAGAAGTTTCAGGGAAAAGGCACGAGCGGGAACGTTTTCGGCCTGGTTGGATGTTGACCCTGGTACGACAGCTCGTCGAGCTAGAGAAGAGGCGACGTGACTACTGTTCTGACCCCCGCGAGCCCGCTGACGGCCGCTGACCGCTGCGACCGCTGCGGCGCCCAGGCGTACCTGCGCGTCGTCCTGACAAGCGGCGGTGAGCTGCTCTTCTGTGCCCACCACGGGCGCAAGTTCGAGCCGGAACTCAAGAAGATCGCCGCAGAGATACAGGATGAGACGGACCGACTGACGGTCGTACCGGCCAACGCCGGCGACGACGAACGCTGACCTCGCATCCCACGACGAGCTAGCGGTCGGTCCCGGACCGGCCAATGGGCGGCCGCCCCTCACGCCAGGGGCGGCCGCCCATTCTCATATCCGTTCACATCAACAGGGTGAACCGCAGATTCCGAATCCCGGGGCTCTGTCACCACACGCGTTCGGAATGTGACCAATTCCCCTTTACGCAGAGCCTTCCTGTACTCACAGCTTGTCCGCCAGCGACGCAAGCACCGCGGACACCCGGGTGTAGACCCCGGGGCTGTCCCCGCGGCCACAGCCGCTCCCCCATGACACGAGCCCGATCAGCCGGCCACGCGCCACCAGCGGCCCTCCGCTGTCCCCCTGGCAGGCATCGTGCCCTCCTCCCGGATCACCGGCACAGAGCATCGTGCGCGCCATGTAACGGCCTCCTGCGCTGCCGGGATAAGCGCGCGCACACACCTCGTCCGGCAGCACGCGCACAGGCGCGGAGCGCAACGCGAAGGCATAGCTGCCGCCCCCTGTCGTATCGCCCCAGCCATAGACCGTCGCAGGGGTGTCCGGCGCATACGCGGCATCGCCCGGGGCCGCCGTCCGGATCACGTACTTCGCCGGGAGCGCGCTCGACAGAGTGAGCACAGCCAGGTCCGAGGAGCTCGTGCGCGGGTCGTAGCCAGGCGCGATCAGCATCTGCCGCACCGGGATCTCATGGCCGCCGGCGCCCCGCAGGTCCTCGCGTCCCGCGAGGACACGCAGATCGCGGACCTCGCTCACGGCCGCGCCCAGCACCTCACGGCTGAGGCAGTGGGCGGCTGTCAGCACCTTCGTCGGTGCCACCACCACGCCGCCGCAGAACTGTCCGCCCCGGATACCTCCGAACCGGTCACGGCTGGACAGGGCGACGACCCATGGGCTGTCCGCGGACCGCACCGGCGTACCCCCGATGATGACGCTGTCGGCGGCGGCCGGGGCTGGGGAAGCCAGCGGCGCCAGGACTGTTGCCGCGGCCAGGGCCATGGCTCCCGTCAGTGCTCGTGTAATGGGGCGACGCATGCGGCCTCCTGACTCTCCGGTGAACTCCGTCCACTCAGAGTCAGCCAGCGGGCCACCGCCCGCACCTGCGCGGGACTGCCCTGAAAGGGCGGCTGCACGGAAATGGCCGAGGGCCCAGCTCCCTCTCGGGAGCCGGGCCCTCGTACGTGCGGTACGTCCTAGTCCAGGTAGTCGCGCAGCACCTGGGACCGCGACGGGTGGCGCAGCTTCGACATGGTCTTGGACTCGATCTGACGGATGCGCTCACGCGTCACGCCGTAGACCTTGCCGATCTCGTCGAGCGTCTTCGGCTGTCCGTCGGTGAGGCCGAAGCGCATGGAGACGACGCCCGCCTCGCGCTCCGAGAGCGTGTCGAGTACCGAGTGCAGCTGCTCCTGAAGGAGCGTGAAGCTGACCGCGTCGGCCGGCACGACCGCCTCGGAGTCCTCGATCAGGTCACCGAACTCGCTGTCGCCGTCCTCACCCAGCGGGGTGTGGAGGGAGATCGGCTCGCGGCCGTACTTCTGGACCTCGATGACCTTCTCCGGGGTCATGTCGAGCTCCTTGGCCAGCTCCTCCGGGGTGGGCTCACGGCCCAGGTCCTGGAGCATCTGGCGCTGCACACGCGCGAGCTTGTTGATGACCTCGACCATGTGCACCGGGATACGGATGGTGCGGGCCTGGTCGGCCATGGCGCGGGTGATCGCCTGACGGATCCACCAGGTGGCGTACGTGGAGAACTTGTAGCCCTTGGTGTAGTCGAACTTCTCGACGGCGCGGATCAGACCGAGGTTGCCCTCCTGGATGAGGTCCAGGAAGAGCATGCCGCGGCCGGTGTAGCGCTTGGCAAGCGAGACGACCAGGCGGAGGTTGGCCTCCAGCAGGTGGTTCTTGGCGCGGCGCCCGTCCTCGGCGATGATCTCCAGCTCGCGCTTGAGCTTCGGGGCGAGCTTGTCGGAGTTCGCCAGCTTGTCCTCGGCGAACAGCCCCGCCTCGATGCGCTTCGCCAGCTCGACCTCCTGCTCGGCGTTGAGCAGGGGGACCTTGCCGATCTGCTTGAGGTAGTCCTTGACCGGGTCGGCGGTCGCACCGGCGACGGCGACCTGCTGCGCGGGAGCGTCGTCCTCGTCCTCGTCGGACAGGACGAAGCCCTTGCTCTCGCCCTCGGTCTCCTCGTCCTCGCCCTTACCGGGCTGGACCTCCTCGAGCAGCTCCTCGCCCTCGATGCCCTCGTCGGCGTCCTTCTTGGCGGCGGTCTTCTTCGCGGCCGCCGTCGTCTTCTTGGCGGCGGTCTTCTTGGCCGCCGTCGCCTTCTTGGCCACGGTCTTCTTCGCGGCCACCTTCTTCGCGGGTGCCGCGGTCTCGTCGGCCGTGGCCGCCGCGATCTCGTCGGTCATGGCCGCCGGTGCCGCGGTGGCGGCCGCGACGGTCTTCGCCGCGGTCGTCTTGGCCGCGACGGTCTTGGTGGCGGTGCGCTTTGCCGGGCTCTTAGCTGCGACGCTCTTGCGGGTGCGCTTGGGCGACTCCGCGGCACTGACCATCAGCGTCACACCCTCTTCCTCGAGGATCTGGTTGAGGCTGCGCAGAACATTCTTCCACTGGGTTGGCGGAATCTGGTCAGCCTCGAAGGCCCGACGCACGTCATCGCCGGCGATCTGCCCATCAGCCTTTCCCCGCTCGATGAGCGCCATCACAGACTCGGACTCGGCGATCTCCGGCGGGAGCGTACGGGATGTGCTGGCCGACACGAACAACCTCTCGGAACGATGGAAAACGGCTTCCGGCCCCGCCCATGATCGGGCCGGAGCCGACGACCGCCGGTTGGGGATGTACCGACGGCGCGGGCTGAGCCTCAGAGCTGCACAGCGCCATGAACGGCGTCTGTATTCCCTCCTCGGCTGTCACCTCTTAGGTCATCGCACTGTTTCAAGGAGTGTTACGCCCAATCCGCGTGGCCCGAGTCACACCTCATTTGCGACTAAACGACTAAATGGGGATTTCACTCCGTATTCGCCCCCACATCCGTGTCGCCGGACCCTAGGGTCCGGCGACACACGATGGGTACGCCTCGGAACGCCCCGGCCGCGCCCCCCGCGGGTCAGTGCTCGCGCGGGGCGGGCACGACTCGCTCCACCTCTGGGTGGACGGTGAGAAGTTGACGCATGGCCGACTCGGCACTGTGCGCATCCCCGGTGGCGAGGGCGTCGACGATCCTGGCGTGGTGCGCGAGGGACACCTCGGAGGGGCGGTCACATCCGGCGGCCGGACCCCCGGAGACCTGGAGCGCGGCGGCGACGATGCCGGAGAGGTGCTCCAGCATGCGGTTGCCGGCGACCTGGATCAGGAGGGAATGGAACTCGACGTCGGCACGCGCGAAGGTGATTCCGTCACCCTGCGTAAACGAATGACTCATGATCTCGACCATGTCACCGAGCCGCTGCTGGATGTCCTCGCGGCCGTGACCTGCGGCGAGGCGCGCCGCGAGCGGCTCGATCGTCCAGCGTAGCTCGCTCAGCTCACGGCGCTGGTCGTCGCGCTGCGGACCGAAGGCGCGCCACTCGATGATGTCGGGGTCCAGCAGGTTCCAGTCACTGACCGGACGGACCCGGGTGCCGACGTTCGGACGGGCGCTGACCAGGCCCTTGGCCTCGAGGACGCGCAGCGACTCCCGGACGACGGTGCGGGAGACCTCGAATCGCTGGCCGATCTCCTCGGGTACGAGCGGACGGTCGGCCCCGAGGTCGCCGGAGACGATCATCTGGCCCAGCTGCTGGACGAGTTGACCGTGGAGCCCGCGGCCCCGGCTGCCCGCCGCGCGGCGGCTGACCCGGCCCAGCTCGGCTTCCGTGGTGTCCCAGGCCGGGGGTCCGACGCGGTCGACGCCGGGCGCCTCCGGGTAGGGGTATCGGTCGAGGTCGCCCGGGCCGGCGAGGCCGGACTCGGCGGGGCGGGCGGCGGTCATCATGGTGTGCGCAAGGGTACTCACGCATCCTTTGTCGGCGTGGCTCCGGCACCCCTTGAGGTCTTTGGTGAAAAGCACACGAAAGGGTGATCGCCGCCCACCCTGCAATTGACGCCTTATCGGAAAGAAACGGTCATTCTTCTGGGAGTTACGAGCAGCTCACCGCTCCCCCGGACCCAAGACGTTCACCAACGGGCCCTGCCGCGAAGGCCGGTGAACAGGTACGCACAGAGCAGGGCGGACAGCGACAACGCCAGTGCCGCGCCCACGGGTTGGGCCAGCATCCGCAGCCCGGCCGACAGCCAGGGATCGACCTCGTAGGGCCACTCCAGCCAGGCCAGCTCACGCAAGCGGCCCGGGAGTCCGGCGATCGAACGCGCGGACGGACCCGCGAACGCCTTCTGTACCAGTGGCACGACCATCACCGGTACGGCGAGCACCGCCGCCACTCCGGCGGCCGTGACCCGGAAGATCCCTGCGGCGAGCAGCCCGGACCAGGCGCAGCCCACCAGGAGACCGGACCAACTCGCCGACAGCGCGGTCCAGTTGTCCGGCAGGGACGCCACGTCCTCCCCGTACAGGAGACGGAGGACCTGGCCGTCCAGTACGGCGACGAGAAACCCGATCACCAGGGCGGCGCCGGCCGTCACCGTGAGCTTGGCGCACAGCAGCCCGAGGCGGCGAGGAACGGTTCCGCGTCCGGTCGCGAGCGCGGGGTAGCGGAATTCCTCCCCGAAGGAGAGGGAGCCGAGCAGGCCGGCACCGAGGGCGGCGGGTGGCAGTGGCAGCAGCCCGGGCCAGGCGGCGAGCAGGCCCGGCAGCGGGGTGCGGCCGAAGTGCCCGAGCAGCCCTGAGAGGCCGGCCGAGACGACGAGGACGGCTGCCACGATCAGATGGGTCGTCGGGACGCCGAGGAGCCGGCGCAGTTCGTATCGCAGCGGCTGCAGCGGCGTACGGCGCGGGCGGGCCTCGAGACGCGGAAGCGGCGACGGGTCCCCCGCGGGGGGAGACTGCGCGGGGCTCGCGGCGGGAGCGGATTCGTCCAGGGCGGAGGAGGCGGCAGGGGTCGTGGTGGCAGGGGCGGGGGCGGCGCGGGGTGGGGCGGCGCAGGGCTGGGCTGCCGGACCGGCGTCGCCGATCTCGTCGGCGAGTTGGTGGACGAGGACGCCGTGCCGGAAGGCGGTCTCGCCGATCTCGGCACAGCTGCTGCCGTAGACGGAGAGCCGGTTGCCGCCCTCGGCGACGACCTCGACGGAGCGCCGAGCGGCCCGCGCCTCACGACCGACCACCGCGGCAAGCCATGCGGCGTGCGGGGTACGGACCGCGACGCGCGGCCGGAGCCGGGTACGGGCGAAGTCCGCCACGTCCTGGTCTGCGACGAGGCGGCCCTTGTCGATGGTGACGACGCGATCCGCGGTCCGAGCCGCCTCCTTGGGGTCCGCGGTCGCATAGAGGACGGTGCCTCCGTGCGCTGCATGGGCGCGGAGCAGTCCGAAGAGCCAGCTCTCCTCCCGTGGCGACAGCCCTTCGGCGGGGTCGTCGAGCACGAGAGTGTGAGGGTCCCCCAACAGGGCTGAGGCCAGGCCCAGTCTGCGGTCCATGCCGAGGGAGAGCGTGCCGAGACGCGCGTCGCGCAGGGCGCCGATGCCGACGACTTCGAGCATGTCGTCGGCGCGTGACACGGGCACTCCGGCTGCGGCGCAGAGCATCCGGAGCTGGCCGCGGGCGGTACGGGCCGGGTGACCCGGTACGTCGCCGAGCAGCACCCCTACTTCGCGCGCGGGGCGGGTGATGCCGTGCAGCGGGCGCCCACGGAAGTACGTGACGCCACGGCCCGCCTCGAGTTCGAGCATCAGGCGCAGGGCCGTGGTCTTGCCGGAGCCCGGGGCGCCGAGGAGCGCGGTGACATTGCCGGGCCGCGCCTCGAAAGTCAGATCGTCCACGGCGGGCGGAAGGTCACGGCGAGGGGTGCTGGTGAGTCCGATGGCCTGGAGCATCGCTTCTCCCACGGGAGGTGAAACCGCTCGGCGGCAGGGCGGATGGGCGACAGAATGCGGGTACCCAGCAAGATAACGCGACATTTCCGACTTTTGACGCAGCGTCGAGTACGGTGTCAGCCCTGCCGCCGGGCATCACCACGCAGTGGCGCCACGTACTGCGCCATGAGCATCGCCGAGGCCATCGCCAAGGGCATTGCGGGCGAGATCGCCGGGGAGATGATCGCCACGGGTACCGCGCCGGACGGAACCGGAAACGCGTCAGGGGGACGGGGGACGGGCTCCGGACGGCCCCAGAGCCTGTCCGGCGGACGATCCCAGCCTGATCCCTAGGGCCTTTGGTTCGGATCAGGCCGGCAGCGACATCTGCGGCTACCGCCGCGGGGCGAGCGGGGTCTGGCGCGTGCAGATACAAGGCGGAGGAGGGAGCCACTGCGGTGGGGACACCTCCCGTGCCCGAAGGGCTACGGGGGACATTGGCAACTGACGACAACGCGACTGGGGGTCCCCCCAGGCGAAGCTCTGGGGTGCGTGCCAGGGCACGCGAGCCCGGCAAGATCCGAACGACAGGCTCTAGACCTCGGGGCGCAGCATCGGCGGGTTGAGCAGGGTCGCGCCTCCGGCCCGGAACAGCTGTGCGGGACGGCCGCCCTGCCGGGTTGTGGTCCCGCCCGCCGGCACGAGGAAGCCTGGAGTGCCGGTCACCTTGCGATGGAAGTTCCGGGGGTCCAGGGCGACGCCCCACACCGCCTCGTACACCCGCCGCAGCTCGCCGACCGTGAACTCGGGCGGGCAGAACGCCGTGGCCAGTGAGGAGTACTCGATCTTGGAGCGGGCCCGCTCCACCCCGTCGGCCAGGATCTGCGCGTGGTCGAAGGCGAGCTGCCCGGACTGCTCGTCCTCCCGTCCCCCGTTCTCCTGGTTCAGCAAAGTCTCGACCGGCGCCCATCGCGCGCTGTTGGCGTCGCCGCCGGCGCGAGGCGACGGCAGATCCGGGGAGAGCGCCAGATGCGCAACGCTCACCACCCGCATACGGGGGTCGCGCTTGGGGTCGCCGTAGGTGGCAAGCTGCTCCAGGTGGGCACCGTTGTCGGGAGCCGGCGAACCGGGGTCGTGCACACACAGGCCCGTCTCTTCGACGAGCTCCCGCGCCGCCGCCGCCGCAAGATCCTCATCGGCCCTGACGAAACCCCCGGGCAGCGCCCACCGGCCCTGGAACGGTGGCTCTCCGCGACGTACCACCAGGGCACACAGCGCATGGCGACGCACGGTGAGCACGACCAGGTCGACGGTGACAGCGAAGGGCGGGAAGGCCGACGGGTCGTAGGGCGACATGCCGCGATCATAGTCGTCTTCCTGACGATAAACACTCCCTTCGTGATCCAGCACAACGACTTCTTCACACGCCGGTCCCATCCCGCTACACCCCCAACTGGAGTCCGTCAGCGGCTTCCTCGACCATGCACAGCCCGAGCCTGCTGATCCGCACCGCGAAGGGCTCTCCGGCGACCCGCAGTCCGGTGAACTGCACGGCGCCGAGGGGAGCGCCGCGCAGCGGATGCAGAGCGACCGTGCCTGCCGGAGCGTCCGGGCGGATGCCCACGAGGGTGGTGAGCAGGTGGATCCCGGCGGCGGCGGACACGGCCGCCGGGCGGCACGCGGCGGGGTGCGGTACCGGCACCGCGCCGGCGGTCCGCTGGTCCCCCGCGTACATGTCCGGGAGCCGGTGGCCGAAGGCCTCCGCGGCGTCGAGGACTCCACGGAGCAGGGAACTCGCCTCCTTCTCGTAGCCGCATGCGGCCAGTCCCGCGACTGCCACGGCTGTCTCATGTACCCGGACCGCTCCGGACCGGTGGCCGAACGGATTGTGTCCCGGCTCCTTCGCACCCAGGCTCCGCAGACCCCAGCCCGAGTCCAGATCGGGAGCGCCGAGCAGTCGTGCCAGCTGTTCGGTCTGCACCCTGTCGAGCAGCCCGGGCGCCGGGCGGCCGCCGCCGAGGAGACCCGTGTCCAGGAGGTGTGCGGCTGCCCCTCCCAGGTGGGGCACCGGCCGGCCGGACCGGACGCGAGCCGCCGCCGGCCGGCCGCCTCTGAGATCGTCGAGCCAGAACCCCGCCCGGAAGCTGCGTCGCATGGCGGCGGCCCGCTCCCGCCACCAGCCCGCTCCTGGCCGCCCGCACGCCTCCAGCAGGTCGGCACCGAGCACTGCGGCCCTGTGCGCATGCGCCTGCGTCTCGGCGCGCTGCATCCCGGCGGGCCCCGGCTCATACAGCAGCCCGTCGTCGCCGACAGCCCCGCGAAGCCAGGCCAGGCAACGCTCGGCCGTGGGGAGCAGCGCCTCCAGCTCCGGCTCGGGAAGTCCCCAGCGCCACGCTTCGGCGAGGACGGCAGGGAAGGCGAGCGTCGCCTCGACTCCCGTACAAATGGGCGGGAGGTGCGGCCCCGCGTCCCGGAGCGGTCCGGGCATGCGGCCGGCTTCCCGGCCCCTGCCGCCGAGCTGGCTCCTGGAGAGCGTACGCAGGGTGGCCGCGGCCAGTCGTGTGCCCACTGGGAGAGCCATTCGGACCGCCCAAAGGGCCTCCGCGGGGGCGAGCCCGCAGCGCCACGGCACACCCGCCGCCGGACAGGCGTCCCAAGGATGATCGCGGTCGCGGATGAGCAGGGCGCCGAGGTCGCCGAGTGTGGTCCGGAGGAAGCTCCCCACGCGCGGATCGTCGCCCTCCGCCTGCGCGTCGGCCAAGGGAGCGGCTCGATTGTGCTGGGACGGACGTACCGCCTGGTCCGCGCGGACGCGGAGTTCGATGATGCGCGTCTCGCCGGGTGCCAGCTCGAACTCCCAGCGCAGCAGTCCCGCCGAGGCCAGCACGTCCTTGGGCGGCGGAACGGCGGTGACGATGGTGTGTGCGCCACCTGCCGCGGACCAGCGCAGGCCCGAGTCATGGACGCTTGCGGGCAGCTCGGGCCCTGCCCGGCCCGTCGCCACCGCGCCCAGTTCCGCGAGGTCGGTGCCGAGTGCCAGCTCGACGGGGAGACGGACGGTCCGGCCCGACCAACTGCGCAGAACGATTCGTTCGCTGCCGTCGGCGTCCCGTGACCGCTCCACACCGATCTCGGGATCGGGCCCTGCGCCGGCATGGGTCCGAGCCACGGCGAAGAAGGTTGCCCGGTCGGCCGAGACGAGCCTTCCCTGCACGACGACCGGTTCCCGTCCGGCGATCCGCAACTGGCTGCGCGAGAGCAGCCTCCGGCCGGAACGGTAGACGCCTTCCAGCCCCTCTCCGTTGAGCTGGCCGTGTTCCGCGCACACGGCCAGGCTCGGCAACGCGACACACATGAGCGCGTGATGCAGAGGCGGCGGCTCCCCCGCCGACAGCCTCGAACCCGATGCGAGGGCTCCGGCGTACGCGGCACGGGCAGGGCCGTCCGGCGCCTCGCCGACGAGTGCCGTGCGCAGGGGTGGGGGGATGGTGTCCCGGGCCATACCGGGTTGCCGGACCGGTGTGGAGACCTGAGGAGAGTCGCTGGGGGGCATGTGGGGTCTGCTGTGCCTTCTGTGCGCTCCGGACAGCCGCTTCGGATGCGGCGGCACGGGGTACACGACACCGCCACACAGGTGAACGGCCGCACACGCTGCGGGGTCACGCCAGTCATCACCCGCTCCCCGTACCGCGTCGGCTGGCCCGCCTCGCCGAGCGCGTCCGGCTCCCGTTGGACGCCGGGCCGGCGTCGGACGAGGTACGACGCTTCGACGCCGCGTCCACCGCAGGCGCCGACGGGCCGGGCCTGGGGCTCTTCCGCTTGCCGGCCGTGCGCGGCATCCGGGGCCGCTGCGGTTCCGGCCGCCGCGCCGCGTTGCGGCCCACCGGGACCACCGGGCCGACGGGACCGACGGGACCGACCGCCGAGCCCGGTTCCTGGGATGCGGGAACTTCGGATCCGGTGACCGCCCGGGCGCCGGTCGCCGGAACGGGGTCCTTCGAAGCAGGTGCCTCCGCGGCGCGGGGCTCCGACGCGGGGGCCTGCGAAGCAGGAGCGGCCGAGGCAGGGGCGGCCGAAGAGGCCTGCGAAGCAGGAGTGGCCGAGGCAGGGGTGCCCGAAGCAGGAGCGGCCGAGGCACGCGGCACCGATGCGGCGCGCTCCTGGCGCAGACAGCGGCGCAGTGCCTCGGGGTCCAGCCCCTCATTGCAGGCCTGGTGGAGCAGCCGGGCGAAGACGTACTCGGGGTCGGCGCACAGGGCCAGGCTGAGCGCGACCCGCGCACCTGGTTCGTCGCCGATCGACCAGGAGACCCAGCCGGCCAGGGAGAGCGGGGCGGCCGCATGCTCCCCGTACCGGCCGACACACCGACGCGACAGCGCCCGCCACAACCGCAGCGCGCGATCGGCCTCCTGCCCCTCCATCCAGCCCGCCGCGTGATCCCGGGTGTCCCGGTCCTGGAGGCCGAGGATCACCGCGGCCGCCTCGTCGTCCGAGATGAGCCTGTCGTCCCGCACGTCAGCCGTGGACCAACCGACGCCCACGGTCGCCCTCTCCCCCAGACGCTTCATCAGCCTGCGTGCGAGCCGAAGGGTCTCCTTTCCGACCTGTTCTCTGCTCTGGCTGTCCAGGATCCTGGGCACGAGCGCGGCGCCCGCGGAATCGAGCGCTCGTTCTTGACCGGCCGCGGACGGAGTGGGCATGGGCTGCAGGCGCGCCTCCATCTCTCTCAGCGATCCGCGGACCTGGATACCTGCGTAGGCCGCGGCCGCGGCCATAACGGATGTGCCCTGCATCGCCATTGCCGTCCCCTCCGCCGGACAGCAACGGGAATCCGGGCAGCAGTACGACCAGAAGCGGCCGCCCGAAATGCAGAGCGCCTCGTGGACCGGAACGTCGAGCGAGCCGCAGGACGTCCTGAGCCATTGCGCGAGCGGCCTCAGCCGCTCCATCACCGCGGAGCCCGTCTCTCCTTCTCCCGGGTCCTGGCAGAGGAAGACGACAATGCCGTCGGGCCGGGCGCCGCGCCGCTCGCTGCCTTCCACGAGGCATTCGGCAAGGTGCTGAGCGACCGGCAGCCACTCCTGCGGCGATTCCGGGATGCCCAGTCTGAGGCGCCCGCCGAAGCGGCCGCGGCTGCCGTGGAGCGCGACCATCACGATCGAATCAGTCGGGTGGAAGCCCAGCATGTAGGGCAGGGCATCGGCCAGTTCGGCAGCTCCGCGCAGCGTGATCTGCTGCTGCTCGTCGGCCGGTCCGGTGGGTTCGTGGTGCTTGTTCATGGCACGACGGTCCCGCGGACCGCCCCGGATCCGCGACCCCTGTGGATAACGTTATCCACAGGCTGGCGGCCTCGTTCGCGCTTTGTCCGACCCATCGGGTTGCATGGGGGCATGACCAACGCAGACCGCGCAGATCTCCGGGCCTCGGCCGACTCCGTACTCGCACGCCTCGTCGGGGATGCCACCGGCACCGCCAGGCTCCGCGAGGACCAGTGGCGGGCGATCGAGGCGCTCGTCGCCGACAAGCGCAGAGCGCTGGTCGTGCAGCGGACGGGCTGGGGCAAGTCCGCGGTGTACTTCGTCGCGACGTCCCTGCTGCGTGAGCGCGGCAGCGGTCCGACGGTGATCGTGTCGCCGCTGCTCGCACTCATGCGCAACCAGGTGGAGGCCGCGGCCCGGGCCGGTATCCGCGCCCGGACGATCAACTCGTCGAACACGGAGGAGTGGGACACCGTCCAGGCAGAGGTGACCGCCGGCGAGGTCGACGTTCTGCTGGTCAGTCCGGAGCGCCTCAACAATCCGGATTTCCGTGACCAGGTGCTGCCCAAGCTCGCTGCGGCAACCGGGCTCCTGGTCGTGGACGAGGCACACTGCATCTCGGACTGGGGCCATGACTTCCGGCCCGACTACCGGCGGCTGCGCACGATGCTCGCGGATCTTCCGCCGGGTGTTCCGGTGCTCGCCACCACCGCCACGGCCAACGCACGGGTGACCGCGGATGTGGCCGAGCAGCTGGGGACAGGCGCGGGCACGGACGCGCTGGTGCTCAGAGGGCCGCTCGACCGGGAGAGTCTCAGCCTGAGTGTTGTTCAGCTCCCCGATGCCGCCCACCGCTTGGCCTGGCTGGCCGACCATCTGGGCGACCTGCCCGGCTCCGGAATCATCTACACCCTCACGGTCGCCGCGGCCGAGGAGGTCACGGCGTACCTGCGGCACTGTGGTCACACCGTGTCGTCGTACACGGGCCGCACCGAGAACGCGGACCGCCAGCAGGCCGAGGACGATCTGCTGAACAACCGGGTGAAGGCCCTCGTGGCCACCTCCGCGCTGGGCATGGGCTTCGACAAGCCCGATCTGGGATTCGTGGTCCACCTCGGCTCGCCCTCCTCACCCATCGCCTACTACCAGCAGGTGGGCCGGGCCGGGCGAGGTGTGGAGCACGCCGAGGTGCTGCTCCTGCCCGGTAAGGAGGACGAGGCGATCTGGCAGTACTTCGCCTCGGTCGCCTTCCCTCCGGAAGAGCTGGTGCGCCGCACGCTGGACGTGCTGGCGCAGGCGGGCAGGCCGCTCTCGCTTCCCGCCATGGAGCCCCTGGTCGAGCTCCGGCGTACGCGGCTGGAGACGATGCTCAAGGTCCTCGACGTGGACGGGGCGGTACGCCGGGTGAAGGGCGGCTGGACCACGACCGGACAGTCCTGGGTGTACGACTCCGACCGGTATGCGTGGGTGGCGCGGCAGCGGGAGGCCGAGCAGCAGGCGATGCGTGACTACGCGTCGGCGGTGGGTTGCCGAATGGAGTTCCTGCGGCGGCAGTTGGACGACGAGGAGGCCGCCCCGTGCGGTCGCTGCGACAACTGCGCGGGGGCACGCTTCGATGCCGGGGTGTCCAACGCCGCCCTGGATGCGGCGCGCGGGGAGCTCAGCCGACCCGGTGTGGAGGTGGAGCCTCGCAAGATGTGGCCCACCGGGCTGGCAGCGGTCGGTATCGACCTGAAGGGACGTATCCCCGTCGGGGAACAGTCGTTCACGGGCAGGGCGCTCGGGCGGCTGTCCGACATCGGCTGGGGCAACCGGTTGCGCCCGATGCTCGCCCCTCAGGCTCCTGACGGACCGGTGCCGGACGATGTGGTGAAGGCCGTCGTGAGCGTGCTGGCCGACTGGGCCAAGGGGGCCGGTGGCTGGGCATCCGGAGCTGCTGACGCAACGTCCCGTCCGGTCGGGGTGATCACTGTCGCCTCGCGTGGCAAGCCGCAGCTTGTCGGTTCGCTCGGCGCCCGGATCGCCGAGGTCGGCCGGATGCCGTTCCTCGGCACGGTCGAATACGCGCCGGGGGCGGAAGACACACATATCTCGCGGACGAACAGCGCTCAACGGGTGCGCGGCCTGCACGAGGCCCTCGTCGTGCCGCCCGATCTGGCCCGCGCTGTCGAGTCGGCCGGTGGTCCCGTGCTGCTCATCGATGACTTTTCGGACAGTGGCTGGACCTTGGCCGTCGTTTCTCGGCTGCTGCGCCGAGCGGGGGCAGAAGGGGTATTTCCGCTGGTCCTCGCGGTTCAGGCGTGAATGGGGCGTGACATCGGGCCGGGATGGGCAGGGATATGAGCACCATAAGTGCTCATTCCAGTCAGCGGTCTCAATTGCTCGTTGCCGCGTGCCCGTAGGCCCGCAAGAATTGGAACTGCCCCCGCACGGTCCGATCGCGGTCCGGAAGGGCTGTGCCGCGGTGCGCCCTCACCCGACCCCTGCCCGCACTGTGGGCGCGTATGCGAAGGGAGGACCGTGACCTTCGGATTCGCCTCGTCCGCAGCCACTTCGATCAACCCATCGGTCAATTCCGCCAGCCGCCTGGCCAGGTTGCTCGAACCCGCCGAGTGGACGGCAGCCGGAATACCTCTGCTCCGCAACCCGCGCGAGGTCGTGAGCGGCCTCCACATCCGCCATCGGCCAACGCCGTCGACGGCTGTCGTCGCCGTGCTCGACCATGAGGAACGACTCACCGCCAGCGCTTCGTTCGCCCGGCGTTCCGTCCCCGTGGACGGCTGGGAGTTCCGTAACGCCCTGCTGGCGCATCTGCGCCGGGTCATTCCGCACGACCTGCGCCGCCGTGCTCCGGTGCGTACCGCCGTGCTGCTCTACTGCCGCGACGGCGACGAACGCTGGACGGAGGAGGACGGTGCGTGGATGTGGGGGCTACGGGACGCGTGCACGCTGCACGGGCTGCGCTGCGGTGCGTACATCACGCTGACGCGCGGAGGTTGGCAGGTGCTGGGTGAGGGACGCGGCGGCCGCCGGCCCAACTCCGACTTCCTGACTGATGGTTTCGCAGACATCGTGGCCGATCCTGGACCGGTCCCCCTGCGTACCGCGAGCGGCGCCGCCGAAGCGCTGCGCCGCACAGCGGCGCGCTGAACCGAGCCGGGGACCGTCTCCGCGGGCGCTCGGGCAGTTGCAGCCCGGCAGGGACCCGCGGTGCGACGCGGCGCCGGTGTTGCGCCGACCGCACCGCGCACACGGTACGGACGGCGCGGCAGGGCAGTCGTGACACCGGACAGCCCGATGCCCGGACGGCAGCGTGCCCCGGGGCGGGCGCGCAGAGCCTTTCGGCTCAGACACCCGCGCCGAGTGCCGCGTTGATGCGGTTCGGGTCACCGCACACGATGAACAGCGCCCCCGCGCGGCCCATGGCGACGGGCAGCGCCCGGGCTGCACCGTCGTCGCTGCCGCCGTTGACGGCGACGACGACCACGGGACGGGCCGACGCACGGTCCGCCGAAGCGGCGTCCGCGTAGAACACGTCGTCGCCGGCGTCGTGCTGGGCCCAGTACGCGGTCTCGCCGAAGGACAGCTCATGCGCGGCCCAGGGGTGCTGTTCCCCTGTGGTCAGCACGAGGATGTCGCCGGGGGCACGACCGGAGTCGAGCAGCAGGTCGACGGCCTCGCCGGCGGCGTCGAGCGCGCCTTCGGCGGAGGCGGGAATGAGCTGGATCTGCGGCACGGAACGATTCTCCGGCCGCGGTGACTGGGGCTGCCCGGCGGAGGTGTGCGTGCGCTGGGCGGGCGGCGCGGGCCTGGCCGGGCCGGGGCCCGGGCGTCCGGGACGGGGCGCGGCCGCGGTACGCGGACCGGGTACGGGACGGGGGGTCGGCGCGGTGCGGCCTGCGGCCTGAGTGGCGCGGGGACCCTGGGCACTCTCGTGAATCTGAGGCTCCTCGGGGATGAGAGGCATGATGGATGTCTATCAAACGCCGGTGCGGCGGGCATCGGCGGGTGGGCACATAAGTGCGACCGGACAGGTCATCCGGTCCGCACAGCGGTCGTCGGGCCGGCCGGTTCAGAAGTCGAAGCCGAGTTGGCCCCCGCCTTCCAGAGCGGCCGCCTCCACGGAGATCCGGACCTTCTTGAGATGCCGCCATTGCGGCAACGCATCGAGGTAGGCCCAGGAAAGCCGGTGGTACGGAGTGGGACCAAGCTCCTCCAGTGCCGCCTTGTGGACGGGCGAGGGATAGCCGGCGTTGTCGGCGAACCCGAACGGTTCGTACGCCGCCGACTCCAGCCCCAGCTCGGCCATCAGCGCGTCCCTGCGCACTTTGGCGATCACCGAAGCAGCCGCGACCGCGACGCAGGACCGGTCCCCCTTGATGACCGTACGGACCCGCCACGGCAGGCCCAGATAGTCATGCTTGCCGTCGAGGATGACCGCGTCCGGCCGCACCGGCAGTGCGTCCAGCGCGCGCACGGCGGCGAGACGCAGAGCCGCGGTCATTCCCAGCTCGTCGATCTCCTCCGGGGAGGCGTGCCCCAATGCGTGCGAGGTGACCCAGTCCTCCAGTTGCTCCGCCAGCTCCGTACGGCGCTTGGGGCTGATCAGCTTGGAGTCGGTGAGCCCGGCAGGGGGCCTGCGCAGTCCCGTGACGGCGGCGCATACCGTGACCGGTCCGGCCCACGCCCCGCGCCCGACCTCGTCGACTCCAGCGATGATCTTGGCACCTGTGGTGGCCCGGAGCGAGCGCTCAACGGTGTGGGTGGGTGGTTCGTACGCCATGGCGCCAGACAGGTTACGCCGCTCGGGCGGGCCACAAAACCCCGGATCCCCTTCTCCAGCCCGCCGCCCGGCTCGCCGCCCGGCTCAGCCCGCGCGCGGACGGAGCAGGGGCACCATGACCCGATCGATCATCTCGGCGATGTCCATGTCCTCCCATTCGCTGCCGCACACTTTGGAGCGGTACATCATCATCGCGGGGATCACATCGAAGACCAGGTCGTCCAAGGCGTCGGACCGGACGTCGCCCCGCTCGATTCCGCGGCGCACAACCTGCCGGAGGAGACGGACCGAGGGTTCGATGACACCGCTGAAGATCAGGGCGTGGAATCGCTCCGCCGTGGACGAATCGCATTCGTGAAGCACAGAGCGAAGCGCGAACCCCGGCTTCGAATACATCGCCGCGCGCATCCGACGACAGAGGTGATACAGGTCCTCGCGGGCGCTTCCCTGATCGGGTGCGTCCTCGAGGGCCGGCAGCCCCGCCTGCAGGGCATCCGCGACCAGGTCCTCCTTGCAGGGCCAGCGGCGGTAGACCGCGGCCTTGCCGGTCTGGGCGAGGGTGGCGACACCCTCCATGGTCAGTCCGTTCCAGCCGACCGTGCTCAGTTGCTCGAGCGCGGCGTCGAGGATCGCCTGCTCCAGCACAGGTCCGCGGCGGCGCATTGACGCCGACTGCGACCGAGCGGCGGCCGCAGGACGCGAAGTAACCATCAACAACTCTCCAACGCAGCAGTGCGGTAGTGCCAGTGAACGCTTGCGTTCACTGTTGGGGAGTCACTACCGTTGACGACTCGGTGAACGCATCCGTTCACTAACTCAGGTGTGGGGGACCCATAGTGACAACCTCTCAATTAGAAGCACAGCGCAGACCGGGCACAGCCCGCAGGGAGGGGCGTCCTGGAATCGCCCTCACGGTCATCGCCGCCTGCCAACTCATGGTGGTACTCGACGCGACGATTGTGAATATCGCGCTTCCGCATATCCAGGACGCGCTCAACTTCTCCACCACCGACCTCTCGTGGGTGCTCAGCGCCTACACCCTGACCTTCGGCGGACTGCTGCTGCTCGGAGGCCGCGCCGGTGACATTCTGGGCCGCCGACGGGTGTTCATGACCGGCATCCTGGTCTTCACACTCGCCTCACTGCTCGGCGGCCTGGCCCAGGAACCCTGGCAGCTGCTGGCGGCACGAGCACTCCAGGGTGTCGGTGGCGCGATCGCTTCTCCGACGTCGCTCGCGCTGATAACCACGACGTTCCCCGAAGGGCCCGAACGCAACCGGGCGTTCGGCGTGTTCGCGGCCGTCTCGGCAGGCGGCGGCGCGATCGGGCTGCTGGCAGGCGGCATGCTCACCGAGTGGCTCGACTGGCGCTGGGTGCTCTTCGTCAACGTCCCGATCGGCGTTCTGATCGCCTTTCTCGCCCCGCTGTACATCAACGAGTCGGAGCGCCATCCGGGCCGTTTCGACATCGCGGGTGCGCTGACCTCCACAGCCGGCATGGCCTCGCTCGTCTACGGATTCATCCGGGCATCGGAAGAAGGCTGGCGGGACGCGCTCACCCTCGGATCCTTCGGCGCGGCGGTGGTTCTGCTCGCCGCCTTCGCGGTCGTCGAGTCGCGGGCCCGGGAGCCGATCACACCGCTCAGGATGTTCGCTGACCGGAATCGATCGGGTACGTACATGATCATGCTGAGCCTGGCCGCGGCAATGTTCGGCATGTTCTTCTTCATCGTACTGTTCGTGCAGAACGTGCTCGGCTACAGCCCGATCGAGGCCGGTCTCGCATTCCTGCCGGTCACGGTCGCGATCATCACCGGCGCAGGGCTCTCGCAGCGGCTGCTGCCGGTGCTCGGCCCCAAGCCTTTCATGGTCACCGGCTCCGCGATCACCGGAGTGGGCCTCTTCTGGCTGACTCTGATCAGCGCGGAGAGCTCGTACCTCAGCGGGATTCTCGGGCCCATGGTGCTCTTCGGCTTCGGCATGGGCCTCAACTTCGTGACGCTGACACTGACCGCCGTCTCGGGCGTGGCGCAGCACGAGGCCGGAGCGGCCTCGGGGCTGCTCAACGCGACGCAGCAGGTGGGTGGTTCGCTGGGGCTGTCCATTCTGGTCACGGTGTTCGGCACGGCGAGCCGCGACGAGGCGGAGACTCAGGTTCCGTCGTTCATGGCCCAGTCGACGCCGGAACAGCAGGCTGAGTTCGCCAAGACGCATGAGCTGCCCGCGCCCTGGGGCCACGAGGTGCTGACCGAAGGTATCTCGACCTCGTTCATGGCGGCGGTGGGGATGGTGCTTCTGGCGCTGATCACCGCGGTGACGGTGATCCGTGTCCGCAAGAGCGATCTGGAGGCGCTCAGCGGGAACGCAGAAGCAGGCGGACCTGTCGCGTAGCGCGGGGTTCTCGAGAACTGTTCCGGCTGATGTCTCGAGTGAGGGCTCGGCTGAGGGCTCCGCTGAAGGCTCGAGTGATGTGCGGTGCGGTCCGTCCCACGGGGGGACGGACCGCACCGCACGGCTCTGCTCAGTCCATTGGTCCATCAGTCCATGCCGGTGCCCGGGTCGTACTCGTCGAACTCTGAGTCCTCGTCGTACTCGTCACGCACTTCGCCGTACCGGCCGTCCTCCGCGCACGACCGGGCGCCTGCCTCGGCCGGCCGCTTCTCCAGGATCGACCGGGCTCGCGTCCGGCCCCAACTGGACGCGTACCAGGGCTCGTCCGCCTCCTCGAGATCGCGCGCGACGGTCTTCAGCGCGCAGGAGCGCAGCGGCTCCGGCAGCCCGTCCAGAGCGGGGACGGCATCCGCCGACAGATCTCGCAGATAGTCGACGTCGATCTTCCCCGTCCTCTCGTAGCGCTGTACGTTCCGCTCCGCGACCAGAGCATCGGGCGATGCCAGGCCGAAGATGAGTACGGCGGCTGCGGCACTGGCCGCGACGGCGCGCGGCAGCCACCGGCTCCCATAGGCCCCCGCGGCGATGATCAGTACGATCACCAGGCCCAGCCACAGCTCCATCGCGCCCACGAAGACACGCAGCCGCGTCAGCCCGTACGCGTCGACGTACAGGTCCATCCTGCGCAGTGCGGACGCCACCACGACCAGCGTGAGCACGCACAGCGTGCCGAGTACCGCCCGCACGAGGGTGCGGTCCCGGGCTCCGTCGCGCGGCGCCCAGCGCAGGGCGAGGCCGATGACGACAAGCGTGAGCAGTGTGGCCCAGAGCAACTGCCAGAAGCCCTGACGTGCGTACTCGGCGTAGGTCAGTCCCGTCTCACTCAGCACCTTGTCGTATCCGCCGAAGAGGACGGCGAGCTGGACGGCGATGAAAGCGGCGAAGAGCAGATTGAGGACGATCAGGGGAAGGGCCCACTCGGCCCGTCCCCTGGCCTTGCCGGGGCTCAGGGTGAGCCGGTCCCAGCGGAGCGGGGCGGCGGCGGTACGCGCTGCGGCGAGAGAACCGGCGAGCCCGATGAGGAACAGGAGGAAGCGCCAGGGGCTGTCGACGGCGGAAACGTCGGGCGTCAGTGCACCGAGCAGATCGGCGAAGGCCGCGTCCGCTCCGGCGAACAGCGCGCCGAACACGACGAGCAGGACCGCTGCCACGGTGATCGTGCGGAGGGCAGGCCCCCAGCGGCCGCGTGAGCTGTCAGCCCGCTCCCGCAGCCCGCGCCAGCCCCAGACCGGACCGGTGACGATTGCGTCGAGCAGACCGATCGAGCCGAAGACAACCCCTGGCCAGGTGCGGCCTCCGTGCAGTGCGAGGGAGCCGAGCGCCAGAGCGGAGACAACGGCGAGGAAGGTGGGCCAGCCGGCGTCGCGCACTGCGGGGACGACCAGCAGCGCAAGGCCGCCGACCGCCCAGAGCGCCGTCCAGGGACGGAGCCGGCGGCCCGCGGAACGGGCGGCGAAGAAGGCGGCGAGCGTGGCCGGCACGGCCACGATCAGCAGGTTCACGCCGAGACCGTCACCCAGCAGCCAGGCACTGAGCATCGCGGTGGCGAGGGCGCACCAGAGCGTCTCGACGCGCACGCCGACCGGTGGGCCCGGTCGTATGTGGGCCAGCCACGGTTCGGGCGGCTGGGCCGGCGGGCGCCACGGCTGCCCGTGCTGGTGCCACTGCGGCGTCGGCCCGTGCGTGGCAGCGTGCGCCCGCCCGTACCCCGGCGCGTGCCCTGGCCGTGGACCGGCGCTCTGCCCCTGAGCCGGCGCGGACGGGGCCGTGGCTTGTGCTTCGGCGCTCGCCTGCTCGTGCGTCAGGCCTTCGTCCTCGTCCCCGCTCTGATCGGGTATCCGGTGCCGGCCCTCGTCCGGGCTCCGGTCGAGAGGATCCCGCTCGCGGCCGCGCGTCTCGCGGCCGGACCGATCCTCCGGGTCCGGCCCGTCGGCCTGCGGTGGTTGTGGTGCGGACGGTACGTCTGACACGGGACCCCTCCAACCGGGTCCTTGTGCGGCCGCGCGTCGGCACGCACGCCCCGGCGTCTCGTCGGCGCACACCCGTCATGATCAACGCGGCGGCGTGGCCGAAAGGGTAGCCCCACGCAAAGCGGCACGCGCCGTCACGATCGAGCTGTAGCAGGACCGTGACAGTGGGTCCGGTTTCACACGATGCTCAGGCTGCGCTCAGCCGACGTGGGCAGGCAGCCAGCCGGGCAGAGTCTCGGTCCGCTCCAGCCAGGCCGCGGGCGGAGCCCCGGCCTCGGCCGACGCGACCACTCCTCCGGTGATCGCGCAGGTGGTGTCGACGTCGCCACCTACCTGCGCGGTCGTCCAGAACGCCTGCTCAAAGTGGCCGAGCGCCCGGGCGGCGGACCAGAGCGCGAACGGCACGGTGTCGTGTGCGCTCGTGCGGCGGCCGCTGCCGAGCACTGCAGCGACCGTCCCTGCGTCGCCGTAGTCGAGCATGTCGCGTGCGCGACGCAGCCCGGCCCCCACCGCGCTGCGAGGAACGAGCGCGATCACCCCGTCGAGCAGCTCGGCGGGCGCGGGCGGTCCCGCCGGGGCGGCGACGAGCGCCGCGGCCGCCGCGACGGCCATGCTGCCCACCACGGCCTCGCGGTGCTGGTGCGTGGTGTACGAGGAGATCTCGGCCTGGTGCGTCGCCTGCTCGGGGTCGTCGGCGTACCAGGCACCGAGCGGGGCAATGCGCATCGCGGCACCATTACCCCACGATCCCTGTCCGTTGAACAACGCCG
The DNA here is from genome assembly GCF_055585225.1 of Streptomyces sp. NPDC053673. Taxonomy (NCBI): domain Bacteria; kingdom Bacillati; phylum Actinomycetota; class Actinomycetes; order Kitasatosporales; family Streptomycetaceae; genus Streptomyces; species Streptomyces sp. NPDC053673. Next base: position 80,365 of record NZ_JBVJKN010000027.1, on the reverse strand, counting down.
AGGCGAGTTCTCGCCAGTCGCCGCCCTCGCGGATCAGCCGGAGCATCCGATTCACCGCGGGCCCGTAGCCGCGGTCGAAGTCGTGGTGATCGGCGAAGGAACGGGCGAGCTCGTCCTGGTCGATCCTGCCGAGCCCGGCGAGGACGGCCAGCACGGAGCAGGCCATCTCGGTGTCGTCGGTCCACTGCCAGGGTCCGGGCGGCAGCTCGCGCCGTTTCAGCAGCGGAAGGTTCGAGGGTACGAAGAACTGGGAGCCCAGGGCGTCTCCCACGGACAGCCCGCGCAGGCTGGCCAGGGCGCGGTCGAAGCGCCGGTCGAGAGAGGAATCAGCGGTCATCGCACCGCCACTCTATCCGGTGATCCCGTACGACTCGGGTGTGCGCCAGGACTCGAAGGGCCTGTCCAGCGTGTACCGCCCGTCCTCACCGAGCTGCAGCGTCCTGGTCTCGGCGTTGTCCGGGTTCGAGAGCGACTCGAATTCGGCCACCGACCAGTGGAACCAGCGCATGCAGAACAGCCGCATGGTCAGTCCGTGGGTGACGAGCAGGACGTTGGGCGGATGGTCGGGCGCCTCGAAGCTCCGATAGAGACTCTCCAGGAACGCACCCACCCGGTCGTACACATCGGCACCGGATTCACCCTGTGCGAACCGGTAGAAGAAGTGCCCATAGGCATCGCGGTACGTCTTCTGCAGGCGGACGTCCTCTCTGTCCTGCCAGTTCCCCCAGTCCTGCTCGCGCAGTCGCGGCTCCTCCCTGACCCGGACGAGCTCGGGGTCGAGCCGGAACGCCTGGAAGGTCTGATGGGTGCGACGGTAGGGGGACACGTAGACACTGATCCGCTCCCGCCCGAACAGCTCACGCAGTCGTTCCCCCGTCGCCGCGGCCTGGCGCCAGCCTCGTTCGGTGAGTCTCAGCGCATGGTCGGGCTCGCGTTCGTACACCGAGTCGTCGGCATTGCCCTCGGACTCTCCATGCCGGACAAGGACGATGCGCCGCGGTCGTGCCATAGGACAAACCCTAGATCGGGCCGCGATCGGCCGGGCAGCCACCCGGACTCCATCCGGCGTATCCGTCCAGGCGTATCCATCCGGCGCAATGGTCCCGGCGTATGCGCCCGGCGGGAAACGGACCCTGCGGGAGGAACAGTTCAGCAGTCGGATCCGGGCCCTCCGTGAGCACGCGGTCACACTGTCCAGGAAGGTTCGAGCTCCACGACGTCCCCCGCCAGCGCGGCGACATCCGCCTCGGTCTGCGCACGCAGGGAGAGCCGTTCCACCCGCTCCACGCGGTACTTGCCGTGTTCCGCGGCCGACTGCCACATCGACAGCACCAGGAACTCGTTCCCGGGGGCTTCGCCGAAGAGCCCGCGGACCATCCCCGGCGAGCCCGCCATGGCCGGGTTCCACACCTTCTCCTGCATCAGGGAGAAGTGCTCGACCCTGTGTGCGTGCACCTTGCAGTGCGCGACGCGCACGACATCGGCATCGGTGAAGCGCGGTTCGAAGCCGGTCTTCACATCGAAGCGATGGTCGAAGAGCTTGGCCTGCGTGTCCTTGTACGTGCCCGACTGGGCGGACGCCAGGCGGTCGTGCGAACGCGCCATGAACGAGTCGTAGAACGCGCGGGTCTCCCAGAAGGCGAAGACATGGGCGACATCGGGCCGCCCTCGGCTCCATCCTCCGCCCTGCCCCCGGAATCCCGGCTCACCCAGCAGCCCCGCCCACTTCCGCTGCCCCCGCTCGAACCCTCGACGGTCCACGACAGTGCAGCGAATCCACTTGACCAGCACCGCGCCATCGTACGGCTCGGAACGTGGCCTTGGTCACGCTCCGGCTGAAGGCGACACCCCCTGTGACCTTGTTCCGCCCACAATGATCGCCGTGACCCCGTTGCATCTGAACCCACTTTTTGCGCGCCTGGAGTCCGCCGAGCGCATCCTCATCGCTGGCGCCGGAGGCGGCTTCGACATCTACGCCGGCCTGCCGGTGGCGCTCTCGCTGCTCCACCAGGGCAAGGACGTGCACCTCGCCAATCTGTCGTTCAGCTCGGTCGAAGGGCTGCCGCTCGACTCCTGGCTCGCCCCCGATGTCGCGACCGTCGACCCTACGACGTCGCTCCACCAGAGCTACTTTCCCGAGCGCACCCTCGCCCAGTGGCTCGATCGGCACGGCTACCCGAGCACCGTCCACGCCTTCGCTCGCGTCGGAGTGCAGCCGCTGCGCGCTGCCTACAGGGCACTGATCGAGCGGTACGAGATCGACGCGGTCGTCCTGGTCGACGGTGGCACCGACATCCTCATGCGCGGTGACGAATCAGGGCTCGGCACACCGGAGGAGGACCTCACCAGCGTGGCCGCTCTGTACGGACTCGACGTACCCGAGCGTCTGGTCCTCTCGCTCGGCTTCGGTGTCGACGCGTTCCATGGAGTGAGCCACGGCCTCGTTCTGGAGAACATCGCGGCGCTGGAGCGCGACGGCGCGTATCTGGGCAGCTTCTCGGTCTCCCGTACGACCCGGGAGGGTGCCCTCTTCGTTGACGCGGTGGCTCACGCCCAGGAGCACACTCCTGACCAGCCGAGCATCGTCAACGGCTCCATAGCCGCCGCGGTCCAAGGCGCTTTTGGAGACGTCCAGTTCACTTCACGTACCCGCGGAAGCGAACTCTTCATCAATCCCTTGATGTCACTCTACTTCGCCTTTGAATTGGAGGGCATTGCTCGACGCTGCCTCTATCTCGAAAGGATCGAGCACACCCAGTTGATGCGCCAGGTCAGCAGTGCCATTGAGCTCTTCCGCGATGAGGTCGTACGTCAGCGCCCTGCCCGGCGCATCCCGCACTGACCACGGCGGCCGAAACTCTCCGCCGTGCGCCCTTCCACACGTGACAACATGGTGGCCCGCAGGGGGCGTTGACGTCCGCAACGGCCGTCCACGAGGAAGGTGAAACAGGGTGAGCAGTCTCAGCAAGGGGCTCCGGAAGGTCCAGGTGACACTCAAGTGGGACCCCAGCCCCATCGGTGCTCCGGCCAATGATCTCGACATCGTCGCCGCGACCTATTACGCAGACGCGACGCACGGCAAACCCGCGTACCTGGTGCACTTCGGCAGCCGGTCACCGGACGGGACCATCACCCTCAACAGGGACAGCGAGACCGGCCAGGGCTTCGGCTCCGACGAGATCATGACCCTGGAACTCGACCGCCTGGCCGACGGCTACACACGCGTCGTGGTGGGTGTGGTCATCCAGCAGCGCACCGGGGAGAAGACGTTCTCCGACATCACGAACACCGGCGTACGGATACTCGAGGGCCCCGTCGAGCTGGCGAGCGACGACCTCTCGGGCGTACCGGACGCCACCGCCGCGACGATCGCGGAATTCACCCGGGGCGACACCGGCGAGTGGCGCCTCCACACACTCGTCCGCGGTTTCGACGCCGGCCCTGCCGAGTTCGCCCAGCTGATGGGCTCCGTGTCCTCTTGAGCGACAGTCTCGGTCGCGGTGCTCCGCCGCGCTCGCGCCGTCCACACCACAAGGTGAAGGGCGAGTACCGACCATCGGTCAGTACCCGCCCTTCACCTCAGGCGATTCGCGCCCGAGGGCGCCGGAATCAGCTGCAGCCGCTGGTCGAACCGCAGCCCTCGCAGATGTAGCACGAGCCGGCCCGCTGCATCTTCGTACCGCACGAGAAGCACAGCGGCGCGTCCGCGCTGATGCCGAGCTGCATCTCGACGAGCTCAGCAGAGGTGTGCGCCTGCTTCGGCGCCGGAACCTCGGCCTTCGGCGGGGCGACCGCCTTCAGCGTCTCCTGCTGGCGCGGGGCCGACTGGGCCAGGCCCTCGACGTCCACCTCGGACTCGTCGATGGACTGCTCGTACGAACCGGTCTCCAGGTGGCGCTGGCGCTCCTCCGCGGAGTGGATGCCGAGCGCGGAGCGGGTCTCGAAGGGCAGGAAGTCCAGCGCCAGGCGGCGGAAGATGTAGTCGACGATCGACTGCGCCATCCGCACGTCCGGGTCGTCCGTCATGCCGGCCGGCTCGAAGCGCATGTTGGTGAACTTCGAGACGTACGTCTCCAGCGGCACGCCGTACTGCAGACCGACCGAGACGGCGATCGAGAAGGCGTCCATCATGCCCGCGAGCGTCGAGCCCTGCTTGGACATCTTCAGGAAGACCTCGCCGAGACCGTCGTCCGGGTAGGAGTTGGCGGTCATGTAGCCCTCGGCGCCGCCGACGGTGAAGGACGTGGTGATGCCGGGACGGCCCTTCGGGAGGCGCTTGCGGACCGGGCGGTACTCGACGACCTTCTCGACCGCGGTACGGATGGTCTCCTCGGCCTTCTCGGTGATCTCGGCCTTCTCCTCCTCCTTCTTCTTCTTGGCGGAGAGCGGCTGGCCGACCTTGCAGTTGTCGCGGTAGATCGCGAGCGCCTTGACGCCCATCTTCCACGCCTCGAAGTAGATCTCCTCGACCTCTTCGACGGTCGCCGTCTCCGGCATGTTGACCGTCTTGGAGAGGGCACCGGAGATCCACGGCTGGATCGCGGCCATCATCCGGACGTGGCCCATCGCGGAGATGGAACGCTCGCCCATGGCGCAGTCGAAGACCTCGTAGTGCTCGGCCTTCAGGCCCGGGGCGTCGATCACATTGCCGTGGTCGGCGATGTGATCGACGATCGCCTCGATCTGCTCCGGCTGGTAGCCGAGGCGGCGCAGTGCCTGCGGCACGGTGCCGTTGACGATCTGCATCGAGCCGCCGCCGACCAGCTTCTTGAACTTGACCAGCGCGAGGTCGGGCTCCAGGCCGGTGGTGTCGCAGGACATCGCGAGACCGATGGTGCCGGTCGGGGCGATGACGGAGGCCTGCGAGTTGCGGAAACCGTTCTTCTCGCCGAGGCGGATCACGTCCTGCCAGGCCTCGGTGGCGGCGGCCCAGATCGGCGTGTCCAGGTCGTCCATGCGGACGGCCGTGGCGTTGGCGTCGGCGTGCTGCTTCATGACGCGCTTGTGCGGCTCGGCGTTGCGGGCGTAGCCGTCGTACGGGCCCACGACTGCGGCGAGCTCGGCGGAGCGCCGGTACGACGTACCCGTCATCAGCGAGGTGATCGCACCGGCCAGGGCGCGGCCGCCGTCGGAGTCGTACGCGTGGCCGGTCGCCATCAGCAGGGCGCCGAGGTTGGCGTAGCCGATGCCGAGCTGGCGGAAGGCGCGGGTGTTCTCACCGATCTTCTGGGTCGGGAAGTCGGCGAAGCAGATGGAGATGTCCATCGCCGTGATGACGAGCTCGACGACCTTGGCGAAGCGCTCGACGTCGAAGGACTGGTTGCCCTTGCCGTCGTCCTTGAGGAACTTCATCAGGTTCAGCGAGGCCAGGTTGCAGGACGTGTTGTCCAGGTGCATGTACTCGCTGCACGGGTTCGAGCCGTTGATCCGGCCCGACTCGGGGCAGGTGTGCCAGTGGTTGATGGTGTCGTCGTACTGGATGCCCGGGTCGGCGCAGGCCCAGGCGGCCTCGGCCATCTTGCGGAAGAGGGACTTGGCGTCGACCTCTTCGATGACGTCGCCGGTCATGCGGGCGCGCAGGCCGAACTTGCCACCGGACTCGACGGCCTTCATGAACTCGTCGTTCACACGGACCGAGTTGTTGGCGTTCTGGTACTGGACGGACGTGATGTCGTCGCCGCCCAGGTCCATGTCGAAGCCCGCGTCGCGCAGCGCGCGGATCTTCTCCTCCTCCTTGACCTTGGTCTCGATGAAGCCCTCGATGTCCGGGTGGTCGACGTCGAGGATGACCATCTTGGCGGCGCGGCGGGTGGCACCGCCGGACTTGATCGTTCCTGCGGAGGCGTCGGCGCCGCGCATGAAGGAGACCGGGCCGGAGGCGTTGCCGCCGGAGGACAGCAGCTCCTTGGAGGAGCGGATGCGGGAGAGGTTCAGGCCGGCGCCGGAGCCGCCCTTGAAGATCATGCCCTCTTCCTTGTACCAGTCGAGGATCGACTCCATGGAGTCGTCGACGGACAGGATGAAGCAGGCGGAGACCTGCTGCGGCTGGGGCGTGCCGACGTTGAACCACACCGGCGAGTTGAAGCTGAAGATCTGGTGCAGGAGGGCGTACGCCAGCTCGTGCTCGAAGATCTCCGCGTCGGCGGGCGAGGCGAAGTAGCTGTAGTCCTCGCCGGCCTTGCGGTACGTCTTCACGATCCGGTCGATGAGCTGCTTGAGACCGGTCTCGCGCTGCGGAGTGCCCACGGCACCGCGGAAGTACTTGCTGGTGACGATGTTGACCGCGTTCACCGACCAGAAGTCGGGGAACTCGACGCCACGCTGCTCGAAGTTGACCGAGCCGTCGCGCCAGTTGGTCATGACGACGTCACGGCGCTCCCAGACCACCTCGTCGTACGGATGCACGCCGGGGGTGGTGTGGACACGCTCGATGCGCAGGCCCTTAGCCGCCTTGGATCCCTTGGCTCGGGAGCCTCGTGCCGGGCCGCTCGTCGTCTCTGTCATGCCGCCTCCCATATACGGGCAAAAACGCCCTGAAGTGCCCATATCTTCCCGTGGGCACAGTCTCTGTCTGATGCCACGGGCGCCGCGCAGCGCCCGTGGCAGGTCCTTTGCCGCTCCATGGCCGATCAGCAGGCCTCGCCGGGCCCGGCCGATCAGTCGGCGGCGGTGGCGGGCACGGGGACCCCGGAAGCCCCTCCGGGCCCGCGCTCCTCTACGGGTGACCGCTGGTCGCGGAGCTCCGCGATGGCGGCCTCGAAGTCTTCGAGCGAGTCGAACGCTCGGTACACGGACGCAAAGCGCAGGTACGCGACGAGATCGAGCTCCTGCAACGGGCCGAGTATGGCCAGCCCCACGTCGTGAGTGGTCAGCTCGGCGCTGCCGGTGGCGCGCACCGCCTCCTCGACCCGCTGGCCGAGCTGAGCGAGAGCGTCCTCGGTGACCGGCCGCCCCTGGCATGCCTTCCGCACGCCGGAGATGACCTTGGTACGGCTGAAGGGCTCGGTCACCCCGCTGCGCTTGATCACCATCAGCGAGGCGGTCTCCACCGTCGTGAATCGACGGGAGCAGTCGGGGCACTGGCGGCGACGCCGGATCGACGTACCGTCGTCAGTGGTCCGACTGTCGACAACACGGCTGTCGGGGTGCCTGCAGAAGGGGCAGTGCATGGCTCCCAACCCTCCTTCACAGCACGACTGAATAGCCCCGACAGGGGCGATCCGGCCCCCCTCGCGGCAGCCCCAAGCATAGGCGATCGCCACGGCCTTGAAGGACCAGGGACCACAACTTCTAGGCGGCCGAGACAATCCAACCACTAGATCTGGGGTTCGGCCGCCAGGATGCGCCCCAGCGCGTGTCGCGCGATGCGGACACACCCGGCCGGCGACGAGGGTACGGGAGAGGCGCGGCTACCCCGATTCCGGGGCCCTGGATGACACACTGGGGGTACACCCCCGCGGCTTCACGCTCCGGCGGTGAGCGTTACCGTGATGGCCCGGATCGCCGACGCGACCACAGCCTGCCTATACACCCAGTCACATACACACGTCAGGTGATCTGCGATTTTTCACTCGAACGTGTGTTTGGCGCAACCTTTCGAAAGCAACTACCGTTGTCCAGCTAGGGAGACCATCTCGAGAGGGGCCGACGTGACCACCACCGCAGACAGTGCCACCATCACTGCCCAGGACCGCTCCCAGAACCGATTCGAGCCGGTGCATGCCATGAATGACGCAGCCACGCCCCCGGAGGGGGCTGAGCCCTCACGACCTGCGCGCTCACTGCCCGGTCGGCCTCCAGGGATCCGCGCCGACAGCTCCGGCCTCACGGACCGGCAGCGGAGGGTCATCGAGGTGATTCGCGACTCCGTGCAGCGGAGGGGATACCCGCCGTCGATGCGTGAGATCGGCCAGGCGGTGGGTCTCTCCAGCACCTCGTCCGTCGCCCACCAACTGATGGCCTTGGAGCGCAAGGGGTTCCTGCGCCGGGACCCGCACCGGCCGCGTGCGTACGAGGTGCGTGGATCCGACCAGCCGAGCACTCAGCCGACGGACACGACCGGCAAGCCCGCCGCGTCGTATGTGCCGCTGGTCGGCCGGATCGCCGCCGGTGGCCCGATCCTCGCGGAAGAGTCGGTCGAGGACGTCTTCCCCCTCCCCCGGCAGCTGGTCGGCGACGGAGAGCTGTTCGTCCTGAAGGTCGTCGGTGACTCCATGATCGAGGCCGCGATCTGCGACGGGGACTGGGTGACAGTCCGCCGCCAGCCGGTCGCGGAGAACGGTGACATCGTCGCCGCGATGCTCGACGGCGAGGCCACGGTCAAGCGCTTCAAGCGGGAGGACGGCCATGTATGGCTGCTCCCCCACAACGCCGCGTACCAGCCGATCCCTGGTGACGAGGCGACGATCCTCGGCAAGGTGGTGGCGGTACTTCGGCGGGTGTGAGCACACCTCGTCGGCTCTGACCGGGCCCCGGGACCCACTGCGCCGGTCCCGGGGCCCTGTTGTGCCACGGCGTGCCTGAGCCCTGTTACTTTCCGTCGGCCTTCGCGGCGGCATCGATCGCCGCCAGCGAGCGGCGCACCTGATTACGGTCCGTCGTGTACCAGAAGTCGGGGAGTGACGCCTTCAGATAGCTGCCATAGCGGGCCGTGGCCAACCGCTGATCCAGTACGGCGACCACACCTCGGTCCCCCGTCGCCCGTACCAAACGGCCCGCGCCCTGTGCCATCAGCAGCGCCGCGTGCGTGGCAGCGACGGCCATGAAGCCGTTGCCCCCTGCGTCCTCGACGGCCTTCTGGCGGGCGCTCATCAGTGGGTCGTCGGGGCGCGGGAAGGGGATCTTGTCCATCACGACCAGCTGGCAGCTGGCGCCCGGCACATCGACGCCCTGCCAGAGCGACAGCGTGCCGAACAAGCAGGTCTGAGGGTCAGCCGCAAAGTTCTTAATCAGCTCGCCGAGTGTCTCCTCGCCCTGGAGCAGGATGGGGAACTCCGGGATGCGGGAGCGCAGCTCCTCGGCCGCAAGCTGAGCGGCCCGCATCGAGGAGAACAGGCCGAGCGTGCGACCGCCGGCTGCCTGGATCAGCTCGGTGAGCTCGCCGAGCATGTCGTCCCGGTCGCCATCGCGCGCGGGGCGGGCCAGGTGCTTGGCGACGTAGAGAATGCCCTGCTTCGGGTAGTCGAAGGGCGAGCCGACATCGACACCCTTCCACACGGGCACGTCCTCCCCTTCCGTGCCCTCCGGAGCCAGCCCGAGCGAGGCGCCGACGCCGTTGAAGTCACCGCCGAGCCTGAGCGTCGCGGACGTCAGAACCACCGACCGGTCGGCGAAGAGCTTCTCGCGGAGCAGCCCCGAGACGGAGAGCGGTGCGACCCGCAGGGAAGCCCCGAAGCGGTCATGGCGCTCGTACCAGACGACGTCGTACTCGGAGCCGTTGGTGATCCGTTCGGCGACGTCGTGGATGGTCTCGACCGAGGCAAGGGCCTGCTTGCGCACGGCGTCCTCGTCCTGGACGGACTTGTCGCGGGTGGAACCGAGCGCGGAGATGACCGTACGGGCGGCATCGCGCAACGCCATCAGTGCGTACCCGAGGTCTTCGGGGATCTCTTCGAGGCGTCCCGGGAGCGCGAGCTCCATGAGCCGCTCGAATCCCTCGGCTGCCGTCTGGAGCTGATCGGCGGCCTTCTCGTTCACCAGCTTGGCCGCGCGGCGCACGGCACGGTTGACCTGGCCGGGGGTGAGCTCTCCCGTGGCGACGCCGGTGACCCTGGAGACGAGCTCATGGGCCTCGTCGACGATCAGCACTTCGTGCTGGGGCAGGACAGGAGCGCCCTCGATCGCGTCGATGGCGAGAAGGGCGTGGTTCGTGACCACGACGTCGGACAGCTTGGCACGCTCTCTGGCCATCTCGGCGAAGCACTCCGCGCCATAGGCACACTTGCTGGCGCCCAGGCACTCCCGGGAGGACACGGAGACCTGGGACCACGCGCGGTCGGAGACGCCCGGGGTGAGGTCGTCGCGGTCGCCGGTCTCCGTCTCGTCCGCCCAGTCGCGCATGCGGAGCAGGTCCTGGCCCAGCTTGCTGGTGGGCGCGGCTGCTTCGAAGGGGTCGAAGAGGCCGTCCTCCTCTTCCTGCGGGACGCCCTCATGGAGGCGGTGCAGACAGAGATAGTTCGACCGCCCCTTGAGCATGGCGAACTCCGGGCGGCGGCGCAGCAGCGGATGCAGCGCCTCCACCGTCCGTGGAAGGTCGCGCTCCACGAGCTGGCGCTGCAGCGCGAGCGTCGCTGTGGCCACCACCACACGCTCTCCATGGGCCAGGGCAGGCACCAGATACCCAAGGGACTTTCCGGTGCCGGTGCCGGCCTGGATGAGCAGGTGGGAGCCGTCGTCGATGGCCGCGGCCACGGACTCGGCCATGGTGACCTGGCCAGGCCGCTCCACCCCGCCGACTGCGCTGACCGCGGCGTGGAGGAGCTCGGGGAGAGATGGCTTCGTCATAGACCGTCCACCCTACGGGGCCCCACTGACAGCACGATCACATACCGGTTCGGACAGGACCATCAGCTGGTGCTCAGCGGATTCTGGACCGTGCCGTGGACGGCGGCGTGCGGGCGCTCGGGGCGGTCGCGGTAGCCGTCGAGGTGGAGCCGGTTGCGGTTCAGACAGAGACGCTCGATACGCGGAGTGAGCAGGTCGAACATCTCGTAACGGTCCTTGAGCTCCGGGAATCGGGCCTGGTGGCGCAGGATCTCGGACCGTACGAGCGACCAGAACACGTCCTCCGGCACGTCGAGTTGCTCCTCGCACAGCGGGGCGAGGTAGCGGAATACGCCGACGAAGAGACCGGAGTGGATGAACTGGGTGAGGAAGGCGGGTTCCTCGGTGAGGAGGATCTCGCGTACCTCCTGGGGCATGGTGTCGTGCTCGGGCAGCGGCTGGGCGCTGACGTTCACGTCGTCGACGAAGTCCTTGATCGCGAGCCGTACGGGCACGTCGTGGTCGTCGAAGACGACGATGGCGTTCTCCCCGTGAGGGGAGAACACCGTGCCGTAGCGGTAGAGGAAGTGCAGCAGGGGCGGCAGCAGCGCGGCGAAGAGGTGCTGCAGCCAGGCGGTGGGAGCGAGCCCGGAGCGCCGGACCAGCTCCGCTGTGAACGCGCGCCCGTCCGGGTCGGTGTGCAGGAGCGAGGCCAGGGTGCGGGCCCGCTCGCCTGTCGGCAGCCGCAGCGGTTCGCGCCAGATCGCCCCGAGGAGCTCCTTGTACTGGTACGGGACCTCGGGAAGGCGGTCGTAGTGCGCGTGCTCGACCGTGACGGATGCGACCTCGCCGAGCAGGATCACCCCGCACTCGTCGCGGAGGAAGGGGTCGGCGTCACGCAGCCCGTGGACCCACGCGGTGACGGCGGGTGCCGCGAGGGTGCGCTCGGTGGGCAGTCCGCGCCAGACCAGTGTGTTGAGGACGGAGAGCGGGAGCTTGACGGTGTGCCGGTCGGGGCGGCTGGTGTTGAGGAAGGTACGGACGGACTGCTGGGGCAGCCGGAGATCACTGTCGGTGGTCAGCGGGACGATCTCGCCTCGGGCGATGGACGGTGCGTAGAGGGACAGCAGTACGTGGTCCCACTGCCATGGGTGCACGGGGAGAAAGAGGTAGCCGCCGGGGTCGTGGCCGCGGGCGCGGAGCTCGGCGGCGAAGGTGTCACGGGCGTCGGCGTCGAGTTCCTTCGCGTAGAGGCGGTCGGGGGTCGCGAGCCCGGGAACTCCGCGGTAGGCGGCGAGGCCGGTGCTGACCGCGATCCAGGGAAGGCGGGCGGGTGTGCGCGCCTCCGGGGTCCAGCGCGCGGCGTCGCCGGCGGAGAAGCCGAGGCGGCCCTTGTTGAGGACGAGCCAGGGGTGGCCGGTCTGGTGCCCTTCCAGTGCGGCGTAGTCGAGGTCGGCGAGCCGGGCCACGGGAAGCGCGGTGTGGTCGAGCCTGCAGTCCGCGACCAGTGTTGTGTTCAGTTCACGCACGAGGTGGCCGAGCGTGGCGCCGTCGAGTGCGAGGAGGCGACGGGCGCCGACGAGGAAGCGCAGCGGGTCGGTGAAGGGCTCTCCGCCGCTTTCGATCGAGTCAGGAGCGACGCGCCAGCTTCCGTAGGCGCCGCGCCGGGCCCGGAAAGCTACGGTCTCGCCTTCGTCGAGGCGGAGGGTGTAGCGGTCGCCGCCGCCCCGTGGGAGGGGCTCGATGATCTCCTCGTAGGCGAATTCACCGATCATTTTGGCGAGGAGGCGGCGAGCTGCCCGGTGCCAGGTTTCCGAGTTCAGCTCGGCCGGTGCGGGCAGGGCGGGGGGCTGGTCGGAGTCTGGGGTGACAGGGGACTTCGGCACGGGGACTCCTCGATTGGAACCGATGCGGGTCGAGCGGTGTATGTAAGTCAGCGGGTCGTTCACAGCACATGGCTCAGTGCTCTCTCTCGGACCATGAGTGCGGCTCGCTTGTCGGGAAGGTCGACTTCCGCGGAGAAGCGGAAGCCGGCGCTCAGGAAGGCGGACACGGAGGGGGTGTTGCGCAGGTCGGGTTCCGCGACGACGCGTGCACAGCGGGGACGGTGGTCGAGTACGAGGTCGGCCACGGCCCGGAGCACGGTGGTGCCGACGCCGCGGCCGCGGTCGGCGACGCCTCCGATGAGGAGGTGGATGCCGGTGTCGTGGGGGCGAGCCGGGTAGTGGCGTGCGAGCGGGTCGAGGTCGGCTCGGTAGATCTCGAAGTAGCTCATCGGTACGCCGTCGAGGACACCGAGGCAGGGGACGCTGCGGCCGTCGCCGGTGAGCTGGGCGTGCAGATGGGCTTCGGTGACCGACTCCGGTCCTGACAACTCCCAGAAGGCCGCGACCGCGGGGTCGTTCATCCAGCGGCTGATCAGCTGGAGGTCGCGCTCGATACGGACAGGGACGAGCTGGAGGGAGCCGATGGGGGTGGTGACCGCGCCCCAGTCGGGAAGGGCATCGAGGAGGTCCTCGCCGAGGAACGCCCAACTGGCGGCAGCACGGTCGACGGGTGCGGGCGTGGAGGCCCTCTCCACGGACGCGTGGTCTCCGGCTGGTTCGTCCGGTCCGAACAGTGCGATGAGTTCGTCGGGCAGCCGAAGGTCCAGGGTGTCCTCGGCACCTCCGCCGGGGCCTGTGTCGGTGCTCGCGTCGGTGGGAGGCATGGGTGGCGCTCTCCTCTCAGCAGTTCGGACAGTCGGAGTCGGGCCCGAGCGGGCCGGGAGCAGGGCGGAAGGGTCGGTGTCTCTCAGGGATGGAGGGGGTTGGTGATCGTGACGTAGACGGATTGGGTGTCGACCGGGCCGACCAGTTCATCGAGGCCGTGGAGCCGGGTCAGCAGATTGGCCTTGCAGCGCAGGGTGGGGGTCTCCAGAAGTTGCGCGGGCAGGTGTGAGCCCAGTCCGGCTGCCGTGGTGAGGAACTGGCGGAACGCGGCGATGAGGACGCGCTCGTCGGCGAGGCGCTGGGAACCGAAGGCGCCGATGAGGCCGAGGACGTTGTTGATGCCGAGGTAGTAGGCGAAGCGTTCGTCCGTGACGGCGTCGGAGACGAAGGTGTCACTGACGCTGCCGATACCGGGGAGCCGGCGTTCGAGGGCGGCACGGTGGGACTCGCGGAAGTAGTAGCCCTGGTTGTCGCGGTAGCGGCCGCCGATCGGCCAGCCATCGGGGTCGAGGATCACCAGAGTGTTCTGCTGGTGGGCTTCGAGGGCGACTCCTGCTGTGCCGTCGAGCCAGAGCACCGGGCGCACGACCTGGTCGAGGTAGCGCAGGAACCACTCTGCGGAGACCGCGCCGACGGGCCGGCCGGTGAGGGTGGCGAGTCGGCCCACGCTCTCGGCGAGGCGCGAGTGCATACGCGGACGGCCGGGCCAGGGCCTGGGCGCGGTGAGGCCCGCGATGCAGACGGCGTCGTCCCCGGCACTGAACGGGTTGTGCCGGAGCATGACGTCGAGTCCTGGCACGGGACGGCCGTCGGGGGTGTCGACGGCGAGCCATGCGGGGTCGCGGACGATGTCGAATCCGGGATGGGCGGTCTGCCATTGCCGGGCCAGGCCACTGCGGAGCAGTCGGTGGACCTCCACACCGCGGTGGAGTTCCTTGCGGAGATTTTCACGACGGGAGTTGGTGATGCGTACGCCGAGAGAGAGCTTGAGCATGGCGGGCGCGCCGGGCTGGTGCACGGTGCGGACCGATGAGGTGGGGTGCCATGGGTCGCCACTGGGGCCGAGATCGTGGAGGAGCCCGGCGTCGATCAGGCCGGCGACGGCGGGGCGGTGTCCGAGTTCACGGGCCTGCCAGGGGTGGAGTGGCAACGGCACCGTGTTGGCGGGGAGTTGGAGGTTGCCGATGAATCGGGCCATGAGCTGATCGGCCGGGAGGATGCGGCCTTCCTCGGTCCAGGCCGATTCCGTGGCCAGGACGGTCCGGTCGACGGCCATCCAGTGGAGGGGAAAGGAGCCGTACAACTCGGGTGAGTAGAGACGGACCTCGGCTTCCGACAGCCCTTCGCGGCTCTTGGGGGTGGGGTGGAGCGGATGTCCCAGAAGCAGTGACTGTTCGGCGGTGAGGAACAGGTCGGCTTCGGGGTCCGGTGCGGGGCGCCTGCGGCGGTCGGTAATGAAGTCGGCTGTGCGCCGGACCGAGTCGGCGACCCTGCCGACGAGATCGGCTCCGTCGGACCGGCGCGGGTCGTGATCGTCCTGACGGGGCTCGGTGTCACGAGGCTCGTCGTGGGCGGGCGGGTGACCCGTGCTGCCGGGCTCGCGGCTGAGGAGGGCTGCGATGGTCACGGCGTCGGCTGCCGGGGCCTCGGCCGGTGCGCCTTCCAGGGCGGGCGGGCCGAAGCGGTGCCAGCCGGCCGCGGACCAGTAGCGGACGGGGACGAGCAGGGCGGTGCCACTGGCGGCAAGCGGGATACGGAGCGTGTTCCCGTCGGGCCGGGCGAGATCGTTCTCCCGGACCCAGCAGCGGAGCAGGTTCTCAGCGGCGGCAGCATCCGCGGCAACGTGCGGGTCGGGGTGGTCGATCGGGTCGGGGTGGACGATCGGGTCGGGCTTCGCTGCTCCGGGCACGGCGCCGGGCGCAGCCGCTGTCGGGACGATTGTCGTGGCCAGGGACGGAGCGTGTGTGGGGGTGGTCAGTTCGCCGGGGGACCCCGACAGCTGTCGCGGCACCGTCGCCTGCTCGACCGTGAGGGGGGTGGCCGACCCGTTCTGGCCTCCGTAGTGGGCGGCGGTGGGACGGCCGTCGGGCTCGGGGGCGTCGGGTGCGGAAGTGGGGTTCACGGGGGACTTCCTTGGGTGTCGTCCGGCATCAGTGAGACGGTCCGGTGCCGTTGCGGCGGTGGGGTGAGCGTTCGGCCGCTGCGAGGGCGTCGGCGAAGCGGTCGAGGACCGCGGCGGCCTGTTCGTCGGTGAGGGTGAGAGGAGGGAGGAGGCGGACAACGCCCGCGTGGCGTCCGCCGAGTTCGACGATGAGTCCGCGGCGCAGGCATTCCTGCTGCACTGCGGCGGCGAGGGCGGAGTCGGGAGGCGGGGCGTCCGCGTGCGGGTCGCCGGTGTCGGGATCGACGAGCTCCACACCGATCATGAGCCCGCGGCCGCGTACGTCTCCGATGCAGCGGAGGGTCGCGGCGAGGCCCTGGAGACGGCTGAGCATGCGGGCGCCGAGGGTGGCGGCACGTTCGGCGAGATGGTTCTCGCGGACGTAGGCGAGGGTGGCCGCGCCGGCGGCCATGGCGAGCTGGTTGCCGCGGAACGTACCGGCGTGGGCGCCCGGTTCCCAGGCATCAAGATCCGAGCGGTAGACGATGACTGCGAGAGGGAGGGAGCCGCCGATGGCCTTCGACAGGACCATCACATCGGGGACGATCCCACTGTGCTCGACCGCCCAGAAAGCGCCGGTGCGGCCGACTCCGGTCTGCACCTCGTCCGCGATCAGCGGGATGGAGCGGGACGCGGTGATCTCACGCATCCGGCGCAGCCAGCTGTCGGGCGCCGGGATGACTCCGCCCTCGCCCTGCACCGGTTCGACGATCAGGCCGGCCGGCGTGGGGACGCCTCCCTTGGGGTCGTCCAGGAGGCTCTCGGTCCAGCGGGCGGCGAGTTCGGCACCGCGCTCCCCGCCGATACCGAAGGGGCAGCGGTAGTTCTGCGGGTACGGCAGTCGGGTCACGCGGACATCGGTGGCCCCGCCTGAGGCATCAAGGGCTCCCGCGGTCATTCCGTGGTAGGCGCCGGTGAAGGCGAGAAGTCCGGTGCGGCCGGTCGCTGAGCGGACGAGTTTGAGGGCCGCTTCGACCGCATCCGTGCCGGCCGGTCCGCAGAACTGGATGCGGGCGTTCTCGGCGAGCGGGCGGGGCAGCGTGGCGAACAGCTCAGTGGTGAAGGCGTCCTTGACCGGGGTGGCGAGGTCGAGGACGTGCAGCGGCGCACCCGAATCGAGGACCTTCCTGATCGCTTCCAGGACCACCGGATGGTTGTGGCCGAGGGCCAGGGTCCCGGCGCCTGACAGACAGTCGAGATACCGGCGGCCGTCCGCTCCCTCGATCGTCAGTCCCCGGGCCCGTACCGGAACGATGGGCAGCGAGCGCGCATAGGTCCGGGCTGCCGATTCGCGGAGGGACTGACGCCGCAGGATCCCTTCGTGCGCGGCGGGCTGCACCACCGGGGCAGGTTCGGTCACGGCCACGGCTCTTGGTCCTCCTGCTGTCACAGTTGCGTCGCACGTCGGTACGGCGTTGGCCCGCCGCGCCGCGAGGCTGAACGCTGACCTCGTGTCCCCCGTACGTACCAACGACGCCGGAAGCGGGGGATCACGGTCATTCCGAAGATCGTTGGGGCGGGGAACCGCAGCCCTGCCGCACACCGTCCCCATCGGCACCGGCATAGTGGGGGCCGCACTTCGGCGCCGGGCTGCATCGCCGGGTCTGTGCAAGCAGTTCGATCCAGTACGTAGGTCATTTCATGAAGTCCCAGGGGGATCACCACATGCGTCTCAATCGCCCGCACTTCGCCGCGCGCCGTGGGGGGAGCGCCCGTCGCAGAACCTCTCCGGTGTTCGCGGCGGCCGCGGTTGCCGCGGCTCTCTCGCTCACGGCCACCGCATGCGGCCCCAGCGAGAACAACGCCGGCAACAAGCCCAGCGCGCCCGCCGCCGACCAGGGCACCGACGGCAAGATCACGATCCCGGACGATCTCAAAGACCGGCTCAAGGAGCACGGGATCGACCTGGACAAGTGGAAGAACGGCGAGTGGAAGAACTGGGACAAGGACAAGTGGCTGCGTGAGGCCAAGGACTTCGTCAACCCGATCATCGAGGACCTCTGGGACCCGGACCGGATGCGGGAGGCCGAGCAGCCCGACAAGCCGGTCGAGGAAGAGGACATCTCCGGCGACGAGGGTGTGACCGATCCGACGCCGGAGCCGGTCAAGGCCCAGGCTGTGAGGGCGCCTTACCACGGCAACGCGGCCGAGGCCGGGAAGGTGTTCTTCGACGGCCCCAAGGGCTCGATGGTCTGCTCCGCCACCGTGGTGAAGGATCCGGCCAACCCGGGCAAGTCCAACATGGTGTGGACCGCGGGCCACTGCGTGCACGCGGGCAAGGAGGGCGGCTGGTACCGGAACATCGCCTTCGTCCCGTCGTACAACAACAGCGCCAAGACCAGCACCAAGAACGACTCGAAGGAAGAGATCGCTCCCTACGGTGTGTGGTGGGGCGACTGGGCGCAGACGTCCGAGCAGTGGATCTCCCAGGGTGCCGCGACCGGTGGCCAGGGTGCCCCGTACGACTTCGCGGTGATTCATGTGACCCCGGAGAAGGGCGGCACCGGCAAGTCCCTGGAGGAGACGGTCGGTTCGGCGCTTCCGGTGAACTTCAACGCCCCGGCAGCGCCGAAGATCGGCAGCATGACGGCGACGGGCTTCCCGGCGGCGCCTCCGTTCGACGGCGAGCGGATGTTCCAGTGCAAGGACAAGCCGGGCCGGCTGTCCCTCACGGCGGACCAGCCCACGATGTTCCGCATCGGCTGCACCATGACCGGTGGTTCGTCCGGTGGCGGCTGGGTCGCTGCTGGCCAGGACGGCAAGCCTGCGCTGGTGTCGAACACGTCGATCGGCCCGGTCACGGCCGGCTGGCTGGCCGGTCCGCGGCTGGGCGCGGAGGCCAAGGACATCTACGACGCGGTCAGCAAGAAGTTCGCGGGCCGGTAGCCACGGCCACAAGCCGAGGGCGGTTTCCGGTAGCCGGTTTGTGTGAGCCTGCTTCTGTGAGTCGGCTTCTGCCGACCGGTGGCCGTAGTCCAGAGCCGCAAGCCCGAGCGGTGAGGCAGAGCCGGGAACGCTCGGCGCTACGTACGCGAAGGGGCCTTCGGAGCGAGTCCGGAGGCCCCTTTCGCGTTCGCCGTCGCCATCCCGCGTCGCCACGCGTGGAGACTCCGTGCAGGTGGCGGGCCCATGTCAACTGCCTCGGGTCACCCAGGCCTAGAGTTAGGGGCGCACCACGGGCGGTCCACCGGAAGACCGCCCTTTCGCGTGCCAAGCACGTGACACGTTCATGGCAATACACACAGGGGGATTCGTTTCCATGCGATCCATACGTCCGCTGCTGGCCGCCACCGGCCTTGCCGCGGCTCTCTCGCTCACGGCCACCGCATGCGGCCCCAGCGAGAACAACGCGGGCGACAAGCCCGCCGCATCCGCTTCCGCCGGGGACAACGGCGGTGCCGCCCTTCCCGCGGACCTGGCCGACAAGCTCAAGGAGCACGGTGTCGACCTGGACAAGTGGAAGAACGGCGAGTGGAAGAACTGGGACAAGGACAAGTGGCTGCGTGAGGCCAAGGACTTCGTCAACCCGGTGATCGAGGGCATGTGGAAGCCCGAGCGGATGAAGGAGGCCAAGTCTCCGCAGAAGACGATGGCCGCCGGTGACATCGCGGGCGACCAGGGCGTCACGGACCCGGAGCCGAAGCCGGTCCAGGCCGTGCCGGAGAAGAGGCCGTACCACGAGAACGCCGCACCGGTCGGCAAGGTGTTCTTCGACGCGCCCGAGGGGACGATGGTCTGCTCGGCCACCGTCATCAAGGATCCGAAGAACCCGGGCAAGTCCAACATGGTGTGGACCGCGGGCCACTGCGTGCACGCCGGCCAGGAGGGCGGCTGGTACCGCAACATCGCCTTCGTCCCGGCCTACAACGACCTGGGCAAGTCGCCGGCACAGCTGGAGAACGCGAAGCCTCAGGAGATCGCCCCGTACGGCGTCTACTGGGCCGACTGGGTCTCGACCTCCGGTGAGTGGATCTCCCAGGGCGGCCCGACCGGCGGCGAGGGTGCCCCGTACGACTACGCCGTGATGCACGTGAAGCCGGAGAAGGGTACGAAGTCCCTCGAGGAGACCGTGGGAGTCGCCCTCGACGTCAACTTCGATGCCCCCGAGGCGAAGAGCATCGCCGCGATGGGCGCCTGGGGCTATCCGGCGGCGGAGCCGTTCAACGGCCTCATCATGCACAAGTGCGTCGACCGCCCCGGCCGGCTGTCCATCAGCCCCGGTACGCCGACGATGTGGCGCATCGGCTGCACCATGACCGGTGGTTCGTCCGGTGGTGGCTGGTTCGCCGAGCAGCCGAACGGCAAGCTGGCGCTGGTCTCCAACACCTCCATCGGCCCGGTGACGGCCGGCTGGCTGGCCGGTCCGCGGCTGGGCGAGGGCGCTCGGGAGATCTACACGACGATGAGTGACAAGTTCGCGGAAAAGTGATTTCGCGGGGCAGGAATTCTGCCCGCGCTCCGAACGACCGAAGGCCCGTCCTCCGAATGGAGGTACGGGCCTTCGGCCTCTGAACGGGACCGCTGTCCGTCGCGCCGATCAGCGCATCGCCGTCAGCGCGTCGCCGGAACGTACGGCCCGAGTGCCGCGGCCAGTTCCTCGTGGACGCGCGCCTTCAGCAGCGTGCCCTCGGAGGTGTGCTCCTCGGAGAGCACCTCCCCGTCGGCGTGCACCCGCGAGACGAGCGCTCCCTGCGTGTACGGCACGAGGGCCTCGATCTCGACCTCGGGTCGCGGCAGTTCGGCATCGATCAGCGCGAGCAGCTCGTCCATGCCGGCGCCCGTACGGGCCGACACCGCGATCGCGTGACGCTCGATGCGCATCAAGCGCTGCAGCACCAGCGGATCGGCCGCGTCCGCCTTGTTGATCACGACGATCTCGGGTACGTCCACGGCGCCGACATCGCGGATCACCTCACGCACGGCGGCGAGCTGCTCCTCCGGGGCCGGGTGTGAACCGTCCACCACATGCAGGATGAGATCGGACTCGCCGACCTCCTCCATGGTGGAGCGGAACGCCTCGACCAGGTGGTGAGGCAGATGCCGGACGAATCCGACGGTGTCCGCCAGCGTGTAGAACCTGCCGCTCGGGGTCTCGGCCCGGCGCACGGTCGGGTCCAGGGTGGCGAACAGCGCGTTCTCCACCAGGACACCGGCGCCGGTGAGGCGGTTGAGCAGCGAGGACTTGCCCGCGTTGGTGTATCCGGCGATGGCGACCGACGGGACCTTGTTCCGCCGGCGCTCCTGCCGCTTGATCTCGCGGCCCGTCTTCATGGCCGCGATCTCCCGGCGCATCTTCGCCATCTTCTCGCGGATCCGTCGCCGGTCCGTCTCGATCTTGGTCTCACCGGGGCCACGGGTGGCCATGCCGCCGCTACCGCCACCCATCTGCCGGGACAGCGACTGACCCCAGCCCCGCAGCCGGGGCAGCATGTACTGCATCTGTGCCAGCGCCACCTGCGCCTTGCCCTCTCGGGACTTGGCGTGCTGCGCGAAGATGTCGAGGATCAGGGCGGTACGGTCGACCACCTTGACCTTGACGACGTCCTCCAGCTGGATCAGCTGGCCAGGGCTGAGCTCACCGTCGCAGACGACGGTGTCGGCCCCGGACTCGAGCACGATGTCGCGCAGCTCCTGGGCCTTGCCCGAGCCGATGTACGTGGCCGGGTCCGGCTTGTCGCGGCGCTGGATGACGCCGTCGAGCACGAGGGCACCCGCCGTCTCGGCGAGCGCGGCCAGCTCCGCGAGCGAATTCTCCGCGTCCTGCACGGTCCCCGAGGTCCAGACGCCGACGAGCACCACGCGCTCCAGTCGGAGCTGCCGGTACTCGACCTCGGTGACGTCCTCGAGCTCGGTGGAGAGTCCTGCGACACGCCGCAGCGCTGCCCGCTCGGAGCGGTCGAACTGATCGCCGTCCCGATCTCCGTCGATCTCGTAGCTCCAGGCGACGTCCTCTTCCATCAGGGCATCGGCCCGAAGGCTCTCGGTGCGGTTGCTGTCCGCGAAGCTCTGCGCGTCCTGGGAAGTGGATGAAGAGGAGGTCATTGGATCCTTACGTCGATGGAAGCACGGTACGGAACGTACGGTACGCCGGTTACAACGCGTAACGGTGCCGGAAGATTCCCGGAGGTCCGAAGGGGTCCGGCCCGGCGGCGTCGCCGACGTGTTGATGGTCGCACGGCGCCGCCACGGCCGTCACCCTGGTTTACGCGGGCTTCGCGGCGGGGGCCTTGCTGCGCCACTGCGGGTGACCGGGCATCTTCGGGGTCTTCTCCGCGTACAGCCAGGCCTTGAAGAACGCGGAAAGATCACGACCGGAGACACGTGACGCGAGTTCGGCGAAGTCGGCCGTGCTCGCCGTCCCGTCCTTGTGCTCGGCCACCCACGCCCGCTCCAGCACCGCGAAGGCATCCTTCCCGATCTCCTGTCGCAGCGCGTACAGGACCAGGGCGCTGCCGTCGTACACGACCGGCCGGAACAGCCCGAGCTGCTGACCGGGTGTCCCGAGCTTCGGGGCGGCCGGTGGTCCCCCCGCCGCGCGCCAGCCGTCCGACTGCGTGTACGCCTCACGCATGCGCTTCTCCATGGACTGCTTGGCGTGTTCCTCCGCGTACAGCGCCTCGTACCAGCTGGCGTGTCCCTCGTTGAGCCAGAGGTCCGACCAGCCGCGCGGCGAGACGCTGTTCCCGAACCACTGGTGGGCCAGCTCATGCACCATGATCGAGTCGACGTACCACTTGGGGAACTCGGGGCGGGTGAAGAACGACCGCTCGAAGAGCGAGAGCGTCTGGGTCTCCAGCTCGAACCCGGTGCCGGCATCTGCGATCAGCAGCCCGTACGTCTCGAACGGATAGCGCCCGACCTTGCTCTCCATCCATGTGATCTGTGCCGGTGTCTTCTTGAGCCAGGGTTCGAGGAACGTGCGGTCGGCCGTCGGCACGACGTCCCGCACGGGCAGTCCGTGCGGCCCCTGGCGGTGGATGACCGCGGACCTGCCGATGCTGACCTGGGCCAGTTCGGTCGCCATGGGGTGCCGGCCGCGGTACAGCCAGGTCGTGGTCCGACCACTCGGGGTCTTCGCCACCTGCAGCCCGTTGGCCACGGCTGTCAGCGCCGAGGGGGCGGTGATCCGGAAGGTGAAGAGGGCCTTGTCTGCCGGGTGGTCGTTGCAGGGAAAGACCCGGTGGGCGGCGTCGGCCTGGTTGGCCATCGCCAGACCGTCGGCGGTACGCACCCAGCCGCCGTCGCCCTTGCCCTTCGGGTCGCTGGTGTGGCTGACGGTGACGCTCAGCGGCTCGCCCGGGGCGACGGCGCGCTCGGGCGTGATGACAAGGTCCTCGCCGCTGGTCGAGAATTCGGCGCTGCTGCCGTTCACGTCGACTTTCCGCACGGTGCCGCGGGTGAAGTCGAGGTTGATCCGCTCCAGGGGCTCGGTCGCCCTCGCGTCGATCTTCGTGACGGCTTCCAGCGGCTTGGTGTTCGAGCCGCTGTAGGTGAAGGCGATGTCGTACGTGAGGACGTCGTACCCGGGATTGCCCAGGTGGGGGAAGAGCGGGTCGCCGATGCCGAGCGGCTCGGGCGCGGGAAGGACGGCGGCGACCAGAGTGGCCGAGGCAGCGGCAAGCAGGACGGCTCGCAGGCGTCGAGAGGTGAGCAGCATGCACCACCGCTACCAGCGCGGTGATCGCGGACCGCGACGGCTCGCTCCGCGCCCACCCGAACGGCGTCCGGCGGTGCGCCGAGTCGAGACCGGAAGGACAGAATGGGGCCGAAGGGGGCGTCGGGGATCAGGTGGTGGTCGTCGGATGCTGGGCCCGGCTCACGTCGTACACCCCGGCCACATCGCGCATCGCCCGCATCAGAGCGGGAAGTCCGGCGGCGTCCGGGAGCTGGAGCGTGTACGTATGGCGTACGCGCTGCTGGCTCGGCGGTTCGACGGTGGCGGAGACGATCGCGGCGCCGGCCGTCGCGATGACGTCGGTGAGGTCCGCGAGCAGACGGGGCCGGCCGAAGGACTCGGCGACGAGCGTGACACGGCATTCGGCGGCGTCGCCCCAGCGCACACCCACTGGCGCGCGCCCCAGGGCGCGCATCCGGGCCACGGCGGGACACTCCTCGCGGTGCACGGTGACGGCGCCGCCGCGGACCGCGAAGCCGACGACCGCGTCCCGCGGTACGGGGGTGCAGCAGCCGGCGAGGCGGACGGTCGCCCCGGGGAGGCCGGGCAGCTCGGCCACGGCGTTCGTGACCGCGGGCCGGCCCGCGGTGAAGGCGACGGGCGCGCGCGGGGCGGCGGCGGGGGGCTTCGCCCCCTCGGGATGCTCGGTGAGCCAGGAGGTGATCGCGATCCGCGCGGCGGGCGTGCGGGCGTGGTCCAGCCAGTCGGGGGAGGGCCCGGAGGCGGCGTCCTGGGCGAGCAGCAGCTGGACCGTGTCGCCGTCGTTGAGCTGGGTGCTGAGTGTGGCGAGCCGGCCGTTGACGCGTGCCCCGATGCACGCGTGCGCCTCCTCGCCGTACTGCGCGTACGCCGCGTCCACGCAGCTCGCCCCGGCAGGCAGTCCGAGCGTGCGTCCGTCGGCGCGGAAGACGGTGATCTCGCGGTCCGCGGCGAGTTCGGCACGAAGGGAGGTCCAGAAGGTGTCGGGGTCGGGGGCGGACTCCTGCCACTCCAGGAGCCGGGAGAGCCAGCCGGGCCTGGTGGGGTCGGCGCGCTCACCGTCGGCCGCGTCGGACGCATCGGGCCGATCGGCCGCCTCGGCCCTGTCGGCCGGCGGATGCGGATTGCCCTGCGCGTACGGGTTGCCGAGGGCGATGACGCCGGCCTCCGCGACGCGGTGCATCTGGTGGGTACGGATGAGGACTTCGGCGACGGCTCCGCCGGAGCCGGCGACCGCCGTGTGCAGCGACTGGTACAGGTTGAACTTGGGCGCGGCGATGAAGTCCTTGAACTCCGAGATCAGCGGGGTGAAGCAGGTGTGCAGTTCGCCGAGGACCGCATAGCAGTCGGCGTCCTCGCCGACGAGGACGAGGAGCCGCCCGAAGTCCGTCCCGCGCAGCTCGCCGCGCTTGAGCCGCACGCGGTGGACGGAGACGAAGTGGCGGGGGCGGATGAGGACTTCGGCCTGGATGTCCGCGTCGCGCAGCACGGTCGTGACGTCCTCGGCAATGGCGGCAAGAGCGTCCGCCGCATCGGCGTTGTCCGCGATGAGTGCCCGGGTGCGTTCGTACTCCTCGGGGTGGAGGATCGCGAAGACCAGGTCCTCCAGCTCGGTCTTGAGGGCCTGGACACCGAGCCGCTCGGCGAGCGGGATCAGCACGTCCCGTGTGACCTTGGCGATGCGGGCCTGCTTCTCCGGACGCATCACGCCGAGCGTGCGCATGTTGTGCAGCCGGTCGGCGAGCTTGATCGACATGACCCGTACGTCGTTGCCCGTGGCGACGAGCATTTTGCGGAAGGTCTCGGGTTCGGCCGCCGCGCCGTAGTCGACCTTCTCCAGCTTGGTGACGCCGTCGACGAGGTAGCAGACCTCCTCTCCGAACTCCGCGCGTACCTGATCCAGCGTGAGGTCGGTGTCCTCGACGGTGTCGTGGAGCAGGGCCGCGGTCAAGGTCGTGGTCTCCGCGCCGAGTTCGGCGAGGATCAGGGTCACGGCGAGCGGATGCGTGATGTACGGCTCGCCGCTCTTGCGGAACTGGCCGCGGTGCGACGACTCGGCCAGTACGTACGCCCTGCGCAGGATGGCCAGATCGGCGTCCGGATGGTGGGCGCGGTGCGCCTCCGCGACATGGCCGATCGCGTCGGGCAGCCGGTCCCGGGCGGTGGGACCGAGAAGCGCGGCCCTGCCCAGCCGACGGAGGTCGAGCCTGGGGCGGCCACGCCCGCGACTGGGAGCACCAGGGTTGGTGGCCTCTGCACTCATGGGGCACCTCCGGCAGCGTCGACCGGCGGCGGGAAAGGCAGGCATGTCCTCCTGGCCGGTGCTTGATGCTACCGAGCCCACCACGTGGCGGAGTCCGCCTCTCGCTCAGCGTGAAAGGGATCACCCATTCGAGCGAACACTCAGGCGTCGGCCGTTTCGCTCCGTGACGGAGAGGACGTCGCGAGCCAGGCGGGATCTATGTGGCCCTCGGCGACGAGCACGGCGGGGCCGGTCATCTCGATCGCGCCGTCGGGGTGCTCCGTGATCACCAGGCGCCCGCCCGGAAGATCCACCGTGTACGTCACCGGGGCCCCGGTGACGGCCGGGTCGGCGCCGTCCCGGCGTGCGGCCGCCACGGCGACGGCGCAGGCGCCGGTCCCGCACGAGCGGGTCTCGCCCGAGCCGCGCTCGTGCACACGCATGGCCACATGGCGCGGACCGCGGTCGACGACGAACTCGATATTCACGCCTTCGGGGTATACGCCGGCGGGGGAGAAGGGCGGGACGGAGAACAGGTCTCCCGCGTGGTCCAGATCCTCGACGAAGGCGACCGCGTGCGGATTGCCCATGTTCACGTTCCGGGCGGGCCAGCTTCGGCCGTCGACGGTGACCGTGACGCCGTCCTCCGGGAGGACGGCGCGGCCCATGGCGACCGTGATGTCGCCCTCCTTGTCGATGTGCACCCGCTTGACGCCACCGCGCGTGGCGACCGCCAGATCGCCCGTGTCGACAAGGCCGGCACGCTGCAGATAGTGGGCGAAGACCCGCACGCCGTTTCCGCACATCTCGGCGATCGAGCCGTCCGCGTTGCGGTAGTCCATGAACCATTCGGCCTCGCCGGACTGCGAGCGTGCCTCGGGGTGCGCGGCGGAGCGCACGACGTGCAGCAGACCGTCACCGCCGATGCCCGCGCGGCGGTCGCAGAGCCTGGCGACGACGGACGCGGGCAGCTCGATCACATTGTCCGGGTCCGGGACGATCACGAAGTCGTTCTCGGTCCCGTGGCCCTTGAGGAAGGCGATCGGCGAGGTCTTGGACATGGTCACCGCACCATCGTACGGGGCGGCGCCGACACTCAGCGGAGCCGGGCAACCCGCCACACGGCGAGGGCGACCAGCGCGGCGGCCATGACGACGTAGAGGGCGATCATGCGCCAGTCGGGGCGCTCGCCGGAGCTGCGCTCGGGCAGACCGGGCCAGGTGTGACCGACCCGGCGGGCGGCCATCATGCCCCAGCCCGCGGCGCAGCAGCTGATCAGCAGCCCGAGCATGGCGACGACCGCGCCACCGTCCCCGGAGCCGAAGGCGAGGGGGAAGGCGAACATGAGCGAGCCGACCGCGGCGAGCCCCACGATGGGGGCGAGCTGCCAGATCCGCAGCCTGCCCTGCGGGCGCAGCTCGACCTCTACCTCCACCCCGGCCTCGGGGTCGTCCTGGAGCACGTCCTGGGTGTCGTCAGGGCCGTCGGGACTGAGACGGGGCACGTCTTCCCGTGTCCCCTGTTCTCTGTCGCGAGGGCCGGCCTCCATCGCCACGCGCCCTCCCAACTCGGACTCCACTTGTCGATCGATGCTCGATGATGGCACGGCCCCGGGCACCGGAATGACGTGCAAGACGTCCCGATGCCATCACGTGATCAGGCTGTAACCGCTCGTTCGACCAACGCGAGCGCACGGTGCGGGAGTTCCGCGCGGTCCTCAACGGCGCCGCTCAGCCAGTGAACGCGCGGGTCGCGGCGAAACCATGAGTCCTGGCGGCGCGCGAAGCGTTTCGTGGCGCGCACAGTCTCGGCGCGCGCCTCGTCCTCCGTGCACTCCCCCGCGAGCACGGCGAGCACCTGTTGGTAGCCGAGCGCACGGGACGCCGTGCGCCCTTCGCGCAGCCCGTGCGCCTCCAGGGTCCGCACCTCGTCGACGAGCCCCGCCTCCCACATACGGTCCACCCGCAGGGTGATGCGCTCGTCGAGCTCGGGGCGCTCGACGTCGACGCCGATCTGGACGGTGTCGTACACGGCCTCGTGGCCGGGAAGGTTGGCGGTGAAGGGCTTGCCGGTGATCTCGATGACCTCCAGCGCACGGACGATGCGGCGGCCGTTGCTGGGCAGGATCGCCCGGGCGGCGTCCGGGTCGGCCGTGGCCAGCCGGGCGTGCAGCACGCCGGAGCCGCGCTCCGCCAGCTCCGCCTCCAGCCGGGCACGCACCTCGGGGTCGGTGCCGGGGAATTCGAGGGCGTCGATCGCTCCCCGTACGTACAGCCCGGAGCCGCCGACGAGGACCGGTGTACGACCCTCGGCGAGCAGTTTGTCGATCTCCGCGCGGGCCAGCCTCTGGTACTCGGCGACGCTCGCCGTCTGCGTGACGTCCCAGATGTCCAGGAGGTGGTGCGGGATCCCGCCGCGCTCCCCAGGTGTCAGCTTGGCGGTGCCGATGTCCATCCCGCGGTAGAGCTGCATCGAGTCGGCGTTGACGACCTCGCCGCCGAGCTGCTGGGCGAGATGGACGCCCAGATCGGACTTTCCGGCCGCTGTGGGGCCGACGACGGCGATGACCCGCGGTGCGGGAGCTGCACTTCTCACCGCCCCAGTCTCGCAAACGTCACAGGTGTCCCCGAACGAGTTACGTGACGGCACACCAGTGGGGTCGTTGCCTGTTGCGAGGTTCTGGCCGCCGGTTTTCGAACCGGCCCCCGGGGGCGGCGCAGTGGGACGCTCCGGGCAACGCGGAATTTCGCCCACACGAGTACGCTATGGAGTTGATATGGGCGTTTTTGCAAGGTTTCGTCGGAAGAGTAAGGGAGCTGCCGAGGCGTCAACCGACGAGGGTCCCGACGGCACCCTGACGGCGGATTCCCCGGAGGGTTCCGCGGGGGGTTCCGCGGAGGGTTCCGCGGAGGGTTCCACAAAGGCTGCGGAAGGGACGGAGGGTTCCACCGAAGGGGCGGTGGAGGGGGCTGCGGACGGCTCGAAGGCATCCGAGCCCGCCAAGGCCTCTGCGGAGGAGACCACTGACGGCCCGGCCGCCATGGCCGAGTCGGAGACCGAGGAGCACGCCGGTACGTGCGGCACGTCCGGCACGTCCGGCGCGGAGAGTGTCGAGATTCCCAAGCAGCAGTCCGCCGACGAGGCCGCGGACAACGAGGCCGGCGAGGGCGCCCGTCATTAGATCCGTACGAGCGAGGTGACCCATGAGCATCCTGGACACGCTGAAGGCCAAGCTCGCCCCTGCCAAGGAGAAGGTCTCTGATCTCGCGCACCAGCACGGGGGCAAGATCGAGCACGGTCTGGACAAGGCCGCGCGGTCGGTCGACCAGCGGACCAAGGGCAAGTACAGCAACAAGATCGAGTCGGGCACCGAGAAGGCCAAGGGGGCCCTGGACCGCCTCGCCCACAAGGACCACGGCACACCGAAGGACGACGACGCCCCGCCGCCGGCCTCCTGAATGAATAACGGCGGACGGCCGCGGAGCGCTTGGCTCCGCGGCCGTCCGCCGTTTCAGCCTCCCTCGGAGGCGGGTGCTTCCGGTGCTTCAGGACCAGGCGGCCACGAAGTACCCGACGCCGTACGGGGCGTCCTCGTACAGCAGCTGTCCTGCCAGGCCGGCGCCTCCGGCGGCGCCCGCGAGCACCTGCCAGGGGGCACGGCCGGCCGCCTTCAGCACGTGCGCGAGGGACGCGTCCAGCGCAGTGAGCGCCTCCGTGTCCGCCGCGCCCAGGGCGCGGGCCGCCTCGGCGTCGAAGGCCGCCGCGCGCTCGTCCAGATAGCCGGGTGCCTTCAGGGTGCGGCAGGCGCTGCCGTCGCCCATCACGAGCAGCGCGACACGGTCCGCGCGGGCGGCGAGTTCCCGGCCGGTCTCCGCACACTGCTCCGCGGCCAGTTGCTCGTCGACGCCGAGTCCCTCGACCGGGACGCCGGCCCACCGGGCGCGGTCGAGCAGCCAGGCGGCGACAGCGAGCGATACGGGAAGGGGGCGCCGCGGCGCCGGGCCGTCGGCCGGGCCCAGGTGTACGTCGACGTCCACGCCGAAGCCGTGGAAGGAGCCCCGCGTGCCTTGGGGGTACGCGCCCAGCTCGTCGGGCCCGGCGGGGCCGACCACGATGAGCCGGTCGGGCCGGGAGGCGGCCAGCACGCTCAGGGCGTCGGCGCAGGCGGTCCTGGCGGCGGCGAGCTCGGGCGCGGCGCCGGCAGCCACATCCGGCACAAGGAGCGGGGGGCTGGGGCAGACGGCGGCGGCGACAAGCATGATCGCAGAGTAATGCCTGGCGGTGGTGGGGGTCGGGTGAGGTCACCGCACCCCGGCGCGCTCCGGCAGCCGTGCGCCGCGCCGGTGACCGCATCGCGCCCGCCCGGACGGCCGGGCGCTGTCGTCGTCAGCCGACTGCCGAGCAGCCGCCCGTCGGAGCGGGCAGCGGGGCCGGGACGCCCACCGTGGGGAGGCCGAGCATGACGCCCGGCTGCTCCGGGGGTGCGGCGTTGCGCTTCTGCCAGGCGTCGCCCGCGCGGGTGCGGCGGACGGACGTCGTCTCGCCTTCGGCGAGGAGGTGGTGCGGGGCGGCGTAAGTGATCTCCACGGTCACCACGTCGCCCGGGCGGACCTCATCGGCGGGCTTGGTGAAGTGGACCAGGCGGTTGTCGGGGGCACGGCCGGAGAGGCGGTGCGTGGCGCCGTCCTTGCGGCCCTCGCCCTCGGCGACCATGACCTCGAGGACCCGGCCGACCTGCTTCTTGTTCTCCTCCCAGGAGATCTCCTCCTGGAGGGCGACCAGCCGCTCGTAACGCGCCTGGACGACCTCCTTGGAGATCTGTCCGTCCATCTCGGCGGCCGGGGTGCCGGGCCGCTTCGAGTACTGGAAGGTGAAGGCCTGCGCGAAGCGCGCCTCGCGCACGACGTGCATGGTCTGCTCGAAGTCCTCCTCGGTCTCGCCGGGGAAGCCCACGATGATGTCGGTGGAGATCGCGGCGTGCGGGATTGCCGCGCGGACCTTCTCGATGATGCCCAGGTAACGCTCCTGCCGGTACGAGCGGCGCATCGCCTTCAGCACCGTGTCCGAACCGGACTGCAACGGCATGTGCAGCTGGGGCATCACGTTCGGCGTCTCGGCCATCGCGGCGATCACGTCGTCGGTGAAGTCACGGGGGTGCGGGGAGGTGAAGCGGACGCGCTCCAGCCCCTCGATCCTTCCGCAGGCGCGCAGCAGCTTGGAGAACGCCTCGCGGTCCCCTATGTCGGAGCCGTACGCGTTCACGTTCTGGCCGAGCAGGGTGATCTCGGAGACGCCCTCGGCGACCAACGCCTCGACCTCGGCGAGGATGTCTCCGGGCCGGCGGTCCTTCTCCTTGCCGCGCAGTGCGGGGACGATGCAGAACGTGCAGGTGTTGTTGCACCCGACGGAGATGGAGACCCACGCGGCGTACGCGCTCTCGCGGCGCGTCGGCAGCGTCGACGGGAAGGCTTCGAGCGATTCCGCGATCTCGACCTGCGCCTCTTCCAGGATGCGGGCGCGTTCCAGCAGCACCGGCAGCTTGCCGATGTTGTGCGTACCGAAGACGACGTCGACCCACGGCGCCCTCTTGACGATGGTGTCGCGGTCCTTCTGGGCCAGGCAGCCGCCGACGGCGATCTGCATCCCAGGCCGCTTGGCCTTCATCGGGGCGAGCCGGCCGAGGTTGCCGTAGAGCCTGTTGTCGGCGTTCTCGCGTACCGCGCAGGTGTTGAAGACGACGACGTCGGCATCGCCCTCGCCGGCGCCTTCGGGCGCGCGGACGTAGCCTGCGTCCTCCAGCAGGCCGGACAGCCGCTCGGAGTCGTGGACGTTCATCTGGCACCCGTAGGTGCGCACTTCGTATGTTCCCTTGACGTCCACTGCTTCGCTCCGGTCGCTGCTGGTCATTCCTCCAGGGTAAGGGGGCGCCGGGCAAGCTCCGGCCCCGAGCCGGTCGGGAGGCCGGGCCGGGCGGCGGGGCCGTCCGGAGGAAGCCTCCGGCAGGGGGGCCTGGCCATCGCGGGAATCGAGATGGCAGGATTCGCGCCATGTCCACGGCCCTGTCCCGAATCAGCCGTCGCCGCGCCCTGCAGGGGTCCGCCGCGCTGGCCGTGGTGTGCGGGCTGCTGCTGTGGTGGCTGCTGCCGCTCGGCGAGAGCACGCCGAGCGGGCGGCTCACGTTCAGTACGGGCGTGAAGACCGGGGTCTACCAGCGCTACGGCGAGCTGCTGGAGGGCGCGCTCGCCCGCGATCTGCCGAAGGTCTCGATAGATCTGCGGACCAGCGAAGGGTCGCAGCAGAACCTCGCCTGGGTGACGAGCGGTGAGGCCGACTTCACCATCGCCACCGCGGACGCGGTGGCGAAGTACCAGCGGGACGCCAAACCGGGCTCGGACCGGCTGCGCGGCTGCGCACGGCTGTACGACGACTACGTACAGCTGGTCGTTCCGCAGGGCTCCTCCGTACAGACCCCGGCGGACCTGCGCGGCAAGCGCGTGGGCGTCGGCCAGGAGGGCTCGGGTGTCCGGCTCATCGCCGAGCGTGTGCTGACGGCGGCGGGCCTCGACGCCGAGCAGGACATCAGTCCGCTCTCCGCCGGCATCGACACCATGCCGGGCCTCCTGGAGCGGGGCGATCTGGATGCCTTCTTCTGGTCGGGCGGGCTGCCCACCGGTGCGGTGCAGAACCTGTCGCAGCGCTTCCCGGTCCGGCTGGTTCCGGTTGACGACGAACTGATCCGCCGGGTCCACACCACGGGCGAGGCGACGCGCTACTACCACTCGGCGGTCATCCCCTCCGATGCCTACCCCAAGATGGGCGCCAGGGCCCCGGTGCAGACCGTCGCCGTCGCGAATCTGCTGGTCACCACCGACCGCGCGGACCCGGAGCTGACCGAGCGGTTCACCCGCACCGTGATCAACAGCCGGGACCGGATCGGACGCGAGGTGCATCCCGCGCAGCTGGTGGACCTGCGGACGGCGATCTACACCGACCCGCTGCCGCTGCACGACGGGGCACGCCGGTACTACCGCTCGGCAAAGCCGTAGAGGCACCGGTAGCACCGCCCGGCCAAGCCGCAGAGGCACCGGTACCACCGCCCGGCCAAGCCGCAGAGACGCCGGT
This sequence comes from Streptomyces sp. NPDC053673, assembly GCF_055585225.1. NCBI lineage: Bacteria > Bacillati > Actinomycetota > Actinomycetes > Kitasatosporales > Streptomycetaceae > Streptomyces > Streptomyces sp. NPDC053673. The sequence goes on along the minus strand of NZ_JBVJKN010000027.1, from coordinate 47,993 downwards.
ACCACCGCCCGGTCCAGCCGTAGGCCGTAGAAGCCGTCTGCGGACGTCCCGGTCGTACGGCGCGCCCGGGCGGTTGGCAGGTCTCCGGCGGCTGCAGCGGAGCCCGCCAGGGCCGCCGGCCCTCCCCCGCGGCTCCCTGCCTGCAGCCGCCTCCTCGCCGCTCAGGCCGCCGGAGGCGTCCGCGGGACCGAGACCGTCACCCGCAGGCCGTGCGGTTCGTGGTGCGCGTACGCGATCGAGCCGCCGCCCGCCGAGAGCAGCGCACGGCTGATGGAGAGACCGAGGCCCGAGCCCTTCACGTTCTGATGGCGGCCGCTGCGCCAGAAGCGGTCACCGATCCGGGTGAGCTCCTCCTCCGTGAGCCCGGGGCCGCCGTCGGTGATCACGATCGTCGAGGTCTCGCCGTCGGCGGAGGCCATGACCGTGACCTCCTCTCCCCTGGGCGTGAACTTCAGGGCATTGTCGATCACGGCGTCGAGGGCGCTGGAGAGCGCGATCGGATCCGCCCAGGCAGTGACCGCGGGGCCGTGCCCGGTGAGCCGTACGCCCTTCTCCTCCGCGAGCGGGCGCCAGGCCGCGACCCGCTCGGCCGCCAGCGCGCCGATGTCCGTGAGCCGGGTCTCGGCGGAGGCGTGCTCGGCCAGCGCCAGATCCAGCAGATCGTCGAGGACCTGGGCGAGCCGCATGCCCTCGGTACGGACGGACGCGATCTCCTCGTTCCCCTCGGGCAGTTCGAGGGCGAGGAGCTCGATCCGCAGCAGCAGCGCCGCAAGGGGATTGCGGAGCTGGTGGGAGGCGTCGGCGACGAAGGCGCGCTGCTGCTCCAGCACTTCCTCGACGTTGTCGGCCATCTCGTTGAACGAACGGGCCAGACGCCTGAGCTCCGGGGGCCCACCGGCCGCCGCGACGCGCGAGTTCATCCTGCCGGTCGCTATGTCGTGGGTGGCGGCGTCGAGGATGCGGACGGGACGCAGCACCCAGCCGGTGAGCCGGACCGCCGCGCCGACGGCGAGCAGCATCGCCGCGGACTCGCCCGCCGCGATCAGCAGCCAGCCCTTCAGAATGCGTGAACGCAGCTGTCCGGTGGGCGAGTCGGTGACGACGACAGCGACGACGTCGCCGTCCCGTACGACCGGCGAGGCGACGACGATCCGGGCGTCCCCCTGCCACGGCCACACCTGCGGCGGATCGTGGCTGCGGCGCCCGAGCAGCGCCTCCTCGAAGGCCCGGCGGCCATCTCCGGAAGGGGGGATCTCCCAGAACCAGGGGGCGCGGGCCATGGGCACGTCGCTGCGGTAGAAGACGCCGGCGTACATCCCGTACACGTCGTTGTAGCGGGTCAGTTCGTCCTCGAGGGTGGCCCGGCGCTCGTCCTGCCCGGAGATGCCGTCGGTGACGAACTGGGCCTGGGCGGCGAACCGCGCGGTGTCGTCCAGCCGGTCGACCACAACCTGCTGCTGCTCCGCCGCGGCGAGGCTCACGGCGAGCGGGAAGCCCAGGGCGAGCAGCACGCCCGCCATGAGGACGATGAGCAGAGGGAGAAGGCGGGTACGCAAGGGAAGCGGATGCCTTTACGCGGCGGGGGCGACCAGGCGGTAGCCGACGCCGCGCACGGTCTCGATGAGGGCGGGCATACGGAGCTTGGAGCGCAGCGACGCGACGTGCACTTCGAGCGTCCGACCCGTGCCCTCCCAGCTCGTACGCCACACCTCGCTGATGATCTGCTCGCGCCGGAAGACGACACCGGGCCGCTGGGCGAGCAGCGCCAGCAGGTCGAACTCCTTGCGCGTCAGCTGTACGTCCGTGCCGTCGACGCTGACGCGGCGGGTGGGGAGTTCGATGGTGACGGATCCCAGCCGGAGGGCGCTGTCCGCGGCCGTCGCCGCGTCCTCACCGGGTGCGGTGCGCCTGCTGACGGCGTGGATGCGGGCAAGCAACTCGCCTGTGTCGTAGGGCTTGACGACGTAGTCGTCGGCGCCGAGATTGAGGCCGTGGATCCGGGAGCGTACGTCGGACCGCGCGGTCACCATGATCACCGGAGTCGAGGTGAGTTTCCTGATCTTTCCGCAGACCTGGTAGCCGTCCTGGTCGGGCAGTCCGAGGTCGAGCAGGACGACACCGAAGGGCGGCTTGCCCCCGGAGGCAGCGGGCAGTACCGCCTGGAGCGCCTCCTCGCCGCTACGGGCGTGGGTGACCTGGAATCCATGCCGGGCGAGCACTGCCGACAGGGCGGCCGCGACATGGTCGTCGTCCTCGACGAGCAGCAGTCTCACGGGCCTCCCTCAGGTCGTAGCTCTCGCATGTGTACAGGGCATGAACGCTGATTGCCGCCCGATGAGTCAAGAGGCATCCCGTTGCACCAGGGTTTCCGTTACCCACCCGGTACGGCGATCACCGCCCCGTTCACCCTGAGTGTCCGGTTGCAGCCGGATCGTTATGCTCAATTTCCCCTCAGATGTAATGACGGTGGTCGTTGTGCGTCATTAGTGTCCTCCCAACCGAGGAGGACGGAGCAAGAAGCCGATGAGCGGAGTGTCAGTGACCAAGGGCGCCGAGGACGCCGTACCGGCGGCGGCGGACCTGGTCGTACTGAGCAACGTCAACAAGCACTTCGGCGCGCTGCATGTGCTCCAGGACATCGACCTGACGATCGCGCGTGGCGAGGTCGTGGTGGTCATCGGGCCCTCTGGGTCCGGCAAGTCCACGCTGTGCCGAACCATCAACCGGCTGGAGACGATCGACTCCGGCGTGATCACGATCGACGGGAAGCCGCTGCCCCAGGAGGGCAAGGAGCTGGCCCGGCTGCGCGCCGACGTCGGCATGGTCTTCCAGTCGTTCAACCTCTTCGCACACAAGACGGTGCTGGAGAACGTCATGCTGGGCCAGCTCAAGGTCCGCAAGGCGGACAAGAAGGCCGCCGAGGAGAAGGCGCGCGCGCTGCTCGACCGGGTGGGCGTCGGCTCGCAGGCCGACAAGTACCCCGCGCAGCTCTCCGGCGGCCAGCAGCAGCGTGTCGCGATCGCCCGGGCGCTGGCGATGGGCCCGAAGGTGATGCTCTTCGACGAGCCCACCTCCGCCCTCGACCCCGAGATGATCAACGAGGTGCTCGAGGTCATGCAGCAGCTGGCCCGCGACGGCATGACCATGGTCGTCGTTACCCACGAGATGGGCTTCGCGCGGTCCGCCGCCAACCGGGTCGTGTTCATGGCGGACGGCAAGATCGTCGAAGAGGCCACACCCGACCAGTTCTTCAGCAACCCGCGCAGCGACCGGGCCAAGGACTTCCTTTCGAAGATCCTGCACCACTGAGTCTGTCCTGGATCAGCTGATCACCTCATCGCGTCAACTCTAGGGAAGTCACCATGAAGCTTCGTAAGGTCACCGCCGCTTCGGCCGCCGTGCTCTCGCTCGCCCTCGCCGCCACCGCCTGTGGCTCCGGCAAGAAGGACGACGCCGCGGGCGGCGGCTCCGCCGGCGGCGGCGGGAAGATCACGATCGGTATCAAGATCGACCAGCCCGGTATCGGTCTGAAGACCCCGGACGGCAAGTACACCGGCTTCGACGTCGAGGTCGCCACGTACGTCGCCAAGGAACTCGGCTACGACGAGAAGGACATCGTCTTCAAGGAGACGAAGAGCGCCGACCGCGAGACGGCGATCTCGCGCGGTGACGTCAAGTTCATCGCGGCGTCGTACTCGATCAACGACAAGCGCCTGGCCAAGGTGGACTTCGCCGGCCCGTACCTGCTGGCCCACCAGGACATCCTGGTCCGCGCGGACGACAACTCCTTCAAGTCCCCGGCGGACCTGAACGGCAAGAAGCTGTGCTCGGTCACCGGCTCGACCTCGGCGCAGAACGTCAAGGAGAAGCTCGCCCCGAAGGCGCAGCTGCAGGAGTACGGTGGCTACTCCGAGTGCCTGACCGGCCTCGAGAACAAGGTCATTGACGCGCTCACCACGGACGACTCCATCCTCGCCGGCTACGCCGCGCAGGAGGCGTTCAAGGGCAAGTTCAAGCTCGCCGGCTTCAAGATGAGCAACGAGAACTACGGCATCGGCCTGAAGAAGGGCGACGCCGAGCTCAAGAAGAAGATCGACGCGGCGCTGGAGAAGATGGTCGCGGACGGCTCCTGGGAGAAGGCCGTGAAGGCGAACTTCGGCCCGGCCGGCTACAAGTACGAGCCCGCGCCGAAGATCGGCAACATCGTCAAGTGAAGCAAGGCTGACGTGGCGCGCCGCCGCTGAGGCGGCGGCGCGCCGGGCCTTTCCCACACGCATACGCGGAAGCGCGGGAGATCGTGTTCGATTTTCTTGATATGGACAAGCTGCTAGGGGCCTTCTGGGTGACGGTTCAGCTCACCGTCTACTCGGCCCTCGGCTCGCTGATATGGGGAACACTGCTGGCCGGCATGCGGGTCAGCCCGATTCCGCTCATGCGGGGTTTCGGCACCGCCTATGTGAACGTGGTCCGTAACATCCCGCTCACCGTGGTCATCGTCTTCACGTCCCTGGGCCTCTTCCAGACGCTCGGCGTCACGCTCGGGGCAGACGACTTCAAGGTGATCAACTTCAGGCTCGCGGTACTCGGTCTGATCGCCTACACGTCCGCGTTCGTGTGCGAGGCGCTGCGGTCCGGCATCAACACGGTGCCCGTCGGACAGGCCGAGGCGGCGCGTGCGCTCGGTCTCAGCTTCACTCAGGTACTGAAGCTCATCGTCCTCCCGCAGGCCTTCCGCTCGGTCGTCAATCCCCTGGCCAACGTGCTGATCGCGCTGACCAAGAACACGACCGTGGCCGCGGCCATCGGCGTTGCCGAGGCCGCGTACCTGATGAAGGAGTGGATCGAGACGTACGCCGCGCTCCTGCTGATCGCCGGCGTCTTCGCGCTCGGCTTCATCTGCCTCACGCTGCCGACCGGACTGGTCCTCGGCTGGGTGAGCAAGAAGGTGGCGGTGAAGCGATGACCTCCGTTCTCTACGACGCCCAGGGGCCGCGCGCCAAGCGCCGCAACATCCTCTACACGGCGGTCTTCCTGGTCGCTCTCGCGGCCCTCCTGTGGTGGGTCTACGACAGCCTCAACTCCAAGGGCCAGCTCGACTGGGTCAAGTGGGAGCCGTTCTTCACCAGCACCCAGCCCTACATGACCTACATCTGGCCCGGGCTCCAGAACACCCTGACCGCGGCGGCCCTCGCTCTGGTCATCGCGCTCCCGCTCGGAGCGTTCTTCGGCATCGCCAGGCTCTCCGACCACCGGTTGGTACGGACTGTCGCCGGCACGGTCGTGGAGTTCTTCCGCGCCATCCCCGTGCTGATCCTGATGCTGTTCGCCAACCAGGCGTACTCCGACTTCACGAACATCAGTAGCGATGTCCGCCCGCTGTACGCGGTGGTCACCGGCCTGGTGCTCTACAACGCCTCGGTCCTCGCCGAGATCGTCCGGGCGGGCATCCAGTCCCTGCCCCAGGGCCAGACGGACGCGGCCAAGGCGATCGGTATGCGCAAGGGCCAGACGATGCGGTACGTGCTGCTGCCGCAGTCGGTGACGGCGATGTTGCCGGCGATCGTCAGCCAGATGGTGGTCATCGTGAAGGACACCGCCCTCGGTGGCGCGTTGCTCACCTTCTCCGAACTGCTGGCCTCGGTCCGCCCGATGAGCGCGAACTACGGCGCGAACACCATCGCCAGCTTCACCGTCGTCGCCCTCATCTTCGTCGCGCTGAACTTCACGCTCACCTCGTTCGCGAGCTGGCTGGAGCGCAAGCTGCGGCGCGGGAAGAAGAGCACGGGCGCGGTGGTGCACGCCTCACCCGGCGGCGGTCTGGAGACGATTGGCCCTGCCAAGATCCAGACGGCCGGCGACTTCCATTCCGGCGCCGGAGGCGCCGGCAGCTGACCGCACGGCTCAGAGGGCTCCACGGGGGCGGCGGCGCGAATGCGCTGTCGCCCCCGTCGCTTGACGCGGACACCGGCAGTGGGTTGCATACTTTCTGTGATCGCGCACCGGGCTCCAACCAGCCCACTCCCACTGTTCTCTCTGTCCCAGCGGGTCTCAGGAGCAGCGCCGTGGACCCGGTGATCGTCGTCGGCGCGGGCCCCGTGGGACTCGCCCTGTCGCTCGCCCTGGCCGCGCAGGGCGTTCCGTCCGTCGTCCTCGACGAGGGCGCGGGCAAGGACGAGCCGCGCCCGGCTCGTACGGTCGTGCTGCGCGCCGACACCGCCGCGCTGATGGAACGGCTCGGCTGCGCCACGATCCGTGACGAAGGCACCCGCTGGGTCGGCTGGCGGTCCCTGCGGCGCAAGCAGGAGATGCGCGCGCTGGAACTCGGCGGAGACGACTTCCCGGCGCCGCTGCACATTCCGCAGCACGCCCTGATGCGCGGGCTGCGGGACGCCGTCGCGGCGGCCGGCCTGGTGCAGGTCGCCACGCACAGCCGGCTCGACGCGCTGGAACAGGACGGCAGCGGTGTCACCGCACACACGCGCGGGCCCGAGGCGACCTGGTGGCGCGGGAGTTATCTGGTCGGCTGCGACGGGGCCCGGTCGACGGTCAGGAAACTGCTCGGCATCCGCTTCCCCGGCCGTACCGCCGTGGAGCGCCATGCCGTCGCCGCGCTGCGCACCGAGCTGCCCTGGCCGGACGAGGCGGTACTGCACCGGATGCCGCCGTGGCGCGCCGGCGGCGAGGAGGTGACGGCCAGGCCGCTGCCCGACGGCGCCTGGCGGCTGGACTGGCTGCTGCCGGCCCGTGGCGAACTGGTCACGCCCGACGCGCTGGTGTCCCGGGTGCGGGACACCCTGTCCGGCTGGTGCGACGGGACACCGCAGTACGACCTCATCGACACCAGCGTCTACACGCTGCACCACCGGCTGGCCCGCCGCTGGCGGGTGGACCGAGCCTTCCTCGCCGGGGACGCCGCCCACCTCCTCGGCGCGCTCGGCACCCAGGCGCTCGACGAGGGGGTGCGCGACGCCGAGAACCTCGCCTGGAAACTGGCCCAAGCCTGGCACCACGGCGCGTCGGACACACTCCTCGACAGCTATCAGGCGGAGCGGCGCACCGCCGTCGCCGCACGACTGCGCGCCGCCGACCAGTCCCTGCCGATACTGCGTTCCGGCGGGGGCCTGCGGACCTATCTGCCGGGTGCGGCGCGCGGGCACGACACACTGCTGACCGACGGGCATCTGGGGCTCGGGCCGCTGGGCGCGCCCCCTTCGTACCCGAACTCCCCCCTCGCACCCCAACGCACCGAGGCGCACACCACCGTAGGTACTCCGATCGGCGCACCGGTCACCGACGTACCCGTCACGGCGCCGGACGGCACGACCGAACGGCTCCGGGACCGGCTGGGACAGGGCCGGCTGCTGGTCGTCCTGGTCGCGCCCGGCACGGGCGTGTGGGACCGGCGGCACTGGATGACCGCGGGTGTGATGCCACGGCTGGCCGCCGCCGTCTCGGCGCTGCCGGTACCGGCGGAGCTCCTGGTCACGGAGGGCTATCCGGGGGCCTCGGCGCATACGGTGCTGCTGGTGCGGCCGGACGGGCATCTGGTCACGTCCTTCGGCGGGGTGCGTCCGGCGGAGCTGTACGCCGCCGCGGACGCGGTACGCGGGGGCGCGCCCGCCGCCGCGCACTCGGACCGCACCACCCCCGACCACACTGCTGACCGCCCCTCCGACCGCACCGCGGACATCAATTGACCGACACAGGCGCGCATGGTGTACTCCGAAACGTGACCGACACCGATGTGCGCCTGTGGCGGAGGGTCCATATGGACCTGCTCCGCTATGCGGGCTGCGTGTGTCGTCCGTCCTGCTGATTCGCCTTCTTTCCCGTTCGCGCGGCCGCGTTCGTTCCTTCGTGTGCCTGGCCGCGCGCATCTCAGCGAACTTCCAGGACGGTTTCCGTTGTCTCAACTTCCCCCACCCGCTTCCACTTCTGCCTCCGCTTTCGCTTCCGCAGGTACGGAAGCGTCCGCGCCCACCGCTGCCGAGCTGTTCGACTTCGTCCGGCGCACCGCCGCCGACACCGGGCTGATCGCCTCGCTTCCGCTCGATCCGGAAGGCCGCACCTGGGTGCGACTCGAGGGACCGGGCGGCAGCGAAGCCTGGCTGATCAGCTGGCCGCCGGGCACCGGCACCGGCTGGCACGACCACGCCGAATCGGTCGGCGCCTTCGCCACGGCGTCAGGCGAGCTGAAGGAGAACTCGCTCGCGGTGCGGCTCCCCGCGAGCGGATGGAAGACCCTGGAGCTGGCCGAAGGGCTGGACCGCGGGCGGCGACTGGGCCCGGGACAGGGGCGGGCCTTCGGCCGCCACCATGTGCACGAGGTGCTCAACGAGTCCACCGCCGACCACGCGGTCTCGGTCCACGCGTACTATCCGCCGCTGCCGCTGATCCGGCGCTTCAGCAGGACCGGCGCGGTGCTCCGTCTTGAGCAGGTCGAGCGTCCGGAGGACTGGCAGTGATTGAACGACCGGTGGGCATCGACGAGTTGCTGGAACGGGTACGGGAAGGGCTGGACCGCATCGGTCCGCGCGCGGCGTTCGAGGCGGCGGCGGACGGGGCGCTGCTGGTGGACATCCGCTACGCGGCGCTGCGCGACCGGGACGGGCTGATCCCCGGGGCGCTCGTCGTCGAACGCAACGAGCTGGAGTGGCGGCTGGACCCGCTGGGCAGCCACCGCGCCCCCGAGGCCACCAGCCATGATCTGCAGGTCGTGGTGGTCTGCAACGAGGGCTACGCGTCGTCGCTCGCGGCCGCGTCGCTCCGGCGGCTCGGTCTTCACCGGGCAACGGATCTGGTGGGCGGCTTTCAGGCCTGGCGAGCAGAGGGCCTTCCGGTCCGGGTACCGGCGGCGGAACAGGCCGGCCTGTAGGCCTTCAGGCCGGTGTCGACGGACAGGTCCGTCTCGGAGGCGGGCCCGTCTCAGAAGCAGGCCCGTCTCGGCGGCAAGATCGCTGATCGCTGATCGCCGTGGCACGGGCCCTGCGCCATGCGTATCCAGTGCTGTGCTTCACGGGAGCGGTCCCGTGTCCCGGGGCGGGGCTCCCCCCGGACCCCCGTCCCCTCCGGGGACGGGGGTCCGCTCCAGTGGGCTTACGGGCGGCACCGGACCGAAGTTCAGGTGCGGCCGCCAAGGCCCGTACGAGACAGGGCTGTGCGGCCCGAGGGTCGACGCAAACCGCGGGCCGGCGCAGACCGAGGTGCGCCGACGGCCGGGCGCGGGCCCAGGGAGTGTGCTGTGGATCTCGCCGGGCGCGCCTGATCCACACGACACCGCCCAGGCCCTGTCCGGGCCTATGACAAGCCGTCCTCCAGGCCGTCCAGCCCTTCGGTGTCCTCGCCCTCTTCCTCCAGGGCTTGGCGGACCACTCGCAGGGCCATGCCCTCCGGGTAGCCCTTGCGGGCGAGCATGCCCGCGAGTCGGCGCAGCCGGCGGTCGCGGTCGAGGCCGCGGGTGGACCGGAGCTTGCGGGCGACCAGCTCACGGGCCGTCGACTCCTCCTGGTCCGAGTCGAGCTGACCGACCGCCTCGTCGATCAGCGCCGCATCGACGCCTTTGGTGCGCAGCTCGCGGGCGAGGGCGCGGCGGGCCAGGCCCCGCCCGTGGTGCCTGGACTCCACCCAGGCGTCCGCGAACGCCGCATCGTCGATGAGGCCGACGTCCTCGAAACGGGACAGGACCTCCTCGGCGACTTCGTCCGGGATCTCGCGCTTGCGCAGCGCGTCGGCGAGTTGCTTGCGGGTGCGCGGGGTCCCGGTGAGCAGGCGCAGACAGATCGCCCGCGCCCGCTCAGCCGGATCCTGGGGTGGCAGCTCCTTCTCGGCCCTCGACAAGTCGGAGCTGCCGCCCGGCCATTGCGCGGTGTGCCGCGTGCTCGGGTCGGGCACGGTACCGGTCAGCTCTTGGTCGCCGCAGCCGCCTTGGTGGCCTTGGTGGCCTTGGTGGCAGGCGCGGACACCGACTTCGCGGGCCCATCCGCCGAGGCCGCCGCGTCCGCGCCCGGCTCGGCCGTCGGGGCCTGCGGGCTGACGCCGACGCCGAGCTTCTCCTTGATCTTCTTCTCGATCTCGTTGGCGAGGTCGGGGTTGTCCTTGAGGAAGTTCCGCGCGTTCTCCTTGCCCTGGCCGAGCTGGTCGCCCTCGTACGTGTACCAGGCGCCGGCCTTGCGGACGAAGCCGTGCTCGACGCCCATGTCGATCAGGCCGCCCTCGCGGCTGATGCCCTGGCCGTAGAGAATGTCGAACTCGGCCTGCTTGAAGGGCGGCGCCACCTTGTTCTTGACGACCTTGCAGCGGGTGCGGTTGCCGACCGCCTCCGTGCCGTCCTTCAGGGTCTCGATACGGCGGATGTCGATACGCACCGAGGCGTAGAACTTCAGCGCGCGGCCACCGGTCGTGGTCTCCGGCGAGCCGAACATCACACCGATCTTCTCGCGGAGCTGGTTGATGAAGATCGCCGTGGTCTTGGACTGGTTGAGCGCACTGGTGATCTTCCGCAGTGCCTGGCTCATCAGGCGGGCCTGGAGGCCCACGTGCGAGTCGCCCATCTCGCCCTCGATCTCCGCGCGCGGCACGAGCGCGGCGACGGAGTCGATGACGATCAGGTCGAGGGCGCCGGAGCGGACGAGCATGTCGACGATCTCGAGGGCCTGCTCGCCGTTGTCCGGCTGGGACAGGATCAGATTGTCGATGTCGACGCCGAGCTTCTTCGCGTACTCGGGGTCGAGGGCGTGCTCGGCGTCCACGAAGGCAACCTGGCCGCCGGCCTTCTGCGCGTTGGCCACGGCGTGCAGCGTCAGGGTCGTCTTACCGGAGGACTCCGGCCCGTACACCTCCACCACACGGCCGCGCGGCAGGCCTCCGACGCCGAGCGCGACGTCGAGTGCGGTCGACCCGGTGGGGATGACCTCGATGGGCTCGTTCGGCCGCTCGCCCAGGCGCATCACGGCGCCCTTGCCGAATTGCCGTTCAATCTGTGCGAGCGCGGCGTCGAGCGCCTTCTCGCGGTCGGTTCCTGCCATGGGTTCCACCCGGTTTGCTTGAGTCGATCGCTTCACGCCAAAGACGCTATCCCCTGCCACTGACAATGCGCCCCGACGTCCCTCCGGCCTGTGGATAACCTGTCGAAAGTCCCGGGATTCCAAGGGCCGGAATCCCATAAGAATGGATGTTCGATTTTGGTGTCAAGGGCACCACGCGCACCACGCCGTGCTCTCCGTGACGGCTGTGCAGGGGAGCCGCCCGGACCCGGGGGGCCTGGCGATGACGGGTTCAGACGGCGCTGCGCGCCTCGGCGAGGCTGATCACCCGGGCGGTCGCGGTGGCCGTGGCGACGAGTGCCCCGTCGGTGGTGGTGAGGCCGGCCTCGAGGTGGGCCAGGTCTCCGTCGCGGTGTCCGCGGCAAGGAACTCCAGCCCGAGCGTCGCTGCCGCGCGGGGCAGCGGAGCGCGTCCCTCAACGCTGTCCCAGAAGGGACCGGAGTGTCCGCTCATCGCGCCTCCCGAAGCCGGTCGCCCCATCGCGCCTCCGCCCGGCCTCGTCGCGCCTCCCGAAGCCACTCGCCTCGTCGCGCCTCCCGAAGCCGGTCGCCCCGGAAACGCCAACAGCGGACGGCTCGTCCCGCGCCTCCGTGAACGCCGTCTGCACGGTCCTCACCCGTGCCTATCCTTCCGTCATGGTTCTGCCCTCACGCGTCCCCGACGGCCGTATCTCCGCGCGGGCCGCCGACACCGCCGTGACGCTCGCCGTCACCGCCGTCGTGGTGACCTGGACGCTGATCGCCATGGGGCGCGAGGACGAGCCGATGAACCGCACGCTGATCGGCTGGGCGCTGATCGCCGTGGGGTGCGGCGCGCTCCACCACCGTCGCCGCTACCCCGTCGCCGTCGCCGTGGTGACTCTGGCCGCTTCGACCGTTTACTACCCCCTGAGCACGTACGACGGCCCGCTGATGATCACGTTCGCGCTGGCTCTGTACACCGCGGGCGCCGAAGGCCGGTTCACCGCCGCGGTCGCGCTCAGCGTCATCACCCTGCTCGCGGTCGGCCTCGGCGAGGTGCGCCAGACCGAGGGAAACCGGCAGATCGACGACACCTCCCTGTTCATGCTAGCGGGCTGGCTGATCAGCCTGGTCGCCATCGGCCGTGCGCAGCGCACCCGGATCGCCTACCTCCACGAAGTGGAGCAACGGGCGCTCGCCGCCGAGCGCGAGCACGAGGCGCGGGCCCACCAGAGCGCCACCGAGGAGCGGCTGCGGATCGCCCGTGAGCTTCACGACGTTCTCGGCCACAGCATCTCCCTCATCAACGTCCAGTCCAGCGCCGCGCTGCACAAGCTCGGCAAGAAGCCGGAGCCGGCCGCCGGGCTCGCCACCGCCGGGGAGGCGCTGGAGGCGGTCAAGGCCACCAGCAAGGACGCGCTGCGCGAGCTCCGGTCCACGCTCGGTGTACTGCGCCAGGCCGACGAGGCCGCGCCCACCGCGCCGGTCTCCGGACTCGACCGGCTCGGCGAGTTGGTGGAACGGGCCCGTTCGACCGGCATCGATGTGCGCACCCGGACCGAGGGCACCCCGAGGCCGCTGCCGCCGCCGCTGGACCTGGCGGCGTACCGGATCGTCCAGGAGTCGCTCACCAATGTGACGCGGCACGCCGATGCGCACACCGCGCTGGTCACCATCGCGTACACCGACGAGGACATACGGGTGCGGATCGACGACGACGGCAGGGGCTCGTCCGACGAGCAGGCGCTGGGCAGTGGAATCCGCGGAATGGCCGAGCGCGCCAAGGCGTTCGGCGGCGAACTGACCGCGGGGAACACCGCGGACGGCTTCCGGGTCAGTGCCCGGCTGCCGCTCACCACCACCGGGGGGACCCAAGGATGATTCGTGTCGTGCTCGCGGACGACCAGACGCTGGTACGGGCCGGATTCCGCTCGATCCTCGGCGACGAGGCCGACATCCAGGTCGTCGGCGAGGCCGCCGACGGGGAGCAGGCCGTCGCACTCGCCCGCGAACTGCGCCCGGACGTGGTCCTGATGGACATCCGGATGCCCGGTCTGGACGGTCTGGAGGCCACCCGCCGCATCACCGGCGACGAGCGTCTCGAAGGCGTGCGTGTCGTCATCCTCACCACCTTCGACGTCGACGACTACGTCTACGGTGCGCTGCGTGCCGGTGCCTCCGGTTTCCTGGTCAAGGACACCGAACCGATGGAACTGCTGCACGGCGTGCGGGTGGTGGCGCGCGGCGACGCACTGATCGCGCCCGCCGTCACCCGCCGGCTGATCGCCGATTTCGCGGGCCGCGGCAGACAGCCCGACCCGTCCCCCCGTCTCAATGCCCTGACCGAGCGGGAGCGCGAGGTGATGGGCCTGGTCGGGGCAGGGCTGTCGAACGACGAGATCGCCCAGCGGCTCGTCCTCTCCCCCGCGACGGCGAAGACCCATGTCAGCCGGATCATGACCAAGCTGGACGCGCGGGACCGGGCGCAGCTGGTGATCCTGGCGTACGAGTCCGGGATGATCACTCCGGGCTGGCTGGGCTGACCCCGTAGGGGAAGGTCGCCGCCGCCCGCAACTCGGGTGGTACGCCCACGGCCGCTCCCGCAACTCGTGGGGTACCCCGGGTGTCCACCGCCGGGCGACGACCGGCACGTAACCGTACGCCGACGCTTGCGGCGTGAATCCAGAAGTCCTCGATCTCGCGCGGCTCCAGTTCGCCCTCACCGCCGGTGGGCACTTCCTCTTCGTCGCCCTCACGCTCGGGCTGGCGACCGTTGTCGCGTGCATCCAGACCCGGGCGGCGTTCAGCCGTGAGCCGCTGCACGCACGCATGGTGCGCTTCTGGGGGCAGCTGTACGTCATCAACTACGCGGTCGGGATCGTCACGGGCATCGTGATGGAGTTCCAGTTCGGGCTGAGCTGGAGCGGGCTGACCCACTACGCGGGCAATGTGTTCGGCGCCTCGCTCGCCGTCGAGACGATCGTCGCGTTCTTCGTCGAGTCGACGTTCCTCGGACTGTGGATCTTCGGCTGGCACCGCTTCAACAGGTGGGTCCATCTGGCGATGATCTGGATCGTCACGCTCACCGCGTATCTCTCGGCGTACTGGATCCTCGTGTCCAACGGCTTCCTCAACAACCCGGTGGGATACCGCGAGAAGGGCGGGAAGCTCGTCCTCGCGGACGCGGGGGCCGTACTGTCCAACCCCAGTGCGCTGCTTGCCTTCGGCCACATCCTGGCCGGGGCGCTGCTGACAGCGGGATTCTTCATGGCCGGCGTCAGCGCGTACCACCTCTTCCGGCGTACTGCGGAGTGGGAGCTGTTCGGCCGGAGTCTGCGTACGGGTGTGTTCCTGTCGCTGCCCGCGCTCTTTGTGACTGCGGCCTTCGGCGGGGTGCAGCTGTCCTCGCTGGCGACGCTCCAGCCCATGAAGTCGGCCGTGTTCAGCCAGAAGACGGCCGAGATCGCCCGGCTCCAGGCGGACATGGCCGACCGGTTCGGTCCCGGGGACTACGTGCCGTCCGAGGCGTGGACGCGCGGCGGCGCGATGGTCATGCTGCTCTCCTTCGCTCTGATGATGTATCTGGTCCTGCCGGGCTTCGTCATGGCGCTCTTCAAGACCGCCGTGCACCGCTTCCGCGCCTGGCATGTCGTGCTCGTCGCCGCCGTGCCGCTGCCGTATGTCGCGATGATCAGCGGCTGGGTGTTCCGGGAGGCCGGCCGCCAGCCCTGGGTGGTGTACGGGCTGCTGAAGACCGAGGACGCGGTCTCCGGCCTGTCCCCCGGTGCGATGCGCGCCTCGCTCATCACCTTCACCGCCCTGTTCGCGCTGCTCGCCGCCGTCAACGTCCGGCTGCTGGTGCGCTTCGCGCGCCGCGGACCCGTCGAGGACGGCCTCGGCCACGACGACCGCAGAGACGGCGACGCGGCCGCCCCGCTACCCGCCCCGAGCTACTGAGGAGCCGTCGTGGACACCCTTGCCATCGTGCTGCTCGGCTTCTTCGCCGCCGGGTACTTCGTGCTCGGCGGAGCCGACATCGGCACCGGAATGCTGCTGTCCCATCTCGGCCGCGACGACCGTGAACGCCGACTGGTCATCGCCTCGTTCGCGCCCTTCTTCCTCGGCAACGAGGTGTGGCTGATCGCCACCGCGGGGCTGCTCGTCGGCTGCTTCCCGGATCTCGAAGGGGAGCTGCTGAGCGGCCAGTTCGCGGTCGTCGTACCGCTGCTCGCCGGGTGGATCACCCGCGATACGGGGCTGTGGCTGCGCGGCCGGACCGGGGGGCTCCGCCGACGCGCGCTGTGCGACGGCGCCGTGGTATGCGGAAGCTGGGTGACCGCGCTGGCCTGGGGATGGCTGCTGGCCGCGCTGTTCACCGGGACACCGGGTGACCTCGCCGCCGGACCGGTCGCGGTGCTCACGGCGGCCGCGGTCGCCGCGCTGTTCGCCGTGCACGGTCTCGGTTTCGCCGGGGTCCGGCTGACCGGGGAGCCGTACGCGCGCGCCCGTCGGGCGGCCGGCCGCACCGGATCCGGGAAGTCCTTCGCGCTGACGGCGGTGCTCATGGGCGCGATGCCGCTGCTCGCCGGGGCGAGGCTGCCGCTCGGCGCCTCGGCCGCGGACGGCTCGACGCTCACGCTGCTCGTACCCCTCCTGCTCGTCATCACCCCGCTGCTGGTCGCCGTGCAGGCCTGGACGTGGTGCATCTTCCGGCGCCGGGTGACCCGCCCCTCGTACCTCTGACCCCCTCTGACCCCCTCTGGCCCCCTCTGGCCCCCTCTGGCTTCCGCCGGCCCTTTCTGACTTCCTCCGGTCCCTCTCATCATCTGGAGATCGATCATGACCATCACACGGGACACCCACCGCGCGGCCCGGCGGCGCCCCGGCGTCTTCGAACGCCTGGCCGTCATCTCGTACCGCCATCGCTGGTCTGCCCTGCTCCTGTGGGTCGTGGTGGTCGCCGGGATCACCCTGGCTTCGACGGCCGCCGGAAGCTCCTACCACAACGACTTCGCGCTCCCCGGCACGGATTCGCAGCAGGCCAGGACCGTGCTTGCGCGGCATGGTTCGGCGCAGGCCGAGGCGACCGTGCAGATCGTGGTCAAAGCCCCGGGCGGGATTCGCGGCGGCGCGGTCGGACAGCGTGTGGAGAGCATGCTCGGCACGGTCGCCCGGCTGCCGAGCGTGACCGGTGTGCGCAGTCCGTACGAGGACGGCGCCGCCGTCTCGGGGGACGGCACCGTCGGCTACGCCACGGTGACCCTCGACGGGGAGGCGGAGAACGTTCCCAAGGAGGACGTGCGCAGGATCATCGACACGGCGGCGTCGATCGAGGGCGACGGGCTCGAGACGGCCGTCGGCGGTGACGCCGCACGCGGCGCCGAGGAGAGCGAGGGCGGCGCGGCCGAGGGCGCGGGCATGCTCGGTGCGCTGGTGATCCTGGTCTTTCTCTTCGGGTCGCTGGTGGCGGCGAGCCTTCCGGTCGTCACCGCCCTGTTCGCCGTGGGCGTATCCATCGGTCTGATCGCGCTGGCCTCACATCTCGCGGATGTCGCCGACTTCACCCCGCCGATCATGATGCTGGTCGGTCTCGGTGTCGGCATCGACTACGCGCTGCTGATCTTCTCCCGCTACCGGGGTGAACTGTTGCGGGGCGCGACACCGCAGGACGCGACCCGCAGCGCGCTGGATGCCGCCGGGCGCACGGTCTTCTTCGCCGGCTGCACGGTGATCATCGCGCTGATGGGTCTGGTGGCGCTGGGCCTCGGCTCGCTCCAGGGAGTGGCGCTGGCCGTGGCGCTGACCGTACTGGTCACCATGGCCGCCTCACTGACACTGCTGCCCGCACTGCTCGGACTCTGCGGAAGTCGTCTTCAGCGGCAGGTCGAGAAGCGGGTCGCGAAGGCGGCGGCGAAGGGACGTACCGAAGGCGCCGGCTGGCGGCGCTGGGCGACCGGCGTCCAGCGGCGCCCCTGGGTGGCCCTCCTGGTGTCGGTCGTCTCGCTCGGCGCGCTCGCCGCGCCGGCCCTCGGCATGCGGCTCGGCTTCGCGGACGCGGGCAACGACGCGGAGACGAAGACCAGCCGGCAGGCGTACGACATGCTGGCGGAGGGCTTCGGCCCGGGCTTCAACGGCCCGCTGATCGTCGTCGTGGACGGCGCCGGCGCCGCGAGGGCGGCACGTCAGGTGCAGGGAGTCCTCCAGCGCACCCCGGGCATCGCCGCCGCCACCCCGCCCGCCCCGACGGGCGACGGTTCGGTGGCGACCTTGATCGTCTTCCCGGACTCGGCCCCTCAGGCCGCGGAGACGTCGCGGCTCGTGGACCGGCTGCGCGACGAGGTGCTGCCGCCGCTGGAGCAGCGGACGAGCACGGAGCTGCTGGTCGGGGGCTCGACAGCGGCTACGGAGGACTTCGCGGTCACCGTCTCCGACCGGATGCCGCTGTTCGTCGCGATCGTCGTCGGTCTGTCGGCGCTGCTGCTGCTCGTGGTCTTCCGGTCGGTGCTGATCCCCGTGAAGGCGGCGATCCTGAACCTGGTGTCCATCGGGGCGGCGCTCGGCGCGATCACCCTGGTGTTCCAGCACGGCTGGTTCGGTGTGGAGCCCGGTCCGATCGAGGCGTTCATCCCGGTCATGATCTTCGCGATCGTGTTCGGTCTCTCGATGGACTACGAGGTCTTCCTTCTCTCCCGCATCCACGAGGAGTGGGAGCGCACGAAGGATCCGCAGGGTGCGGTGCGGGAGGGCCTGGCGACGACCGGCAAGGTCATCACGGCGGCCGCGGCGATCATGATCGTGGTGTTCGCTGCCTTCGTGCTGAGCCCGGACCGGATGCTCCAGCAGTTCGGGCTCGGGCTGGCGGTGGCGATCCTGCTGGACGCCGTAGTGATCCGCTGTCTGATCGTCCCCGCGGTCATGCAGCTCCTGGGGCGCAGCGCGTGGTGGCTGCCGTCCTGGCTGCGCCGGATGCTGCCGAAGGTGGAGCTGGAGCACCGCTGACACCCGTACGCGCACGGAGTCTCAGGCGCCGCTCTCCTCCGCGGGCGGCGCCTCCTCCCTCTTGCTGCGGAGCGCACGCTGCACCCGGGCCAGCACCGCCTCACCCTGGCGCCGATGCCCGTGCATACGCGGGTCCTCCGTCACCGCGTACCGCTTCACATACGCGCCGAGGAAGGCCTGCAGAGTCGCGACCGCGGGAATCGCGATCAGCGCACCGACCGCGCCCAGCAGCGCGGTGCCCGCGATGACCGAGCCGAACGCCACCGCCGGGTGGATGTCCACCGTCTTGGAGGTGAGCTTGGGCTGCAGCACATAGTTCTCGAACTGCTGGTAGATCAGGACGAAGCCGAGCACCCACACCGCGTACCAGGGCTCGGTCGTGAACGCGATCAGCATCGGCAGGGCGCCCGCCAGATACGTACCGATCGTGGGGATGAACTGGGAGACGAGCCCGACCCACACCGCGAGCGCCGGGGCGTAGGGCACACCGAGCATGGCCAGCAGGATGTAGTGCGCGACGCCGGAGATCAGGGCCATCAGCCCGCGGGAGTAGAGATAGCCGCCCGTCTTGTCGACGGCGATCTCCCAGGCGCGCAGCACCTCGGCCTGCTTCGCCGGCGGCAGTACGGAGCACAGCGCGCGCCGCAGCCGGGGCCCGTCGGCCGCGAAGTAGAACGAGAACAGGAAGATCGTGAGCAGCTTGAAGAGCCCGCCGAGCACGGTCGCGGAGACGTCGAGCACACCGCTCGCGCTGTTCTGGACGTACTTCTGCAGCCAGTCGGAGCGCAGCAGACTGTCCTGGATCGCGACGCGGGACAGCTCCGTATGGAAGGTGTGGTTGATCCAGTTGATCACTTGGTCGAGGTATTTGGGGAAGTCCTCGACCATCTCGACGATCTGGCCCGCCAGCATCGAGCCGAGCAGCACGACGAAGCCGATGCCGACGATCATGACGCCGAAGAAGACAAGGAAGGTGGCAAGGCCGCGGCGCATGCCTCGGGCCGCCATCCGGCCGACGACGGGCTCGATCGCCAGTGCCAGGAAGAACGCGATCAGAACGTTGATCAACAGCCCGATGAGCTGGTGGAAGGCCCAGCTGCCGAGCTGGAAGCAGGCATAGAGGGCCAGGGCCAGCACCATGGCACGGGGAAGCCAGCGCGGCATCCGCCCGGGCGCGCCGGCGGGGAGGGACCTGCCGGCCCCGGAGCCGCCGGCCGGCGCGGTCGCGGGCGGGGTGGCTCCGGACTCGGCGGCGACGGCGGGAGCGGGGATCGTCGCGCGTCCGGTGGCCCCCGCCGGCTCGCGCGCACCGTCGTCGGACGGCCCGGCCGCCGGGGGCCGGGCCATCGGGAAGTTCTCGTCCTGGACGGTCTCGTCAGTCGATGCCACGGAGCAAGTCTCGCCTACCGGCGCGACAACCGGCGGGACCTGTGGACAACCCCGTGGTTCATCGCTTGTCCGCGGGAATGCCGACGGCGGCGCAGACCCCGCGCCAGACGTCCTTCGTCTCCCAGCCGGCAGCCAGCGCCTCGTGCACCGTACGACCCCCGAGCTCCGCCATCACATGGTCGCGCGCGAAGGAGTCGGCGTACGCCGCGCCGAAGTGCTCTGCCATCCGCTCCCAGAAAATCGTCAACCGCATGACACCAGTATCCCGCCCCTGAGAGTGCAGCCATGTCCGTCCGCCTTGCCGAAAGCCCTTTCCGCCCTACCGTCGGAGCATGGCTGGAACACCCCTGGCACGGGCCGAGCACTTCATCTGGCTGACGGCTCGCGTGCTCGAGCAGCGGCGGTTCGCGTACCACTTCCTGGGCGCCGGAGCGGAGCCGGTCGAGGCCGCGCTGACCGCGTATCTCAACGAGGACGGCGGTTACGGCCACGCCCTCGAACCCGATCTGCGCGGCCCGGTGAGCCAGCCGCTGCACACGGCGCACGCGCTGCGGGTCCTGGACTCCATCGGGCGCTGCGGCGGGCTGCGGGTGGAGCGGATGTGCCGCTACCTCACGGACGTGGCCACCCGGGACGGGGCGCTGCCCGCGATCCACCCGTCGCAGCGGGGCTATCCGACGGCTCCGTTCATCCCGATCGTGTCCGATCCGCCGAGCGAGCTGCTGGCCACCGGCCCGGTGGTCGGTCTGCTCCACCGCAACCAGGTGTGGCACGCGTGGCTGTTCCGCGCGACCGACTTCTGCTGGGCCGCGGTCGACGCGCTGGAGAAGTCGCATCCGTACGAGTTCGAGGCGGCCGTCGCGTTCCTCGACGGCGTCCCGGACCGCGCCCGCGCGGAGGAGGCGGCGGACCGCCTGGGGCGGCTCGTGCGCGAGCAGCGGCTCGCGGTCCTCGACCCGGACCGGCTCGACACGTACCGGGTCGCGGACGGCTACGCACCGGGCGAGTACCACTTTCCGCACGACTACGCGCGCGTGCCCGACTCCCTGGCGCGGCGCTGGTTCACGGACGAGGAGATGGAGCGGTCCCTGGACCATCTCGCGGCCGAGCAGGAGGAGGACGGCGGCTGGCCGATCCGGTGGCGCCAGTGGGCGCCGGGCACGGCCCTGGAGTGGCGTCCGATCGTCACCATCGAGGCACTGCGCACCCTGCGGGCGCACGGACGCCTCCTGCGCTGACCAGAGAGCGCCGAAACGAGACGGCAGCAGCAGGAGGCGCCGGCAGGAGGGCGCTGACGCCGCGCCGTGCCCGCACCCGCGCCCGCGCCCGCGCCCGCGTTGAACGACGACGAAGCGAGCAGGGCCCGTACCTCCGTACCGGAGGTCCGGTCGAGGACGCACGCCCTGCGCAGCAGGGTGTCAGCCGCCGAGCGCCCGTACGCCCGCGGTGACGAGTACCGCGGCGGCGACGACGACAAGGAAGGGGGCGCGCAGGATCAGGGCGACCGCTGCCGCCCCGACTCCCGCGGCCCGGGCGTCGAGGATCAGCGCATCCCCGGCGCTGAAGGTCTGCTGCGCGGTGAGCGCGGCAAGGAGGGCCACCGGCAGCAGGGCGGCGAGCCGCTGGACGACCGGGCGCTCCAGCACTCCTGCGGGCACCAGAAGACCGGCCAGTTTGACCAGGTAGCAGGCGACTGCTGTCACTCCGATCGCGATCCAGACGTTCAACGGTCCGTTCCCTTCCGGTTGTTGCTGATCCTGCGGCCCTGGCCCCAGAGCACGGCGGGCGCGGCGAGCGCCGCGACAAGCACCGGCACTCCGGCGGGAAGTACTGGCAGCAGCCCGAGGCCCAGGACGACGGCGATGCCCGCGACCACCCGTTCGGTCGTCGTGCGCAGCATGGGCGCCAGCAGTGCGAGGAAGACCGCGGGCCCGGCCGCGTCCAGCCCCCAGGCGTCGGTGTCGCCGATGGCCTCGGCGCCGAGCGCCCCGAGCAGCGTGGTGAGGTTCCACAGCACGTAGAGCGTGAGACCGGTGAGGGTGAAGCCGAGGCGTGCGGCGCGCCGTGTGGGCTGGGCCAGCGCGACGGCTGTGGTCTCGTCGATGACCCAGTGCGCCGCGACGGGCCGTACGCCGCGCGGCAGACGCAGCAGCTGGGACAGCCGCAGGCCGTAGAACGCGTTACGGGTGCCGAGGAAGAACGCACCGGCCGCGGCGGTGAACGGGTTGCCGCCCGCCGCGAGCGCGCCGACCAGCGCGAACTGCGACGCTCCGGTGAAGACCAGCAGGCTGAGAGCACAGGCCTGCAGAACGCTGAGCCCGGCGCCCGCGGCGGTCACCCCGAACGCGAAGCCGGACAGGCCGACGGCGAAACCGACACCGAGGGAGTCCCGTACGACGGCGGAATCGGCCTTGACTGCCGTGGGGGCGAGGTCTGCCATGGGGGCGGGCGAGGACGCATGCTCGGCGGACGTGCCCTCGGCGGCGGTGTTCTCGGAGACTGTGTTCTCGGCGGACGTGCCCTCGGACATGCTCGCCAAGGCGGATGCGGGTTCCCCTGCCGTCGCGCACGCTGCGCGTCCGGCGGAGCCTCCTCCGGGATCTCCGCCAGGTATGTCTGCTGCTGTTGATGCTGTCTGTTCTGCCACGACCCGGACGCTACGTGGCCGGCCCGTTCCCGGTCTTGTACGTTATTGCGCTCACGCGAAGTCGCCGTACCCGTTTCGCGTCAGCATCCGTTGCTGTCGGCCAGGCGCGAAGGAGCATGCTTCAGCGCCCTCCGCCGACCGCGCGGCCCCGTCGGCCCTGCGCCCCGCCGCCCGTGCGGCCCTTCTGGTACGCGCCCGGCGGCACACCCACGATCCGGGTGAAGTGCCGGTTGAGATGCGGTTGATCGGTGAAGCCGACCGCGACGGCCGCCTGCGCCGGTGCGACGCCCACGTCGAGCAGCCGGCGGGCTCGGCGGACCCGTGCGTCGGTGAGCCAGGTGTGCGGAGGCATTCCGTAGCTGTCGCGGAAGGCCCGCAGCAGCGCGAACGGGCTGGTGCCGAGCTCGGCGGCCAGGTCCTGGAGCGCGGGCGGATCGTCCATCCGCTCCTCCAGCAGCGCACGAGCGCGTGCCGCGCTGCGCGCGCCTGCGGTGCGCGGCTTGCGCGGGGGCATGGCGCTGCCGTAATTGCGCAGCATTCGAGCGACCATGATCCGCAGCATGCTGTCGGCGGTCAGTGCGTCGCCCTCCTCGGCGGCGCGGTGGACCTCACGGATGAGCCGGGCCGCCTGGTGGTCCTCCACATCGGTCTCGGCGAATCCCGCGGTTCCGCGGATCGTCGTGGTCTCCGCGGCGATCTCGGCGACCACCTGTGCCGATGGGTACAGCGTCCAGTACACCCAGCCCTCGGGCACGCCGGCCCTGGCCGTGTGCGGGACCTCCGGGTTGATCATGACGACCGTGCCGGGTCCGGCGTGCACGACCCCGCCGGGCAGCCCGACGTCCTCGATTCCGCCGGTGATCGTGCCGAAGACGTACCCCTCGTGGCTGTGGCGGGGAAAGGTGTGGCGGATGTAGCGGGCCCTGAGCAGATCGATGCCAGGCAGCCGTTCGTGCTGCCAGTAACGTGCCCACTCACCCTCGGCCATGGGCACATTCTCGCAGGTCCGGGCGATTGTCAGTGGGGCGGTGCACGATGGGGGCATGTCCAGGACCGCGCTCGATTCCTTCTCCCCCGCGACCCGCGGCTGGTTCACGGGGGCGTTCAGCGCGCCCACCGCTGCCCAGGAAGGGGCCTGGCAGGCCATCGGGCAGGGGGCGGACGTGCTGGTCGTGGCGCCGACCGGCTCGGGCAAGACCCTCGCCGCGTTCCTGGCCGCCCTCGACCGGCTCGCCTCCGCCCCGCCGCCCGCGGATGCGAGGAAGCGCTGCCGAGTGCTGTACGTGTCCCCGCTGAAGGCGCTCGCGGTCGATGTCGAGCGCAATCTGCGCAGCCCGCTGACCGGTATCCGCCAGGAGTCCGTGCGGCTGGGGCTGCCCGAGCCCGAGGTGCGGGTCGGGATCCGCTCCGGTGACACTCCGGCCGCCGAGCGGCGGGCGCTGGCGACCCGCCCGCCGGACATTCTGATCACCACGCCCGAGTCGCTGTTCCTGATGCTGACGTCCTCCACGCGCGAGGCGCTGACCGGTGTCGAGACGGTGATCCTGGACGAGGTCCACGCGGTCGCGGGGACCAAGAGGGGCGCGCACCTCGCCCTGTCCCTGGAGCGGCTGGACGAGCTGCTGCCGCGCCCCGCCCGCCGGATCGGTCTGTCCGCGACCGTCCGGCCGGTGGACGAGGTGGCGCGCTATCTGTCACCGCAGCGCAAGGTGGAGATCGTCCAGCCGCCGTCCGGCAAGGAGTTCGACCTCTCCGTCGTCGTCCCGGTCGAGGATCTGGGCGAGCTGGGCGGCTCCCCCGCCGCCGAGGCCGACGGCGGCGGCTCCGGCGAGAAGCCGTCGATCTGGCCGCATGTCGAGGAGCGGATCGCGGACCTGGTGCAGGCGCACCGCTCGACGATCGTCTTCGCCAACTCCCGCCGCCTCGCCGAGCGTCTGTGCAACCGGCTGAACGAGATCGCGTACGAACGGGCCATGGGCACGGTGTTTGATGCGCGCGACTCCGCCGCGCCCCTGCCGGAAGGCGCTCCCCCTGCCGAGATCATGGCCCAGTCCGGCGCCGCACAGGGTGCCCCGGCGCTGCTCGCCCGCGCGCACCACGGCTCGGTCTCCAAGGAGCAGCGCGCGCTCGTCGAGGAGGACCTGAAGGCGGGCCGGCTGCCGGCGGTCGTCGCCACGTCCAGTCTGGAGCTGGGCATCGACATGGGCGCGGTCGATCTGGTGGTGCAGGTCGAGTCGCCGCCGTCCGTCGCATCCGGACTGCAGCGCGTCGGCCGCGCGGGACACCAGGTCGGCGCGGTCTCCACGGGCGTGGTCTTCCCCAAGTACCGGGGGGATCTGGTGCAGGCCGCCGTGGTCACCGAGCGGATGCGCACCGGCTCCATCGAGTCCCTGCGCATCCCCGCCAATCCTCTGGACGTGCTGGCCCAGCAGCTCGTCGCCATGGTCGCCCTCGACACGTGGCAGGTGGACGATCTGCTCGCCGTCGTGCGCCGCGCCGCCCCCTTCGCCTCGCTCCCCGAGTCGGCGTTCACGGCCGTGCTCGACATGCTCGCGGGGCGCTATCCGTCCGACGCCTTCGCGGAGTTGCGCCCGCGCGTGGTGTGGGACCGGGTCGCCGGGACGGTCACGGGGCGTCCCGGCGCCCAGCGACTCGCGGTCACCTCGGGCGGCACCATCCCGGACCGCGGACTGTTCGGCGTCTTCCTGGCGGGGGCGGACCCGAAGAAAGGCGGCGGCCGGGTCGGCGAGCTCGACGAGGAGATGGTGTACGAGTCCCGCGTCGGCGACGTCTTCACGCTCGGCACCACCTCCTGGCGGATCGAGGACATCACGCGCGACCGGGTGCTGGTCTCCCCCGCTCCCGGAGTGCCAGGCCGGCTCCCGTTCTGGAAGGGCGACCAGCTGGGGCGGCCGCTCGAACTGGGCCGCGCGGTGGGCGCGTTCCTCCGGGAGATCGGCTCGCTCTCCGACGAGGACGCGCGACTGCGGCTGATGACCGCCGGGCTCGACGCCTGGGCCGCCGGCAATGTGCTGGCGTATCTGGACGAGCAGCGCCGCGCCTGCGGCCATGTCCCCGACGACCGCACGATCCTCGTCGAGCGGTTCCGTGACGAGCTGGGTGACTGGCGGGTCGTGGTGCACTCCCCGTTCGGTGCCCAGGTGCATGCCCCGTGGGCGCTCGCGCTCGGCGCCCGCCTCGCCGAGCGGTACGGCATGGACGCGCAGGTCATGCACGCCGACGACGGCATCGTGCTGCGGCTGCCCGACGCCGACCTGATGGGCCTGGACCTGCTCGACCAGGACCCGGTGCACCTCGACACGACCTACGACAGCGAGCAGGCTCCCGTCGGCGCCACGGACACCCTCTTCGACAAGGGTGAGATCGGCCAGATCGTCACCGACCAGGTGGGTGGTTCCGCGCTGTTCGCGTCCCGGTTCCGTGAGTGCGCGGCGCGTGCCCTGCTGCTGCCGCGCCGGAACCCCGGCAAGCGCACCCCGCTCTGGCAGCAGCGTCAGCGCGCGGCGCAGCTGCTGCAGGTGGCGAGCGAGTTCGGCTCGTTCCCGATCGTGCTGGAGGCCGTGCGGGAGTGCCTCCAGGACGTCTTCGACGTCCCCGGGCTCACGGAACTGATGGGCGACATCGAGTCCCGCCGCGTCCGCCTGGTCGAGGTCACCACCCCGGAGCCGTCCCCGTTCGCCCGTTCCCTCCTCTTCGGCTATGTGGCGCAGTTCCTCTACGAGGGGGACTCGCCGCTCGCCGAACGGCGCGCCGCGGCCCTCTCCCTGGACTCCCGGCTGCTCGCCGAGCTGCTCGGCCAGGCCGAGCTCCGCGAGCTGCTCGACGCGGACGTGCTGACCGAGCTGGAGCAGGAACTGCAGTGGCTCACGGACGACCGCAAGGTCAAGGACGCGGAGGGCGTCGCCGATCTGCTGAGGGTGCTGGGGCCGCTCACCGGCGCCGAGCTGGCCGAGCGGGGCGCCGATCCGCGCTGGCCCGAGGAGCTGGTCGCGTCCCGGCGCGCCATCCGGGTCCGTATCGCCGGAGCCGACCACTGGGCGGCGGTCGAGGACGCCGGACGGCTGCGGGACGCACTGGGCACGGCGCTTCCGGTGGGCGTCCCCGAGGCGTTCACAGAGCCCGTCAAGGACCCGCTGGGCGATCTGCTGGCCCGCTTCGCCCGTACCCACGGGCCGTTCACCTCGTCCCGAGCTGCCGCCCGGTTCGGCCTGGGCGCCGCCGTCACGGACGGCGCACTGCAGCGCCTGGCGGCGAACGGGCGGGTGGTTCAAGGTGAGTTCCACCCCTCGGGCATCGGTCAGGAATGGTGCGATGCGGCCGTGCTGAGGCGACTGCGGCGGCGCTCGCTCGCCGCGCTCCGCCAGGAGCTGGAGCCGGTTCCGCCGGCCGCGCTCGCCACCTTCCTCCCCCAGTGGCAGCATCTGGGGAACAACAGCCTGCGCGGTATCGACGGACTGGCCCGCGCCATCGAGCAGTTGCAGGGCGCTCCGGTGCCTGCCTCCGCGCTGGAGAAGCTGATCCTCCCCTCCCGTGTCACGGGGTACTCACCCACCCTGCTCGACGAACTGACCACGACCGGCGAGGTGGTGTGGGCCGGAGCAGGCGCGCTGCCCGGCAAGGACGGCTGGATCTCCCTCTATCTCGCGGACGCGGCCCCGCTGCTGCTCCCGCAGCCGCACCCACTGGAGGTGTCCGCCCTCCACGAATCGGTGCTCACCACTCTCTCCGGCGGATACGGCCTGTTCTTCCGGCAGATCGCCGACCAGATCCGCGCCACCACCCACCCCGACGTCACCGATCCCCAACTGGCTGATGCCCTCTGGGATCTGGCCTGGTCCGGGCGGCTCACCAACGACACGCTGGCACCACTGCGCTCGCTCCTCGGCTCGGGCCGTACCGCCGGCTCCACGGCGCACCGCGCCAAACGCACGATCCCGCGCGGGCGGTACGGCTCGCTGACCGCCGCCGCGCGCCCGGCGTCCCGCACCGGACCGCCGACCGTCTCCGGGCGCTGGTCCCTGCTCCCCGCCCTGGAGCCGGACCCCACACACCGCGCCCATGCCCTGGCCCGGACCCTGCTGGACCGTCATGGCGTGGTGACCCGGGGCGCGGTCGCCGCCGAAGGGGTCGAGGGAGGCTTCTCGGCGACATACCGCATCCTGTCCGCGTTCGAGGACAGCGGGCAGGCCCGGCGCGGCTATGTCGTCGAGGGCCTCGGGGCGGCCCAGTTCGCGATGGACGGTGCGGTGGACCGGCTGCGTGCGGCGGCGACCGCCCGCGACCGCGCCGAGGCGCACACAGCTCCCCGCGCCGTGGTCCTGGCAGCGGCCGACCCGGCGAACGCGTACGGGGCGGCTCTCTCCTGGCCCGAGCCGCCGACCGGCGCGGGCCACAAGCCCGGCCGCAAGGCGGGCTCCTTGGTCGTCCTCGTCGACGGCGAGCTCACCCTCTACATGGAGCGTGGCGGCAAGACCCTGCTGTCCTGGCCGACCGAGCCGGACGCCCCGGTGCTCCGGGCCGCGGCCGAGGCTCTCGCCGCGGCTGCCCGCGCGGGCACGCTCGGCACGGTCACGGTCGAGCGCATCAACGGGGCCACGGCCCTGACCTCTCCCCTGTCCCGCCCGCTGGAGGAATCCGGCTTCCACGCCACCCCGAGGGGCCTGCGCCTGCGCCCCTGACCACGAGGCCGTGTCTTTCGGATCTTGCCGGGCTCGCGTGCCCTGGCACGCACTCCCCCAGAGCTTCGCCTGGGGGGACCCCCCAGCCGCGTTGTCGTCAGGCGCCAATGTCCCCCGTAGCCCTTCGGGCACGGGAGGTGCCCCCCGCAGTGGCTCCCTCCTCCGCCTTGCATCTGCACGCACAGACCCCGCTCCCTGATCCGGCCTGATCCAAAAGACAGGCCCTGGCCCGGGCCCCGGGCCCCGCGCCCCGGTCGCGGGTCCCGCGCGTGCGCGCGAAGGCGCCGCGCGTGCGGGCAAGGGCGACGCCCGTGCGCCCCTGCCGCATCATGGGTGCCATGCCCGAAGGAGACACCGTCTGGCTGACCGCCCGGAGGCTGCACGACGCCCTGGCCGGGCGGACGCTCACGCGCTCCGACCTGCGGGTCCCGCGGTTCGCCACCGCTGATCTCACGGGCCGGGAGGTCCTTGACGTCACTCCGCGCGGCAAACACCTGCTCACCCGCGTCGAGGGCGGCCTCACCATCCACTCGCATCTGCGGATGGACGGCTCCTGGCAGGTGTACGAGCCGGGCGAGCGCTGGCGCGGCGGCCCGAGCCACCAGATCCGGGCGATCCTCGGCAATACGGAGCGTGTCGCCGTCGGGTACCGCCTCCCGGTGCTGGAGCTGCTCCGCACCCAGGACGAGGAGAAGGTGGTCGGGCATCTCGGACCCGATCTGCTGGGTCCCGACTGGGACCCCGGCACCGCGCTGAGCAATCTGCTCGCCGACCCGGCCCGGGCGCTCGGTGAAGCCCTGCTCGACCAGCGCAATCTGGCCGGCATCGGCAACGTCTACAAGTCGGAGCTGGCCTTCATGGCCCGGGTCACGCCATGGCTCCCGATCGGCGAACTTCCCTCCGGCGTTCCCGAGCGGCTGGTCTCGACGGCCCATCGCCTCCTCGAGGTGAACAAGGACCGTTTCGACCGCCGGACCACACCCACCGCGGGCCGTACCGAACAGCGCCTTTTCGTGTACGGCCGCGAGGGCCGCCCCTGTCTGCGCTGCGGCACTCTGATCCGCAGGGCGGGCCAGGACGACCGCGTCACCTACTGGTGCCCGGGCTGTCAGTCCGGCCCGGGCGGCTGAAGGCGCTGCGGCCGGCCACGCGGGCTGAACGCCCACGCCCCGCTGCGAACCCGCCGCTCGACGCTAGTTGACGACCCGTCAGATCCAGTCGTACGGTCACCGGCATGCCCCTCACCGCGTACGACCTCACCGGCCGCACCGCGTTCGTCACGGGCGCGGCGAGCGGCATCGGCCGCGCCACCGCCGTTCTCCTCGCCCAGGCGGGCGCCACCGTCCACTGCGCGGACGTGGTCGAGAAAGGCCTCCACGAGACCCGGACCCTGGTCGCCGACGGCGGCGGCACGGCCCACACCCATCTCGTCGACGTGAGCGACCGTGACCGGCTCCACGCGGCCGTCGCGGCGGCCGTCACCGCATCCGGCCCGCTGCACATCATGGCCGCGGTCGCCGGGATCATGCATTCCAGCACCGTCCTCGAGACACGCGACGAGGACCTCGACCGGGTCCTCGCCGTCAACTTCAAGGGCGTGCTGTACGCCTGCCAAGCCGCGGCCCGCTCCATGATCGACGCGGGCGTACGGGGCTCGATCATCACCATGGCCTCCGGCGCGGTCGACGCCGCGAACCCGGGCCTGCTCTGCTACAGCGTGGCCAAGGCCGCAGTCGTCCAGCTCACCAAGACCCTGGCCGCCGAGCTGGGCCCGTATGCCGTCCGGGTCAACGCGGTCGCCCCGGGCTGGATCCGTACGCCCATGACCGACCGTCATGACGCGGTGTTGCAACAGAAGGCGGAGGCCGCCATGGTCCGGCTGTCACCGCTCGGGCGGGTCGGCGAGCCCGCGGACATCGCACACGCGGTCCTCCATCTCGCCTCCGACGCGTCGTCCTTCACGACGGGTCAGATCCTCCGCCCGAACGGCGGCGTCGCCATGCCGTGGTAGCCGTGGTCGTTCCCCCGGCCGCACCGGCATCCCCGGCTCGCGACGCCACATGCACCGGCAACAGGCTGAGCCCCCACCCGCCTGCCGCCACTGCCCCCTCGACGAGTCCCGCATGCTCCGGCACCAGCGCCAGCCGCAGAACGGCCCACCACCACATCGCGCCCAGTGCGAGCACCGGCAGCAGGACCCATCGCCTTACCATGGCCGCCTCCTCCGGTCGACGCTAGACCGGACCGATCACTCGGCGGGAGGGCGCACCGGGTGCACACCAGGCGCGCCCGCAGCGTATGTGCCTGACGCCCCAGGGGTTCATGCACCGGGCCATGCGCCCGCGCACGCCGCAGGCAACGCCGGCCGGCCCAGCCGTCGGAGGAGCCTCCGGCCCACCTTCGGCCATGCTCACCGCGCTACACGCTCTCCGCCTGGAACATCCAGGCATGCTTCTCCAGGTCGGCCGTGAGCCCGATCAGGATGTCCTGGCTCACCGGGTCCGGTTCCGCCGTGGCCTCGATCCGTTCACGCATCCTCGCAATCACCGAGCCCAGCGCCTTCACCAACGTGCTCACCACGTCGGAGTCCTGGATCCAGCCGTCCGGCACCTTGCCGATGCCGCTTGTCGAGGCGACCGTCGCGGCCCGGCCGTCGGGCGTGACACCGATCGCGGCAGCACGTTCGGCCACGGTGTCCGAGTGCTGTCTGGCCGTGGCGACGACATCGTCCAGCTGGAGGTGCACCGAACGGAAGCGTGGCCCGACGACGTTCCAGTGGACCTGCTTGGCCACCAGCGCCAGGTCGACCAGGTCCACCAGTGCACCCTGAAGGGCCTCACCCGTGATCTTGCGTTCCTGCTCGGAGAGCGGGCTCTTCACCACAGACATCGCGACCTCCGTTCCCGTGACACCGTTTCGATGGCACCGCTGCGATGACACCGCTCTCCACCATGGCACATATGCCGCAAAACGGTCAGGCGGGAGAAAAGCGAAGCCCCGGCCGGGTAGCTGTCCGGCCGGGGCTCACACGTGGAGATCAAGCGGCGACGACATCCACCGCTTCTGCGGGCGCCTTGATCGTCACCCGTTCCGTCGGCACGCCCGCCACCGACGTCACGGACACCGAACTGAGCGGACGCACCGGTGCGGACAGCGGCTCGCTCGCCGCTGCCGACTCGGCCAGTTCGGCCAGCGACAGCTCGTCGCTCACTTCACGCATGAGCTCGGACATCCGTACGTCAAGCGCGTCGCAGATCGCGGAGAGCAGCTCGGAGGAAGCCTCCTTCTGCCCCCGCTCCACCTCGGAGAGATAGCCGAGAGAAACTCGGGCGGACGAGGAGACTTCGCGCAGAGTACGGCCCTGACGCTGGCGCTGCCGACGCAGCACGTCACCCAGCAGGCGACGGAGCAGAATCATCGGTGGCTCCCTCCTCGGACCGTGTAGCCGCATCCTTCACGCCCCACCGTACCGCCTCGCGCTGCGGCCGTGCGGGGAGCGATGTCGTGTTCACTCAGGGCTGCAAACATCAATTCCCCCCGTTCTGTTCCGTATCCTGTGCCCGCCCATTCCCCGAAAGTTCCCCGGCGAGCAGTTCCAGCACGCTCCGTACACTCTCTCTACGGATTTCCGCACGGTCGCCGTTCAATCGCAGCGTGTGCACTTTCTGTGCGCCGTCCGGGCCTGCGACCGCCACGAAGACCGTTCCCACGGGCCGCCCGTCCTGCGCCTCGGGCCCCGCGACTCCGGTGGTCGCGATCCCCCAGCCGGCACCCAGCCGGGCCCGCACACCGGCCGCCATCTGCGCGGCCACCTCGGAATCGACCGCACCGCGCTCGGCCAGAAGGGCCCCGTCGACGCCCAGAAGATCCTGCTTCACGGCCGTTGCGTACGCCGTCACGGAGCCGCGGAAGGACTTCGAGGCCCCGGGTACGGAGGTCAGCTCCGCGGCCACCAGACCGCCCGTGAGCGACTCCGCGACGGCCAGGGTCTCGCCACGCTCCGCAAGCAGCGCGAGCACCCCGGCCGCGACGCTCATCGTGC
Source organism: Streptomyces sp. NPDC053673 (assembly GCF_055585225.1). Classification (NCBI taxonomy): domain Bacteria; kingdom Bacillati; phylum Actinomycetota; class Actinomycetes; order Kitasatosporales; family Streptomycetaceae; genus Streptomyces; species Streptomyces sp. NPDC053673. The sequence continues at coordinate 16,215 of NZ_JBVJKN010000027.1, read as the reverse complement.
GGACTCCGCGGTGTCCCGCGCAGCTGCGCGCTCGGCAGCGAGCCCCTTACGTCGCAGGACCACCGCCTGTCGCACGTAATCCAGGCCGGTGACCACGGTCAGCACGACCGCGACCGCCATCACCCACCAGCGCAGGGTCGCCAGCGGACCGGTCAGCACGAGGACGTACATCCCGACCGCCGTGCCCTGGGCGAGGGTCTTCATCTTGCCGCCACGGCTGGCCGGGATCACCCCGTGCCGGATCACCCAGAAGCGCATCAGCGTGATCCCCAGCTCACGGAAGAGGATCACCCCTGTCACCCACCAGGGCAGATCGCCGAGCGCTGAGAGACAGATCAGACCGGCCGCCATGATCGCCTTGTCCGCGATCGGGTCCGCGATCTTCCCGAAGTCCGTGACCAGGTTGTACTGGCGCGCCAGATGGCCGTCGAAGATGTCGGTGATCATGGCGACGGCGAACGCCGCCCACGCCCAGGCACGCCAGACGGGGTCGTGGCCGCCGTCCTGGAGGAGCAGGATCACGAACCCGGGGACCAGCACCAGGCGCACCATGGTGAGGATGTTCGCGATGTTCCACAGGCTGGCCTGGTTGACGGCCGCAGCGCCCAGCTTGCCGCCGGGCGCCGGCTTGCCGGTACCGCCCGCAGCGGATGCCGGGACTCCGGTCATCTGCCTGCCTCCTCACGACACTCGGAGACGACGTCGGCCACCAGGTCGACACCCTCCGTTCCCACGACCTTGGCTTCGACGATACGTCCGGGCGCCAGGCCCTCGGGGGCGGTGAAGATCACCTGGCCGTCGGTCTCGGGCGCCTGGTGGGCGGCGCGGCCCAGCGCCCCGTCCTCGTCGTCCACGCTCTCGACCAGCACGTGCAGGGTCTCGCCGATCCGCTCCTCCGCGCGCTGTGCGGTGAGCTCCTCGGCGAGCCGGGACAGATGCGCGAGACGCTCGTCGATGACGTCCTGGTCGAGCTTGAGGTCGTATCCCGCGGCCTCGGTGCCGTCCTCGTCGGAGTAGCCGAAGACTCCGATGGCATCAAGCCGCGCCTCCGTGAGGAAGCGCTCCAGCTCGTTGAAGTCCGCCTCGGTCTCCCCCGGGAAGCCGACGATGAAGTTGGACCGCACGCCCGCCTGCGGAGCCTTGGAGCGGATCGTCTCCAGCAGCTCCAGGAAACGCTCGGTGTCCCCGAAGCGCCGCATCGCGCGCAGCACGGCGGGCGCACTGTGCTGGAACGACAGGTCGAAGTACGGGGCGACCTTCTCCGTAGACGTCAGCACGTCGATGAGGCCAGGACGCATCTCGGCGGGCTGCAGATAGCTGACCCGGACCCGCTCGATTCCGTCGACCGACGCGAGCTCCGGCAGCAGGGTCTCCAGCAGCCGGATGTCGCCGAGGTCCTTGCCGTACGAGGTGTTGTTCTCGGAGACCAGCATGATCTCCTTGACGCCCTGCTCGGCGAGCCAGCGCGTCTCGCCCAGGACATCGCTCGGGCGGCGGGAGACGAAGGAGCCGCGGAAGGACGGGATCGCGCAGAACGAGCAGCGCCGGTCGCAGCCTGAGGCGAGCTTCACCGAGGCGACCGGGCTGGTGTCCAGTCTGCGGCGCAGCGGCGCGCGCGGACCGGAGGCGGGCGCGAGACCGTCGGGGAGGTCGGCCGGGACGTTCTCGGGGGCCTGAGCAGGGGCCGGGACCGGCGCCTGGGCGTGCCCGGGCAGAGCCACGTCCGTGAGCGAGTCCTGCCGCTGCGAAGGGCTGATGGGCAGCAGCTTGCGCCGGTCGCGCGGAGTGTGCGAGGCGTGGATTCCGCCGCTCAGGATGGTCTGGAGCCGGTCGGAGATGTCGGCGTAGTCGTCGAAGCCGAGCACGCCGTCCGCCTCGGGCAGGGCGTCCGCGAGCTCTTTGCCGTACCGCTCGGCCATGCAGCCCACGGCGACGACGGCCTGGGTCTTCCCGTGATCCTTGAGATCGTTGGCTTCGAGCAGCGCGTCGACGGAGTCCTTCTTGGCGGCTTCGACGAATCCGCAGGTGTTGACGACCGCGACATCCGCATCGGCGGCTTCCTCGACGAGCTCCCAGCCGTCCGCTGCCAAGCGGCCTGCGAGCTCCTCCGAGTCCACCTCGTTACGGGCGCAGCCAAGAGTGACAAGGGCGACGGTACGGCGTTCGGGCATGGACTCAAGACTACTTTGTCCTGGCCCACGCCCGATCCGCGAGGTTAACAGTCGGGGACCACCGGTCCCCGGGGGTCAGCCGGCCTCGGGGTCACCCTTCGAGTAGGACAGCCGTTCGACCTGCCCGGTCTCGAACTGATCCGCCACCTTCTTGCCGTTCACGAACAGATCGATCGCGCCGGCATTGCCCAGGATCAGGTCCAGCCGCTCGTCGTCCTGGAAGGTCTTGGACTCGCCCGCGAGCAGCAGTCCGTCGAAGAGCAGCTTGCCGTTGGCGGACTTGGCGGAGATCCAGCTCTTGTCGTCGACGGCGGACAGCTTCACCGTCACCTTGTCCTGCGGTACGGCGGCGATGGCGCTCTCGGAGGGGTCCGGCTTGGGATCGGCCGGCTTGGCCGGGGCCGGCTTCTTGGTGGGCTTCTCGGGCGTCGGGCCCTCGGCGACCTGCTTGGTGCCGTTGCCGTCGTCTCCGCCGTTGAAGAGCGTGAAGCCGGCGAATCCGATGACGGCGACGATCGCCGCGACCATCGCGGCGGTCCAGTTCGGGCGCCTGGGCTCGGGGCGGATACGTTCCGCCTCGAAGAGGGGGGCTGCGGGCGTGGGCGAGGGCCTGCCGCCGTGCTCCGCGTCGTACTGCGCGATGAACGGAGCCGGATCCAGTCCTACGGCACGTGCGAGCGTCCTGATGTGCCCGCGCGCGTACACATCACCACCGCAGCGGGAGAAGTCGTCCTGCTCGATCGCCTGCACGATGGGGACGCGCACGCGGGTGGAGGTACTGACCTCTTCCATGGTCAGACCTGCGTCGGTACGAGCCTGCTGGAGTGAACGACCGATCGAAGGCCGGTCGTCCTCGATCGAAGGCCGGTCGTCTTCGGGGGAGTTGCCGATGGACACGGGGGCGCCTTTCGAGCGTGTAGCCACCTGCTGGAGGTTCAGTCTAGGGGTGGTACGAAAGGGTGGGGCAACCGGGCGGATGCCGTTTGTACGCCATCAGAATGGAAGGACAGCGTGAGGATGGGACATGGTGCTGTCCCTCCCTCCAACTTGACGTACGACCAAGGGAAACGGTTGCCTCATTTTCCCCTACGAGTGAGACTCCCCGCGGATCACCGCGAGCACTCCATCCAGCTCATCAGGTTTCACCAGGACGTCGCGCGCCTTTGAGCCCTCGCTGGGGCCCACGATGTTCCGGGACTCCATGAGGTCCATCAGCCGACCGGCCTTCGCGAAGCCGACGCGCAGCTTCCGCTGGAGCATGGACGTCGACCCGAACTGGGTGGAAACCACCAGCTCGGCGGCCTGACAGAGCAGATCGAGATCGTCGCCGATGTCCTCGTCGATCTCCTTCTTCTGCTTCGTCCCGACCACCACGTCGTCCCGGAAGACGGGGGCCATCTGGTCCTTGCAGTGCTGGACGACGGCCGCGACCTCCTCCTCGGTGACGAAGGCGCCTTGCATACGGGTCGGCTTGTTCGCACCCATTGGGAGGAACAGACCGTCACCCTTTCCGATCAACTTTTCGGCACCGGGCTGGTCGAGGATGACCCGGCTGTCGGCGAGCGACGAGGTCGCGAAGGCGAGCCGCGAGGGCACATTCGCCTTGATCAGACCCGTGACGACATCGACAGAGGGCCGCTGGGTGGCCAGTACCAGATGGATACCGGCCGCGCGCGCCAGCTGGGTGATGCGGACGATGGCGTCCTCGACGTCCCGCGGGGCGACCATCATCAGGTCCGCGAGCTCGTCGACTATGACCAGCAGGTACGGATACGGCTGCAGGTCACGCTCGCTGCCTTCGGGCAGTTTGACCTTGCCGTTCCGGATGGCCTGGTTGAAGTCGTCGATGTGCCGGTACCCGAATGCCGCGAGGTCGTCGTAGCGCAGATCCATCTCGCGGACGACCCACTGCAGCGCCTCGGCGGCCCGCTTCGGGTTGGTGATGATGGGCGTGATCAGGTGCGGGATGCCCTCGTACGCGGTGAGCTCGACCCGCTTGGGGTCGACGAGGACCATCCGGACGTCCTCCGGGGTCGCTCTTATCATCACCGAGGTGATCAGGCAGTTGATGCACGAGGACTTTCCCGATCCGGTGGCACCGGCGACCAGGACGTGCGGCATCTTCGCGAGATTGGCCATCACATAGCCGCCCTCGACGTCCTTGCCGAGCGCGACCAGCATCGGGTGGTCGTCCCCCGCCGCGTCGGCCAGGCGCAGCACATCGCCGAGGTTGACCATCTCGCGGTCGGAATTGGGGATCTCGATGCCGACGGCGGACTTGCCGGGGATCGGCGAGATGATCCGGACATCCGGACTGGCGACGGCGTACGCGATGTTCTTGGTCAGCGCGGTGATCCGCTCGACCTTCACGGCCGGTCCCAGTTCCACCTCGTAGCGGGTGACCGTCGGGCCGCGGGTGAAGCCGGTGACCGCGGCGTCGACCTTGAACTCCGCGAAGACGTTCGTCAGCGACGCGACGATCGCGTCGTTCGCGGCGCTGCGGGTCTTGCCCGGACCGCCGCGCTCCAGCAGATCCAGCGACGGGAGCGCGTACGTGATGTCGCCGGACAGCTGGAGCTGCTCGGCGCGCGGCGGGAGGGGCTGGGACTCCTCGGGTGCGGGTTTGGTCAGGTCCGGTACGGCGCCGCCGGAAGCGGCGGGCATCGGCTGCTCGCTCCTGGCGCCCGGTACGGGTCCGACGGCGCGCTCCCGGTCGGCGGTGACGTCCCGGGTCAGGTCGGCGACGATCGGCGAGGGCGGCATCCCGTTGAGCACGGCCCCGTCCAGGGCAGCGGCGGCGGCCGCGGCCACGTCGACCGCGTCCATGGGCCGGTCCGGGACGGGCTGCGCCGAGGGCCGCGGCCGCCGGCGCCGGGAGAGCGCCGCCTCCTCTGCTTGCTCCGCGTCGTAAACCTCGTCCGAGGACGGGCCGCGCCGGCGCGAGCGCCGGACGGGCTGCGCCTCCCGCCACTCGTCGTCGTACCGGCCCTCGTCCTCGTCGTCGTTCTCGTCTTCGTCGACTTCGTACGGAGCGTCGGCGAGCCCCAGCCGGACGCCGAGCTGTCGCAGCCGCTGCGGGATCGCGTTGACCGGGGTGGCGGTGACGACGAGCAGGCCGAAGACGGTGAGCAACAGCAGCAGCGGTACGGCGAGGACCTCACCCATGGCGAAGATCAGCGGCTTGGACGCGGCCCAGCCGATCAGTCCGCCCGCGTCCTGCATCGCCTCCGAGCCCTCGTCACGCCCCGGCGAACCACAGGCGATGTGGACCTGACCGAGCACGCCGATGACCAACGCCGAGAGCCCGATGACGATACGGCCGTTGGCCTCGGGCTTCTCGGGGTAGAGGATCAGCCGTACGGCGATCGCGGCGAGCAGTATCGGCACGAGCAGATCGAGCCGGCCGAACGCTCCGGTGACGAGCATCTCGACGAGATCGCCGACCGGGCCGCGCAGATTGGACCAGGTGCCGGCGGCGACGATCAACGCGAGGGCGAGCAGCAGCAGCGCGAGCCCGTCCTTGCGGTGCGCCGGGTCGAGCCCCTTGGCACCCCGTCCTATACCCCGGAACATCGCTCCGACTGCGTGCGCGACACCCAGCCAGAGGGCGCGCGCAAGCCGGTACACGCCCCCGGTGGGACTGGGGGCGGGTTTCGGAGCGGCCTTCTTCGCAGCCGTCTTCTTCGCCGGCGCCTTCTTGGCGGGCGCGGTCTTCTTGGTGGCGGTCTTCTTGGCCGCGGGCTTCTTGGCAGGCGCCGCTTTCTTCGCAGCGCCAGTCGTACGGCCGGCGCGCGGCTTCGCGGTGCCCGCCGTGCCCTGGGAACCCTTGCCGGACGTACGTGAGGCCATGGTGGTGAGGTTACCGGTGTGAACGGCGGCGGACACGTGTGCCCACCGCTTCACCCGTTCGTGTCGTTCGTACCGTGACCGGAAACTGACGTTTACTCAGCCGAGGGGCCCTCTCCGGGCCGCCAGTGCCGCGACAGGGCAGCGCTTGTCGGGAGGGGCACTAGTTCTGCGAGGGGAGAGTCGCCGTACCCGTGCCCGCACCGGGCTCCAGGGCGTCCAGCGCCCTGCGCAGACCCGTGAGTTTGCGTTCGAGATGGGCGGCGGTGGCGACGGCTGCCGCATCCGCCGAATCGTCGTCGAGCTGCTTGGAGAGTGCTTCCGCCTGCTCCTCAACTGCAGCGAGACGCGCGGAGAGTTCGGCGAGCAGGCCCGCCGGCTCCTTGGTGTCGCCCGTGCCGTGCCCGCTGCCCTCCAGCTGCAGGCGGAGCAGGGCTGCCTGCTCGCGCAGCTGGCAGTTCTTCATGTAGAGCTCGACGAAGACGGAGACCTTCGCGCGCAGGACCCACGGGTCGAACGGCTTGGAGATGTAGTCCACCGCGCCCGCGGCGTAACCGCGGAAGGTGTGGTGCGGACCGTGGTTGATCGCGGTCAGGAAGATGATCGGAATGTCCCGGGTCCGTTCCCGCCGCTTGATGTGCGCAGCGGTCTCGAAACCGTCCATTCCTGGCATCTGGACGTCCAGCAGAATGACCGCAAAGTCGTCCGTCAGCAGCGCTTTGAGCGCTTCCTCCCCTGACGATGCCCGCACCAGCGTCTGATCGAGCGCAGAGAGGATGGCCTCCAGCGCCAGCAGATTCTCCGGCCGGTCATCGACCAGGAGGATCTTGGCCTTCTGCACCATGCCTCGCCCTCCTCGCCCCGGCTTGGGGTCTCCCCAGCTCGAAGAGCCGGGGGAAGCACCGGGCGCCGCCCCAGGGGACGACTCCCTTGCGTCGCCCGTCCTTGTGCCGGTCATGGTAGCCGCACCCCGCCCGTCGCCACACCCTGTCACCGCGATGTCACTGTGCACGTACCAGAAACGCGGTGGGAGACCAGAAGGTTCCCCGGATATCGGCCCCTCACACGCCTTCGGCCACAGCCAGTCAGCAACTTACGAGAATCCGCACAGTCCGCAATCAGACTGTGATGCACACGCGACCAACCATCGTCACTTTCCGCGCATCCACTGCTCCATGACGGAGAGCAGATGATCAGGGTCGACCGGCTTGGTGACATAGTCGGACGCGCCCGATTCGATCGCCTTCTCCCGGTCGCCCTTCATCGCCTTCGCGGTGAGCGCGATGATCGGCAGCCCGGCGAACTGCGGCATCCTGCGAATCGCCGTCGTCGTCGCATAGCCGTCCATCTCGGGCATCATGATGTCCATCAGTACGACCGTCACATCGTCGTGCTGCTCGAGGACTTCGATGCCCTCGCGCCCGTTCTCCGCGTACAGCACCGACAGACCGTGCTGCTCCAGCACACTGGTGAGCGCGAAGACGTTACGGATGTCGTCGTCGACGATGAGCACCTTCTCGCTGTGGAACTCGAAGGTGCGGCGGGGCTCGTGGGAGGCCTCCTGCGGAAGCTGCGCCCCCCAGGGCTCCGGTGCCGCGGAGGGCTGGCCGGGCAGCGCGTGGCGCAGGTCGGTGGTTCCCAGGGCCTTGCGGCGGCGCCGGAAGAGCGTCGCGGGACCGGGGTGCGCGTCGGCACTCGGCGTCGGCTCCGGCGGGGACTGCTGACCCGCCTCGACAGCCGCAGTGTCGTCGAGCACGGCCATCGGCGCCTCGGAGCCCGGCACGAGCTGCGGGTAGCCCTGCGGCGGCAGTTCGCTCGGGTGAAGGGGCAGATAGAGCGTGAACGTCGAACCGCGGCCCGGCTCGCTCGCCGCATGGATCTCGCCACCGAGCAGCCGCGCGATCTCCCGGCTGATGGACAGGCCCAGGCCGGTACCGCCGTACTTGCGGCTGGTCGTGCCGTCGGCCTGCTTGAACGCCTCGAAGATGACCCGCATCTTGCTCGCCGCGATCCCGATGCCGGTGTCGGTGACCGAGAAGGCGATCAGGTCGCCGTCCGCGTCGCGCAGCGAGCCCGCCTCCAGCAGCTGCTCGCGGATCGACTGCGGCACATCCGCGTTCGCCGGCCTGATGACCAGCTCCACCGCACCGGTGTCGGTGAACTTCACAGCGTTCGACAGCAGATTGCGCAGCACCTGAAGCAGCCGCTGCTCGTCCGTGTGCAGGGTGGCCGGCAGCTCCGGCGAGACCCGCACCGAGAAGTCGAGCCCCTTCTCCGCCGTGAGGGGCCGGAACGTCGCCTCCACATAGTCGACGAGCTGGACGAGCGCGATACGGGTCGGGCTGACGTCCATCTTGCCCGCCTCGACCTTCGACAGATCGAGGATGTCGTTGATGAGCTGCAGCAGATCGGAGCCGGCGCCGTGGATCGTCTCGGCGAACTCCACCTGCTTCGGCGTCAGATTGCTGTCGGCGTTGTCGGCGAGCAGCTTGGCGAGGATCAGCAGCGAGTTGAGCGGTGTACGCAGCTCGTGCGACATGTTCGCCAGGAACTCGGACTTGTAGCGCATGGAGACCGCGAGCTGTTCGGCCCGCTCCTCCAGCACCTGCCGGGCCTCCTCGATCTCGGTGTTCTTCACCTCGATGTCGCGGTTCTGCTGAGCGAGAAGCTCTGCCTTGTCCTCCAGTTCGGCGTTGGAGGACTGCAGCGCCTTCTGCCGGTTCTCCAGCTCCTCGGAGCGCTCACGCAGCTGCTCGGTCAGCTCCTGCGACTGCTTCAGCAGCACCTCGGTCTTGGTGTTGACGCTGATGGTGTTGACGCTCGTCGCGATCATCTCGGCGATCTGGTTGAGGAAGTCCCGCTGGATCTGGGTGAACGGCTGGAACGACGCCAGCTCGATCACGCCGAGGACCTTCCCCTCGAACAGCACCGGCAGCACGATCACGTACGCGGGCGAGGCCTCACCGAGCCCCGAGGAGATCTTCAGATACCCCGGCGGCACATTGACCTGGATCGTCCGCTTCTCCTCGGCCGCCGTCCCGATCAGGGTCTCCCCCGGCCGGAAGGACATCGGCATCGATCCGGCCGAGTAGCCGTAACTGCCGCGCATCACCAGCTCGTACGAGCCCTCGCCGCCCGAGCCGAGCTCTCCGCCCCCGCCCGTCGGCATCGCCAGGAAGAACGCGCCGTGCTGCGCCGAGACCACCGGCGTCAGCTCGCTCATGATCAGCGAGGCGACGTCGTCCAGGTCGCGCCTGCCCTGCATCAGACCGGAGATACGGGCCAGGTTGCCCTTCAGCCAGTCCTGCTCCTCGTTGGCGAGCGTGGTGTCGCGCAGGTTCGCGATCATCGTGTTGATGTTGTCCTGGAGGACCTGGATCTCGCCCGCGGCGTCCACGTCGATCTTCAGGTTGAGGTCGCCACGGGTCACCGCCGTGGCGACGGCCGCGATCGCCCGCACCTGACGGGTCAGGTTCCCGGCCATCTCGTTCACGGACTCCGTCAGGTCCCGCCACGTACCGTCGACGTCCCGTACGCGCGCCTGGCCTCCCAGCATGCCGTCCGTGCCCACCTCACGGGCCACACGCGTGACCTCCTCGGCGAACGAGGACAGCTGGTCGACCATCGTGTTGATGGTGTTCTTCAGCTCCTGGATCTCACCACGGGCGTCGATGTCGATCTTCTTGGTGAGATCGCCCTTGGCGATAGCGGTGGTGACCGTGGCGATCTGGCGCACCTGACCGGTCAGATTGGACGCCATCGAGTTCACGGACTCGGTGAGGTCCTTCCACGTACCGGACACGCCCGGGACACGCGCCTGGCCGCCCAGCTCGCCTTCCGTACCCACCTCACGGGCCACACGCGTGACCTCGTCCGCGAACGACGACAGCGTCGTCACCATCGTGTTGACGGTGTCGGCCAGCTCGGCGACCTCGCCGCGCGCCTCGACCGTCACCTTCTTCGTCAGATCGCCGTGGGCGACCGCGGACGACACCCGGGAGATGTTCCGCACCTGGCTGGTCAGGTTGGCGGCCATCGTGTTGACGTTGTCGCTCAGGTCCTTCCAGATACCCGTGGCGCCACGCACCCGCGCCTGGCCGCCGAGAATGCCTTCCGTACCCACCTCACGGGCGACTCGCGTCACCTCGTCCGCGAAGTTGGACAGCTGGTCGACCATCGTGTTGACGGTCGTCACCAGCTCCAGGATCTCGCCCTTGGCATCGACGGTGATCTTCTTCGACAGATCGCCCTTGGCGACCGCCGTCGTCACCTCGGCGATGTTGCGCACCTGCGAGGTCAGGTTGTTCGCCATGAAGTTGACGGACTGGGTGAGGTCCTTCCAGGTACCGGAGACGCCCTGCACCTCGGCCTGGCCGCCGAGGATGCCCTCGGTGCCCACCTCACGGGCCACCCGGGTCACCTGCTCCGCGAAGTTCGAGAGCTGGTCGACCATCGTGTTGAGGGTGTTCTTCAGCTCCAGGATCTCGCCACGCGCGTCCACATCGATCTTCTGCGACAGATCACCACGAGCCACCGCCGTGGCGACCTGGGCGATGTTGCGGACCTGGGCGGTCAGGTTCCCGGCCATGCCGTTCACGGAGTCCGTCAGATCGCGCCACACACCGGCGACGCCCGGCACCTGCGCCTGGCCGCCCAGACGCCCGTCCGTACCCACCTCACGGGCCACCCGGGTCACCTGCTCGGCGAACGCCGACAGTTGGTCGACCATCGTGTTGATGGTGTTCTTCAGCTCCAGGATCTCGCCACGCGCGTCCACATCGATCTTCTGCGACAGATCGCCACGGGCCACCGCCGTGGTGACCTGAGCGATCTGCCGCACCTGTGACGTCAGGTTCCCCGCCATGAAGTTGACGGAGTCGGTGAGTTCCTTCCAGGTACCGGATACGCCGTCGACCCGCGCCTGGCCGCCGAGCCGGCCCTCCGTACCCACGTCCCGCGCCATCCGCGTCACCTGGTCGGCGAACGACGACAGCTGCGCCACCATCGTGTTGACGGTGTTCTTCAACTCCAGCATCTCGCCGGCCACGTCGACGGTGACCTTCTGCGACAGATCACCGTTGGCGACTGCCGTCGTCACCTGCGCGATGTCCCGCACCTGGCCGGTGAGGTTACGGAACGCCGTATTCACCGAGTCCGTGAGGTCCTTCCACGTCCCGGCCGCACCCGGCACCTCGGCCTGACCGCCCAGCCGGCCCTCGACGCCGACCTCCCGGGCCACCCGGGTCACTTCGGAACCGAACGACTGCAGCTGGTCCACCATCGTGTTGACGGTGTTCTTCAACTCCAGCATCTCGCCCGCGACATCGACGGTGACCTTCTGCGACAGATCACCGTTGGCGACCGCCGTCGTCACCTGCGCGATGTCCCGCACCTGCGTCGTGAGGTTGCGGAAGACGGTGTTGACCGAGTCGGTCAGGTCCTTCCACGTCCCGGCCGCACCCGGCACCTGCGCCTGACCGCCGAGCAGACCCTCCGCGCCGACCTCGCTCGCCACCCGGGTCACTTCGTCCGCGAAGGTACGCAGCGTCTCCGTCATCTGGTTGATGGTCTCGGCGAGCTGCGCCACCTCACCGCGCGCGCTGACCGTGACCTTCTGCGACAGATCACCGTTGGCGACCGCCGTCGTGACCTCCGCGATGCCCCGTACCTGCGAGGTCAGATTGCCCGCCATCGTGTTGACGGAGTCGGTGAGGTCCTTCCACACACCGGCGACGCCCGGCACGGCCGCCTGCCCGCCGAGCTCGCCCTCCGTGCCCACCTCACGCGCGACCCGGGTCACCTCGGAGGAGAACGAGGACAGCTGATCCACCATCGTGTTGACGGTGTTCTTCAGCTGGAGCATCTCGCCGGCCACATGGACAGTGACCTTCCGGGACAGATCACCCTTGGCGACCGCCGTCGTAACGAGAGCAATGTCACGCACCTGAGCCGTCAGCCGGTACGCCATGGTGTTCACCGAATCCGTGAGATCCTTCCACGAACCGGACATACCTCGCACCTGCGCCTGGCCGCCGAGTTTGCCCTCGGTGCCGACCTCCAGTGCGACCCTCGTCACTTCGTCGGTGAACGCCGACAGCTGGTCGACCAGATTGTTGACCGTACGCGCGACCTTCAGGAACTCGCCACGCAGCGGACGCACCGCGCCATCGCCCTCGGCCGCGTGCGACCGGAGCTCCATGCGCTGCTCCAGATCACCCTCCGCGACCGCCGACAGCACTCTGCCGACCTCGGACACCGGCCGGGCCAGATCGTCCACCAGCGCGTTCGACGCGTCGATCGCGGCGGCCCAGGAGCCCTCACAGGGCCCGGGCTCCAGCCGCTCCGTGAGCTTTCCCTCACGGCCGACCACACGGCGCACCCGCGCCAGCTCACCGGTGAGATGAAGATTGCGGTCGGCGACCTCGTTGAAGACGGCCGCGATCTCCGTCATCACGCCGTCACCCGAGACGGTCAGCCGTTTGCGGAAGTTCCCGTCCCGCATCGAGACGAGAGCCACCAGCAGCCGGTTCAGAGCCGCGGTGTCCACCTCCGTCGTCCCCCCGCGGGGCTGATTCCTCCGGGACTGACCGCCTTGTGCGCGCGTGCCAGTGCCCCGCGCTGTTGCACCAGACTCCACCGTGTCCCTCCCGCAGGGGTTGACCATCATGCTCGGGCTGTCTCTGGAAGCTTGCCCAGTGTTTCACCGCAGCCGAACCAGGCCATAACAGTTCGACAGCTTCGCTTAGCGTCCCCGCCCTCGGAAGGCGGAAACGGCGGTGACCGGCATCCGCTCGGACAGCGAAGGTAAGTAACCTGGCATCCGGCTGTCCAACCGCCCCGGTCGCCCGGCGGGGGCGTGTGGCGCGAGGACTACCACCGGGCACCGGGAGGGGCGGCACCGACCATGGCAGAGCCGGGCGTCGAGACGCGTACGAGGAGTTCTGTGATCACCGCGCGGGCGGCTGCCAGCTTCGACCCCGTCGGACGGTCGGTGGCAACCGCCCGGGCCTTCGTCCGGGACACACTCCAGGGCTGGGGATACTCCGACGTCGTCGATGACGCCGTGGTCCTCACCAGCGAGCTCGTCACCAATGCGGTGATCCACGCCGGCACCGCCGCCGACGTGCTCTGCCTGCGGACCGATGAAGGCGTACGGGTCGAGGTCGCCGACCGCTATCCCGAGCGCGAGATCCCCATCCAGGGCGGCGGCAGGACCCACGCCCACCCCGACCGCGAGAACGGCCGGGGGCTGCTGCTCTGCGCGGCACTCGCCACCCGCTGGGGTGTCGAGTACACACCGACCCACAAGCAGGTCTGGTTCCAGCTCGATCTGCCGCAGCGCATGGTGGGCACCCGCTCGGCCGGCCCGGTCCTCCCCACCGACCTCCTGCCGGTCGCCGACGAGCGCGTACGCGTCGCTGTCGCCCAGATCGACCGCAACGGCGCAATCACCTCCTGGAACGACGACGCCGAGCACCTCTTCGGTTACGTCGCGGACCAGGTTCTCGGCAAGCCCCTCGGCGACTTCGCCGCCTGGCCGCACACCCCCGGCATCGGCACCGGTATCGCCGAGGCCCTCCAACTGTCCCGCTGGGAAGGCAGCTACGGCGTCCGCGGCACCGACGGCCGCGTCATCCCCGTCTACGCCTCCCATCTGCGCGTCCGCGACACCCACGGCGAGGCCTCCACTGTCTGCCTCCTCGTCCGCGACTACGAGCGCGCGGTACTCCAGACCCCCGTCCGCGTCCCCGCGACGGACGGCTCCGGACCCGAGAACCGCAATGCGGACCCCTTCGAGGTCTTCATCGGTTCTCCCGCCCCCGACGACCTCGACGGTCTGCTCCAGCGCACGGTCGAGCGCGCCCGCGACATGCTCGACGGCGACTCCGCCTTCCTGCTCCTGGCCACCGACGACGAGACGGAGCTGGAGGTACGGGCCACCACCGGGCTGCCCTCCGCACGGCAGCGTTTCGCCCGCGTCCCGGTCGAGGCCGGCACCGGCCGGTACGGCTCCGCCCGTATGCCCGCCGTCCACGAGGACCTCACCGCCGTTCCCGGCGCCGTCCCGCTGCTCGGCGGCACCGGCATGCGCTCCGTCGTCACCGTCCCGCTCAAGGTCGAGGGCCGCCTCACCGGCTCCCTCGGCGTCGCGGCGGAAGCCTCGGGCCGGTACTCCAACGAGGAAGCGCTGCGCCTGCAGTTCGCCGCCGACCGCATCGCGCTCGCCGTCGAATCGGCCCGCCTCGGCGAGCTGGAACGGCTCCGCCGCGGCTCACTCAGCTTCCTCGTCGAAGCCTCCGACCTGCTGGCGGGCACACTGGACCGCGACCAGACCCTGGCCCTGATGGCACAGATGACCGTCCCCACCCTCGCCACCTGGTGCGCGGTCTACACGATCGCCGACCAGGCCTCCGAGCCGTACCTCTCGTACGTCCTGCACGAGGACGAGGAGCGCATCGACGGCCTGAAGGCCCTGCTCTCCAGGATCCAGCCGCCGGACCCGGTCCCCACCCCCGGCGCACGCGTCTGGACCGCACCCGCCGACGCCGCCCACCAGGCCGCCCTGCGCACCTCCATGCGCGAACTGGGTCTCGGCGCCACCCACTTGGCCTCCGGCATCGGTACGACCCTGGCCACGGCCTCCGCGGTCGGCGGCGAGACAGTGGTCCTTCCGCTGGTCGCCCGTAACCGCGTCATCGGCATGCTCACCCTCGGCAAGCCCTCCGACGACCACTTCCGCCAGGAGATCCTGGAACTCGCGGAGGACCTCTCCCGCCGAGCGGCTCTCGCGCTCGACAACGCCCGCCTCTACTCCGAGCGCACGGCCATCAGTCAGTCGCTCCAGCGCAGCCTCCTGCCGCCCGGCCTCCCCCAGGTCCCGGGCGTCGAGGTCGAGGTCATCTACCGCGCCGCGGGCGAAGGCAACGAGGTCGGCGGTGACTTCTACGACCTCTTCCCGATCCGCGACGGGGCGTACGGCTTCGCCATCGGCGACGTCTGCGGTACGGGTCCGGAGGCGGCCGCCGTCACCGGCCTGGCCCGCCACGCCCTGCGTCTGCTGGCCCGCGAGGGCTTCGGCGGCCCCGCGGTCCTGGAACGGCTGAACGCGGCGATCCTCGACGAGGGCGCCCGCAGTCGCTTCCTCACCCTGCTGTACGGCGAGTTGTGGCCCCAGGAGGACGGCTCCGCACTCCTGAAGGTCGTGTGCGCCGGCCATCCGCTCCCCCTGCGCCTGCGCCAGGACGGCTCCGTCGAACCGGCGGCCGAGCCACAGCCCCTGCTCGGCGTGATGGAGGACCTGGAGCTGTACGAGCAGACCGTCACCCTCGACCCGGGCGACGTCCTGCTCTGCGTGACCGATGGCGTCACCGAACGCCGCGAGGGCACCCGCATGCTCGGCGACGACGGCCTCATCGACGTTCTGACGACCTGTACGGGCCTGACGGCCGGCGCGGTCGCCGCGCGCATCCTCCGCGCGGTCGAGCGGTTCGCCGCCGAGCCCGCCTCGGACGACATGGCCATCCTCGCCATGCGCGTCCCGGAGCCCCACACGGGCTGAGCCGGATCCGGACATGAAGAAGGCCCCCGCCGTGAGGCGGGGGCCTTCTTCCGTTCGGAGCCCCCAAACGGAATCGAACCGTTGACCTTCTCCTTACCATGGAGACGCTCTGCCGACTGAGCTATAGGGGCCTGTTGCGCTTTCGTGGTCTCCCGCGCGGCAACGGAATAGATCATACCCCGAACTCGTGTGTGCTCAGAACCATCCATTCCTCTGGACCGCCCATCGAGCCGCTGCCACCATGCGCCAATGCGGATACGCCTCTTACAGATCGCCGCTCTGGCCCTGTTGTTCCCCTGTGGCCGGCTGCAGCGCGAACACGGACGACGACAGCGCTGGAAGGCAGAAGTCCCGGAAGCCTTCGGCAACGCAGCCGGCAAGAGCTCCCGGGCACGCTGGCCGCGATCGCCCCGGTCAGCGGCGGCGGGGCCACAACTGGCCGGGCAGCAAGGACCAGACGATGGGCGACCCGGTGACGGGCGTCAACGCGACCGATCTCATCTGGGAGTTCTTCGAGGCACACCCGAAGACGTCGTCCTGAACACAAAAATGCCTCAACCCCCGGACGATGTCCGGGGGTTGAGGCTAAAGATTGTTCGGCGGCGTCCTACTCTCCCACAGGGTCCCCCCTGCAGTACC
>NZ_JBVJKN010000026.1:0-109856 GCF_055585225.1 Streptomyces sp. NPDC053673 | reverse complement strand
TCGGTTGGCCACATGAGCCCCGGGCCGGCCGGACGGGAATCCTGTGACCGGCCGGGGCTGTGGCAGCGGGCGCCTGTACGGCTCGCCATCGGACGTCTCGCTTCACCGCACTACGCGCCCTCACCGACGGGAACGCGCATGCGGGGGCTCATGGGCAGGCCCACACCTCGACATCGAGGACGTGGGCCCCTTGACGGCCGCGGGCCTTGCCTCGGGGCACGGCGCCGGTCGTGAGCGGTTTGCCGCAGGCGACACAGGCCCGCCCGGCGTACTGCTCCCAGCTGAGCGCCTGCGCGGCGGGTATGGGCTGCTCGCGGCAGGAAGTGCGTGTGGCCGTCCTCTCGACGGCGGGCGCGGTCACTGCGGCTCCGGGCCGCGGTTCGGCCAGCGAGCCGGTGTGTAGTAGTCCTCGTGATCGCCCTCGTGCCCCGGGTCGCGAGTGCAGCGCGCACGACCACCCTGGAACGACGCCCAGCAGTAGCCGTTCCACGACTCACCGGTCGTGTCGGGGCGCGGCTTCACGACGGGTCCCGGAGCGGCATGAGGCCGCGCTGCTCACGGCACGGCGCGCACGCGTACAGCGCCACCGGCGGCCCGGACGACCGCTCCCCGTACTGAATCAGCTCGGCCGTCGCCGAGGAGCCCCTGTGCCAGTGACACCAGCCAGGATTCGCCGCGTTGACGGCCGCGGCAAGCCAGATTCCCGTCTGCATGCTCAGACGCTAGAAGCGTCGTGTGCACCGTAGCCAGCAATGTGCACGCATGTACACACGTCTTGTTTGCGCTCTTGACCAGCCATCTGTAACACAGGACGGTGATGTACATCCCTGAACACCACGACGACCGGAGGCGGTCATTGCCCTACAGTTCATCGGGATCGACCCGAACACCGGAGACGGCGAAAGCCCCACCGTGTGGGTCGACCAACAGCAGAAGGAACTCGTTCTCCAAGGATGGAAGCCGAGCCCACAACTCGAAGCGGAATACGCCGCATTCGAGGTACCGGGCCACGCGGTGGGCATCCCCGAGCACGAAACAGTGATCCGGATCCCCGCCAGGATGGTGCACATGATCAGGGAGGCGTGTGATGCCCTTGAGCGTTCCGACGTGGCCTGAACTCCTCGGGTCCGCGACGCGCTCAGCCGTCCACCTGGAGATGCGCGACACCTACGCCGTCGACTATGAGAAGGGCCCTTTCGCCGAATGGCGGGCAGGATTTCGCTACGACCCGGCGGACCGCGCGTCCTGGTGGCGGCCGTGGCTCGACCTGATCCAGGAGACCGCAAGCCGCGGCGTCCTGGTCCGCCGGGCCCGCATCGTGTCCGAACCGGTCAGCGAGTACACCCGGTTCTTGTACGACGGCACGTTCACCAACATCGCGGCCGGCGAACAGGTCCGGTGGCTGCCGCGCCGCCGCGCCTCGGACATCCCGCTCCCCGGCAACGACTTCTGGCTCATCGACGACCGGCTGATCCGGTGGAACCACTTCACCGGCGAGGGCGCCTCGGCGGGCGGAGAAATCAGTGAGGACCCAGCCGCGGCGAAGCTATGCGCCGACGCCTTCGAGGCGGTGTGGGCGCGCGCTGTCCCGCACGACGAGTACAAGATCAGCTAGCGAGAAAGTGTTCAGGCCAGCTCATGCCCATCTCTCCATCCTCGTCGGCGCAGGCAGCCCGCGAAGCCGTCGCGCAGCGCCTGAAAGAACTACGTGCCGATGCTGGGCTCACCGGGCCTGAGCTGGCCGCACACTGCGGCTGGTCCCATCCCAAGACGTACCGGATCGAGGGCGCCCGCACCCCGCCGTCGGCCGACGACATCCGTCGATGGTGCGAGGCGTGCGGTGTGCCCGGGCAGGCCGACGACATCATTGCCCAGTCCCGTACCGCCGAATCGATGTACATGGATTGGCGGCGCAAGGTCCGCACCGGGCTGAAGCAGCTACAGAACAGCTACGTGCGGCTATTCAAGGCGACGCAGCTGTTCCGGGTCTACTCGCCCACCATGGTCCCCGGCCTGCTCCAGACCGAGGGCTACGCGCGCGGACTGATGACCTCGATCACCCGCTTCCGGGACATCCCCAACGACGTCGCCGACGCGGTCGCCGCGCGGCTTGAGCGGTCCCGGATCATCCACCAGCCGGGGCACCGGTTCGCCATGGTCATTGAGGAGCCGGTGCTCTACTACCAGCTGGCGGACAGCGACGCGATGGCCGCACAGCTCGGCTACCTGCTGACCGCCGGTGCTCTCCCACAGGTGTCCCTGGGCATCATCCCCAGCGCGACCACTGAGCGCCCCATATGGCCGCAGGAGCTGTTCCACGTGTACGACGAGACCCTCGTATCCGTCGAGCTGCTCGCGGCCCGTGTCCAGGTTTCTCAGCCGTCCGAGATTGCTATGTACGTGAAGGCGTTCGAGGAGCTGAGGAGCATGGCCGTGTACGGCGCCGAGGCCCGGGCGCTGGTCACGAAGGCGATTGACGCCCTGCACTGACCCCGAACGCACGAAAGGTCCCCTCCCGCGCACGCAGCGCGAGAGGGGACAGGCGGCTGGGCGGGCATCAGCCCAGGGTGTGGATCAGATACCAGGTAGCGAAGCCCAGCCACCCGACAGCGAACACAGCACGACCGGCAGGCGTGCGGACCCGGAACCATGCCCGGGTCCGCTCCGAGAGCGTGTCCCCAGTACGGCCGTTGCGCAGCGCGTACACCTCGAACGCGGCCCCCGCAGCGAGCAGACCGCTCCATACCCAGTGAGCAGACGTCACGGGGCCTCCAGTCAGCGGGCGGTCATCTGGTACAGGGAGAAGACCAGGCCCGCGGCGGCCACGAGCGCGGCGATCGACGGCAGCGGCCAGCGGCCCTTCTCCAGAGCAGACACGCGGCCCTGGAGATCTTCGATGTCCTGCTCTGTCTGGCCGGTCCGCTGGAGTGCCGTATCCAGGCGGCCGTTCAGCGTGGCGAAACCCTCGGCCACCGTGCCGCGCAGTCGCTCCGGCTCGATGGCGACCTGTGTGGACTCGGACGGTGTCACCGGCGGTTCCCGGACAGCCGGCCGACCGTGCAGGGGTCGCCGGCCAGCGAGCCCACCACGGCCTTCTCGACCGACAGAGCGGCCGGGATCGAGG
Organism: Streptomyces sp. NPDC053673; assembly: GCF_055585225.1. Lineage (NCBI taxonomy): Bacteria > Bacillati > Actinomycetota > Actinomycetes > Kitasatosporales > Streptomycetaceae > Streptomyces > Streptomyces sp. NPDC053673. The sequence continues at coordinate 106,732 of NZ_JBVJKN010000026.1, read as the reverse complement.
CGATCGCGGCGGCCTTCACCGCAGTGAGGCTGGTGAGGTCGAAGCCGTCCACGAGGAGCAGTCCGAGAAACGTCGTGACGTACGCCGTGCTCCCATCCAGCCGCGTGCATCGGGACCGATCGGCACGCATCAGGACGGCAGTCCTGGGCAGGCGAGCAGCCGAGAGCCCCTGTCTCCGCACGTCGGCGAGACAGGGGCTCTGGTGCAAGCCGGGGCTGAAGCGACCGAGGTGCATTCACCCGCCGGTCGGGGTGCTGCAATGGCATAGGCCCCTGTTCAACGCGCTGTACGGAACGGGGGCTCACCGCTGCGTAGGCCGCCCCGGCGGCTCGGAATCAGACCTCCGGGCCGCCACCCTGCCACTCAATCAGCTCCGGATCATCGATGGCGGTATCTGCCCTCCTGGCCGCGGCGAGTGGAAACTCTTCTCTTTCGACGTCAACATCGAATCCACGCGCGACGTCAAGGGGGTGCTCGAACTCCTCCGGCATCGCTGGCTCGTTACCCTCACCGAGGCGACGCATGCGACGGGCGAACCCCAGTGACCTGTCAGACGGGCGTGCCCGGAATGGGAGTGAACCCGGGGGCACAGGCCGTCGCGATGTTCGCCTCGGTCAGGGGCGTTCCGGACGAGACCGTGCACCGGGCCCGGTGGATCACCCCATCGCCGGCCAGCAGGGTGATGAAGAGGGTGCCGGGGTCCTCCTCGGTAACGGAGACGGCGAGGTCCTCCGTGCACTCCGGAGCCCCGGGGACAAGCTTGAGGTCAATCCAGTCACCAGGATTCCGGAAGTCGTTGAGGTAGGGGTTGCCCCGGCGGTCAGTCGTGGCGCGCAACATCGTTTCGAACGAACCGCTTTCCGAGTCGTCCGCGAGGGCGGAGCCGATGTCGCGCTGCGTGGGCTTGCACCGGTTCCCGTTCCCGTACATGGCTCCGATGCTGTCAGACAGCTCTTGGGCAAGCGTGCTCACCCCCGGGTCGCTGTCCGCGGCCGCGGACGGGACCAAGAGAGTCCCGGCAAGTACGACCCCGGTTACTGCTGAAAGGCCCCTGGCGGCCCAAGCGAGCTTCCTCATACTGGCTTTCCTTTCACGCGTGCGTGGTCCGCCGGTGGTGCTGCAGGGAAGGATCTTGCTCACCTCGACCGGCGTACACTTCGCGCGAACCCGGTGTCCCCTCAAAGAGCTTGCCGAACAAGGAGATGACCTTCGGCCTTTCCCTGCGCGAATCCGTGACGGCCTCATTTCCGACTCGAATATCCCGGCGGGCGCAGCAAGCGAGTGCACGCCACCCCGAGCCGTCACTCAGGTGAGCGTCACCGTGCCCCGGACGGTCCACAGGATGCGGCCGAGGCAATGATCACGGGTCGAAAGGCCGCAGCCGGGCACCTCGACACGCCGAGAACATCGCCCTCGCCCGGGAACTGATGGCCTTCGACGCCCGCGACACAGCCGTCTCCCGCTCCCGCCGCCTCGGACTGGCCGCAGCCCAGGCCTTGCACGGCACCCACGGCCACCTTTTCGTCCCCGCCGGCCACGTCGACCTCACCGGCTACACCCTCGGCACCTTCATTACGGGCATGCGCAACGGCCGACCGCCGAACTCGACGCGATCGGCATGATCTGGGACAAGCACATGCCGCCTGGCGCGCCAGGGCAGCGCCGGCGGGGCCGCGTCGGTCGCCGACGAGCTCGCCAACCCCGCTGAGGAGGCGCCGAGGTCTCCGAATCGCTCGGACTGCTTCTCGCCCGTGCGTCCGCCGCCTCGATCCATCGGAGCTGGTAGGTGACGGCCCGTTCTCCTGGGGGCGCTCTTGGATGTAGCCATGGCGGTGACCATGAGGGGTTTTCCCGGTAGCGGACCCCCATGGGACCCCCCCGTGCTTTGGGGCATGAAGAAGGGCCGGCCTGTTCTCACAGGCCGGCCCTTGATCAATCAGGGTGAGTGACGGGACTTGAACCCGCGACATCCTGGACCACAACCAGGTGCTCTGCCAGCTGAGCTACACCCACCATGACCGGTCGCTTTCCCGACCGGCCGAGAAAAAGTGTACAGGGTCCGAGAGGGTGCTCGCGCCCGCGTTTACGTCCCCCCGTCGCGGGCGCGGTGCACAGGGCACGCCCCAGGCCTACTGCGCGGGCAGGACGTGGCGCGCCGCGATCGACTTCGCGGTGTCCGAGTCGGGGCCGGGCTGCGGGACGAAGATCGCCTCGCGGTAGTAGCGCAGCTCGGCGATGGATTCGCGGATGTCGGCGAGTGCCCGGTGGTTGCCGTTCTTCTCCGGACTGTTGAAGTACGCCCTCGGGTACCAGCGGCGGGCCAGTTCCTTGACCGAGGAGACATCGACGATCCGGTAGTGGAGGTACTCCTCCACCTTCGGCATGTCGCGGAGCAGGAAGCCCCGGTCGGTACCGACCGAGTTCCCGCACAGCGGCGCCTTGCCGGGCTCCTTGACGTGTTCACGTACGTATGCGAGGACCTGCTCCTCGGCGTCGGCGAGCGTCGTGCCGCCCGCGAGCTCGTCGAGGAGGCCCGAGGTGGTGTGCATCTGCCGCACCACCTCGGGCATGGTCTCCAGGGCCGCGTCGGGCGGGCGGATCACGATGTCCACCCCTTCACCGAGCACGTTCAGCTCCGAGTCGGTGACCAGCGCGGCCACCTCGATGAGTGCGTCGTCGGCCAGCGAGAGCCCGGTCATCTCGCAGTCGATCCACACCATGCGATCGTTCATGCGTCCTACCTTAGGCCGACCGGCGATCGGGGGGTGACGTCGCGTGCTGATGGCTTTCGCCCGGCTCCCTCGCTCGCACCCGCCACGTAGCCGGTCCAGGAGGTGTCCGGTGCGGTGGCGTCCGGCGCCGAGGTCCACGGCACAGAGGTCTCCGGTGCGGAGGCGTCCGGTACGGAAGTGTCCGGTGATACGGGAAGTGTCCGGTGGATCGGGCCGGTCAGCGAGACCCGATCCACCGGACACCACACCTAGTGCCCCTCCCGGCAAGCTTTGCCCTGTCGCGCCGCCCGGCACGCACCCTCGCTGCGTTGGCCAAAAGCCCTGGTCGCTCCGCTACAAGGACTTCCGGCCGCCTTGCGATGGCACGCACCGGACGACGCTCCTCGACGGGCAAACATTGCCGGTCGCGGCACTAGGGCGCGCTCCGCTGACCCGGGAGCGCCGGACGGCCCGGGGCATAGGCGTCGGAGCCGGGCTTGCCCGGTTCAGACGGAGCACCGGGCGCCGTCGCCGTTGCCGTGGCGGGCCGCCTCGCCTGCGCGGACGCCTGCTGGGGCACGACCGGCTCCGCCACCGGGGCGGGGCCGGAGTCGCCCTGCGGGCGCCGGGCCCGGTAGGCGGCCCGGTACGCGGCAGGGGACGAGCCCAGCTGGCGGCGGAAGTGGCCACGCAGCGCCACCGGGGAGCGGAAGCCGCAGCGGCCCGCGACCTCGTCGACCGAGTAGTCGGAGGTCTCCAGCAGCCGCTGCGCCTGCAGCACCCGCTGGGTGATCAGCCACTGCAGGGGAGCGCTCCCCGTGAGCGAGCGGAACCTGCGGTCGAAGGTCCGCCTGCTCATGTACGCGCGCGCCGCCAGGGTCTCCACGTCGAACTGCTCGTGAAGATGCTCCAGCGCCCAGGCCACGACCTCGGCGAGCGGGTCGGAGCCGATCTCCTCTGGTAAAGACCTGTCGAGATAGCGCTCCTGCCCGCCACTGCGCCGCGGCGGCACGACCAGCCGGCGGGCCAGCGCCCCGGCGGCCTCGGTGCCGTGGTCCGTCCGCACGATGTGCAGACAGAGATCGATGCCCGCCGCGGTCCCGGCGGAGGTGAGGACGTCGCCGTCGTCGACGAAGAGCTCGCGCGGGTCGACGTGGACCGACGGATAGCGCTTGGCGAGCGTCGGTGCGTACATCCAGTGTGTCGTCGCCGGGCGGCCGTCCAGCAGCCCCGCGGCGGCCAGTACGAAGGCGCCCGTGCAGAGTCCGACGATGCGGGCGCCCTCCTCGTGGGCGCGGCGCAGCGCGTCGAGCGCCTCCGGTGGCGGTGGCGACGTGATGGACCGCCAGGCCGGGACCACGACGGTGCCGGCTCTGCCGATCGCCTCCAGCCCGTACGGCGCGGTGAGTTCGAGGCCGCCGGTGGTCCGCAGCGGTCCGTCCTCGCCGGCGCACACGAGCAGCCTGTAGCGGGGAACTCCGGCGTCCTGGCGGTCGATTCCGAACACCGAGAGTGGGATGGAACTCTCGAAGATGGGGCCGCCGCTGAACAGCAGCACCGCGACGACTTCGCGGCGGCGGCGCCCGGAAAGTTTCCGCGCGGCCTCCGGTGCGGCGGAGTCCTGACTCATGACGCTAAGCCCCCCTCGGTGTTCGCGTCTCCCCGTTCTTGTCGGGCCTGTCGCTCCTGCACGTTTCCCCTCGGTTTTGCACAAGTCCCCAGACTTCGATACTCATGATCGAATCTACTGCGTCCCGTGGTGCCGGCGTGACAAGTTCTCGATCCGGCACATTGTCGACAAGGCAACTTGGCGCGAAGCATTCGATCACGAAGCGTTCCACTCGCGGGCCGCGCAGGGAAGTGCGCATTGCGCGCATGGCCCGTCCCCGTAGGGTGCGAGCGGCCCGTGCGGTCCTTTCTTCCCTGGTGGCAAGGGGGTTCGCGGGCCATTTCGGCAAGGATCGGTCGTGGCCGTGAAGTTGGCTGAAAACATACGGGTGCGTGCGTGCGAACCCGTCAGTCTCTCGGCGCATTTCGTGCGCGCCGGGAACCGCCCCTGCGCGCCCTCGCCCGTACGGGGCGTCCCGCCGCCCGTTCCGACCGGCGCAGCAGCACCCAGCAGGCGGCGGTCACGGCCGCCAGTTCGAGCGCGACGACCGCGGCCCCGCCGACGGATGTGCCGTACACCACGAGCACGACGGGGACCAGGACGCAGCTGAAGGCTGCCCAGCGGACCACGTCGCCAACGGAGTCCGCGGGGGCGTTCGGCATCTCCGCGGGCGTCGTCCGTCCCTGTGGCGGCACGGCGGGTGGAACCCCCCACGGTTCGGCCGCCGGTTCGGCCGGCGTCGCCGGCACCGCCGACCCCGACGCCCTGCGGCTGCCGCGCCACGGTGTCGGGGCGGGGCGCTCCCCCCGCGCGGGGACGGAGGCGCGGGCGGCCGGTGTTGCGGGCACGGAGGCTCCCTGGGGGCGACGGGCGGATCCGTGTGCCAACGAGGAGCGGCTCCTCCGGTCACTGCTGCCGCATCGCCGGCACCGCCGGACAACAGGCGTCACCGGTGAAGCCTGTACGGTGCAGGCGCCATTGCCATACAGAGCGTGCTCGTGCATGCTCCCTGGAACGCAAGCACCCTGGAACGCCGTGAGTAGGGCCGCGAGCTCTGGGCAGGGGAGGAGTGTCGCCGTACCCTTGGGGGTATGGGCTTGGGAAGATGATTCCCGGACACAGCTCCGCCGCCAACCGTCGCCCTCCCATGAGGATCTGAACGCCGAGACACCGATGGCCGGTCACGAATTCCCCGAACCCGCGGACCGCAAGCAGGTCGCCGACTTCCGGTCGGATCTGCAGGCGGCGGAACAGTCACGCCATTCCTGCGATCCCGCCTTCCGGCACGGAGTCGTCGTCGGCTTCGACGGATCGACGTCCAGTGAGCGGGCGCTCGCGTACGCCATCGGCATGGCCAGGCGCTCCGGTTCCGGCCTGATCATCGTGCATGTCGCCAACCGTCTTCCCACGACTGTGTGGGCGGGCTGCGAGCCACCGGTGTTCGTCGACGTACCGGACCATCGCACCGAAGTCCTCGGGCTGGAACTGGCCTGTGCCGACTATCTCTCCGAGGTGCCGTGGATCCTCGTGGAGCGTGGTGGCGACATCTGCCATGAGCTCGAGGAAGTCGGCCGAGAGTATTCGGCGGATGCGATCGTCGTCGGGTCCACGCACGGCATCGTCGGGCGGATTTTCGGCTCCGTGGCCGGCCGGCTGGCACGCCGTGCGCAGCGGCCCGTCATCGTCATCCCGTAACCCTCGCCAGGCCCGCGCGTCACCCCTCGTTCGCCCAGGTCGGGCCGAGATCATAACTTTTTGACGACCGTCAAATCTACTCGTCCGTACAGGTGGATTGTGCGCTTGTGAAGGGTACATAAGGGTGGCTGGGAATCAGCACCAACGCGCGCATGAAGGGAGCCCGCCGTGGACAACGAAGTCTCCGCGGGAAGCGCCACGTCAACCACTCTCGGCCACCTCGCACTGGGCCTGACTCTGCTGGCCTTCGGTATCGGCCACACCGGTGTGATCGACAACGTCGCGGCATCCGACGCCGCGTCACTCGCGACCTGGGTGGGCGGGGTCGCACTGTTCATCGTCGGGTTGCTCGAGTTCCGTTCGGGCAACGGCGGTACGGGTACGGCCTTCGCGGGCCTCGGCGCCTTCTGGTTCACCTGGGGCACCGGCGTCGGCACGGAGGTCTCGGCGGAGGCCGCGGGACTCTTCCTGCTGCTGTTCGCGCTGCTGGCACTCACTCTCACCGCCGCCTCCGGGGGCAGTGGGCTCTTCGGTCAGGGCGTGTACGGGCTGCTGTGCGTCTCGATGCTGCTTCTCGCCATCGCGTCTCTCGCGGGGAACGACGGCCTCGCGAAGGCCGGCGGCTGGGTCGGCGCGGTCGCGGGCCTCGCGGCCTGGTACGGCGCCACGGCGGCGCTGGCGCACTGGCCCACCTTCACCGGGCGCGCTGCCGGCCGGGGGGTGACGGCCACCGGCTGAGCGGCCACAGGCCGGCGTGAGGGCGACGCCGGCGGCGAAAAGGGCGACCCCCTCTGCGCGCTGGTGGCGTGCGCAGAGGGGGTCGTTCCCCCCTTTGCGCCTGAGCCGGCGCCGCTCTCGCGGACGTGGCTGCTCGCCGAGGGGGTCGCTCAATTGTCGCTGGCGCCGTCGCGGGCGGGACCTACTCCACCGTGACGGACTTGGCCAGGTTGCGCGGCTTGTCGATGTCCCGGCCGAGGGCCAGGGCCGTGTGGTACGCGAGGAGCTGGAGCGGGATGCCCATGAGGATCGGGTCCAGCTCGTCCTCGTTCTTCGGGACCAGGATGGTGTGGTCGGCCTTCTCCTGCTCCTGGTGCGCGACCGCGAGGATCTTGCCGCTGCGGGCCTTGATCTCCTCCAGCGCGGCGCGGTTCTTCTCCAGCAGGTCGTCGTTCGGGACGATGGCGACCGTCGGCAGCGCCGGCTCGATGAGCGCCAGCGGGCCGTGCTTCAGCTCGGAGGCCGGGTAGGCCTCGGCGTGGATGTAGGAGATCTCCTTGAGCTTCAGGGAGGCCTCGAGCGCCACCGGGTAGCCGCGGACCCGGCCGATGAACATCATCGACTTGGCGTCGGCGTACTCGGCCGCCAGCTTCTTGATCTCGTCCTCGGACTCGAGGATCTCCGAGATCTGCGCGGGCAGCTTGCGCAGGCCCTCGATGATCCGCTTGCCGTCGGCGACCGACAGGTCGCGGATACGGCCCAGGTGCAGCGCGAGCAGCGCGAAGGCGACCACGGTGTTCGTGAAGCACTTCGTCGAGACGACGCAGACCTCGGGGCCGGCGTGCACGTACACGCCGCCGTCCGTCTCGCGTGCGATCGCGGAGCCGACCACGTTGACCACGCCCAGGACGCGCGCGCCCTTGCGCTTGAGCTCCTGGACGGCGGCGAGCACGTCGTACGTCTCACCGGACTGCGAGACGGCGATGTAGAGGGTGTCGGGGTCCACGACCGGGTTGCGGTAGCGGAACTCGGAGGCCGGCTCGGAGTCCGCGGGGATACGGGCCAGGGACTCGATGAGCCCGGCGCCGATCAGACCCGCGTGGTACGAGGTGCCGCAGCCGAGGATCTTGACGCGGCGGATGCCGCGGGCCTCGCGGGCGTCCAGGTTCAGACCGCCCAGGTGCACGGTGGAGAACCGGTCGTCGATGCGGCCGCGCAGCACGCGGTCCACGGCGTCCGGCTGCTCGGAGATCTCCTTGTGCATGTACGTGTCGTGGCCGCCCATGTCGTACGAGGCGGCCTCCCACTCGACGGTCTCGGGGGTGGCGGTGGTCGTCGTGCCGCTGGTGGTGTACGTCCGGAAGTCGTCGGCCTTCAGGGTGGCCATCTCGCCGTCGTTCAGGGTGACGACCTGGCGGGTGTGGGCGATCAGCGCGGCGATGTCGGAGGCGACGAGCATCTCCTTCTCGCCGATGCCGAGGATGACGGGGGAGCCGTTGCGGGCGACCACGATGCGGTCGCTGAAGTCGGCGTGCATGACGGCGATGCCGTAGGTGCCCTCGATGACCTTGAGCGCCTCGCGTACCTTCTCCTCCAGGGTCTCGGCCTGGGAGCGGGCCACCAGGTGGGTGATCACCTCGGTGTCGGTCTCCGAGACGAAGACGACGCCGTCGGCCTCCAGCTTGGCGCGCAGCTCGACGGCGTTGTCGACGATGCCGTTGTGGACGACGGCGACCTTGTTCTCGGGGTCCAGGTGCGGGTGCGAGTTGGTGTCGCTCGGGGCGCCGTGGGTGGCCCAGCGGGTGTGGGCGATGCCGGTGGTGCCGGTGAAGCGCTTGGGGACCCGGGCCTCCAGGTCACGGACGCGGCCCTTGGCCTTGACCATCTTCAGGCCGGGGGCCTTCGGACTGGTGATCACCATGCCCGCGGAGTCGTAACCCCGGTACTCCAGCCGCGCCAGGCCTTCCAGCAGCAGCGGCGCGACATCCCGCTTCCCGATGTAACCGACAATTCCGCACATAGAGCTATGCCCCTCCGAAGACGTTCAGGTGTGTGCTCAGCCATAGACGATGCGACGCAGCTGCCGGAGCGAGAGCTCGGGCGGCGCCACGGCGCGGTGTGGCAGCTCGGCTGCGATCCGCTCGAAGATCTCCGTGTTCACGGCTCCGCCGGCCTGTAGCTCGCGGTGGCGGCGGCGGACGAATTCCTCGGTCGTCTCGTCGAAGAACGCCAGCACATCGAGTACCACCCGGGCTGCCTCACCGCGCTGGAGCGCGGTGCTGCGCACCAGGTGGTCGACGAGGTCGTCGTGCGACGAGCGGCGTTCGAGCACCCGTAGATACTGAGGGCTTCCCCGGGCCTTGCGCAAGAATCCTGCCCGAATTCGGGCAGGAACCTGCGTGATCATGCTTACAGTGGGGATTTACGCCCTCATTACAGGCGACCGTCACATGCGACTGAGGACGGCCTGCTTGGCCGTGGAGAACTCCTCGTCGGTCAGTATCCCGGCCTGGTGCAGCTCGCCCAGCTCGCGCAGTCGCCGCAGCAGCACATCATGATCGTCGACCGGGGGTGCGGCGGAGGGTGCGGCGTCCTCCGGGGCGTACGGATGCGGCATCCGTGCCGCCACGGCCGCCGCGACCAGTGCCATCAGCGGGTCCTTGCGGAAGCCCCACAGCTCCACGGCGTGCGGATCGTACTTCGGGGCAGGCGGCGAGCCGATCTTGGACACCCGGAACCGGAGGTAGCCGTTCTCCAGACCGGCCGAGGGCAGCCACTCCACCGCCTCGACATCGTCGAGGTGCAGGACGCGGGCGCCGCCGGAGGACTTGGACTCCTCCGTCTTCCAGTTCCACTCCAGCCGGATCCGCTCGCCGTCGAAGGTGACGGTGCCGTCGCCCGCGCCCACGGTGATCGGCAGGGCGGGACCGGGGAGCAGATACGCGCTCGCCGGGCCCTTCTCGATCTGCTCCAGCAGCAGCGCGTTGCGCACCTCGTCGACGAGATACTCGGCCACACCGGCGCGGTCGTTCGACACCGTCAGCTGGTACGGGTCGGAGCCGTCCTCGAGTGTGCCCTGGGTGATCTGGAGCAGCGGATCGGCGCCCTCGCGCAGCCGTAGCTTCAGCCGTCCGGACTTCTTGCCGGGCGCGAAGGAGATCCCGGCCAACGCGCCGATCGGTACGGCGATTTCACCGAGGGTCCGGCGCAGCAGACCCACGCCTTTGTCGTGGCCTGGCACGATGCGCAGCATGTCCCCGTCGAAGGTCCAAGTCCCGTCCTTCTGGATGATTTCCGCCATGAAAGTGATTGTCGCATCGGGACTGCCTGGGGTCCGGGGGTTGTCTGCCAGCGAGTTGCAGCCGGCGTGACGGTGATCGTCGGACAGGGACTGCCGGGGGTGTCGGTGCTGTCCTTCGGGGCGGTGGAGGGGTGGCTACGCCGGCCGGTCCTCGACGGGAAGTGGTCTACACCTTGACCACATCTGGGGCGCACGGTACGCATGGTGACCGTTCGGTTGCTCAGCACCACAGTTGTGACCCCCCTCGGAAGGGACCCAGCTTGTGAGACAGCGCAGAACGTTCCCCCGTCTCCTCGGCTCGCTGCTGCTCGTCGCGGCGGCCGGTATCGCCGGCGTCGGGGCCGCGCCCGCCCCCGGCGCCGCCCCGGCCGCCCCCCGGCCGCTCGGCGAGGTCGTCCCCGCGCCCGCGTCCGTACGCCCGGCCGGCACGCCGTACGCCCTCACCCCCGCGACCCCGATCCGGGTCGACGACGACTCGCACGAGGCGCGGCGCATCGGCGCGTATCTCGCCGCCGTGCTGCGCCCCTCCACCGGCTATCCGCTGCCCGTCACCGACGACGACGGACACGGCGGCATCCGGCTCGCGCTCGGGGCGCGCGACAAGGGCCTCGGAGAGGAGGGCTACCGGCTGGAGTCCGGCCGCGGCGGCGTCACCATCACCGCCCACAAGCCCGCAGGGCTCTTCCGCGGTGTTCAGACACTCCGTCAGCTGCTGCCCGCCTCGGTCGAGAAGGGCTCCCGCCAGGCAGGCCCCTGGCAGATCCCCGGTGGCACCATCACCGACTCCCCGCGCTTCGGCCACCGCGGCGCGATGCTCGACGTCTCCCGGCATTTCTTCACCGTCGACCAGGTCAAGCGCTACATCGACCAGCTCGCCCTCTACAAGATCAACAAGCTGCATCTGCATCTTTCCGACGACCAGGGCTGGCGGATCGCCGTCGACTCCTGGCCGCGACTCGCGACGTACGGCGGCTCCACGCAGGTCGGCGGCGGTCCCGGCGGGTACTACACCAAGGCCCAGTACAAGGAGATCCTGGCCTACGCCGCCTCCCGCTATCTGGAGGTGATCCCGGAGATCGACATGCCGGGCCACACCAACGCCGCCCTCGCCTCCTACGCCGAGCTGAACTGCGACGGTGTCGCCCCGCCGCTCTACACGGGTACGAACGTCGGCTTCAGCTCGCTGTGCGTGCCCAAGGCCGTGACGTACGACTTCGTGGACGACGTCGTACGCGAACTGGCCGCGCTCACCCCCGGCAAGTACCTCCACATCGGCGGCGACGAGGCCCACTCCACCAGCCACGCCGACTATGTGGCGTTCATGGACAAGGCACAGGCGGCCGTCGCCAAGTACGGCAAGACGGTCGTCGGATGGCACCAGCTGACCGGTGCGACTCCGGCCGAGGGTGCCGTCGCCCAGTACTGGGGCCTGGACGGCACCAGTGCCGCCGAGAAGGCGCAGGTCGCCAAGGCCGCGCAGAACGGCACCAAGCTGATCCTGTCGCCCGCCGACCGCATCTACCTTGACATGAAGTACAACAAGGACACCCCGCTGGGCCTCGCCTGGGCCGGCTACGTCGAGGTGCAGCGCTCCTACGACTGGGACCCGGGCGCGTATCTGCCCGGCGCTCCCGCGTCGGCCATCGCCGGAGTCGAGGCGCCGCTCTGGTCGGAGACCATCTCCACCAGCGACCACATCGAGTACATGGCTTTCCCGAGGCTGCCCGGTGTCGCGGAGCTCGGCTGGTCCCCGGCGTCCACGCACGACTGGGACGCGTACAAGGTGCGGCTCGCGGCGCAGGGGCCGCGGATGTCGGCGCTGGGCATCGACTACTACCGCTCGCCGCAGGTGCCCTGGCCCGCCGAGTAGCCGCGCGCGGACAAGGAAGCGGGCGCCCTCCGACCCGCGGCGCAGCCGCTGTCGACTGCCGCGTACTCGGAGGGCGCCCGCCCGTCCGTGCCCCGAGGCCTACCTGAACCGCGCGATCGGGTTCTCCAGGTCGCCCACCAGCTGGAGCGCGCCCGACGGGTCCGCGAGATCCACCATCTGCTTGTTGTTGCGCAGCTGCAGCCGGTTGAGGCAGGACAGCGCGAACTCCTCGGCGAACATGTCGTACTGGGCGAACTTGTCGGCCAGATGCGGCATCGACTCCTGGTACGCGATGACGCATTCGGCGACCGTCCGCCAGAACGCGTCCTCGTCCAGCACGCCCTCCGTCACCAGCGTGGCGCTGAGGAAGCGGAAGAAGCAGTCGAAGACATCGGTGAAGACCGACAGCAGCTTCATGTCCTCGGGGACCTCGGCACGGACCCGCTCCACGGCCGGCGGAAGGACCGCGTCGGGGTCCATCACACAGATCTCCTCGGCGAGGTCCTTGAAGATCGCGCGCTTCACCGCGCCGTCCTCGATGACGAGGATGACGTTCTCGCCGTGCGGCATGTACGCGAGGTCGTACGCGTAGAAGGAGTGCAGTACCGGCACCAGGTAGGCGTCCAGGTAGCGGCGCAGCCACACCTCGGGGGCCAGCCCCGACTCCGTGATCAACGCGCCCGTGAAGGACTTCCCGGAGCGGTCGGTGTGCAGCAGCGAGGCCATCGTGGCCAGCCGCTCACCGCCTTCCAGCGTGGCCACCGGGCTCTCGCGCCAGAGCGCGGCCAGCATCTTCCGGTAGGGGGAGTAGCGGTCCGTGGCGGCCTCGTACTCGAGGTGCCGGTAGCCGACCGCCGCGCGCTCCCGGATGATCGAGAAGCGCGCTGCCTTCAGCACGTCGTCGCTCGCGATCAGCGCGGCCAGCCAGTCGTTGATGGCCGGCGTCGCCTCCATGTACGCGGCGGACAGGCCGCGCATGAAGCCCATGTTGATGACGGACATCGCCGTCTTCACATAGTGCTTGGCCGGGTCGCTGGTGTTGAAGAAGGTACGGATCGACTGCTGGGCCAGATACTCGTCGTCGCCCTCGCCGAGCGGCACCAGACGGTGCTGGGCGATCTCGGCGGCGAAGGTGACGGAGAGCTTGTTCCACCACTGCCAGGGGTGGACCGGCATCAGCAGATAGTCGTCCGGGTCCAGGCCGAGCCCGCTCAGCCGGGCGTCGAAGCGGCCGAGCGTCCCCTCGCCCAGCTCGGCCCGCAGCAGGTTCTCGTAGCCGAGGTCCGTGCAGGAGGTGAAACTCGCGCGGGAGCGGTGCGCGGCGACCCACAGCAGCCGGACCGGGGCCGCGGCCTCGGGGGCGTACCGGTGGTACTCGTGCACGCCGAAGCCCAGCCGTCCGTTGTTGGCGACGAAGCAGGGGTGCCCCTCGGTCATCCCCGTCTCGATCGCCTGGAACCCGGCGCCGGCCAGCGTGGCGGCGGACACCTCGGGCTTGGTGAGCTTGTAGGCCGTACCGGACAGGGTGGAGGAGATCTCCTCCAGATAGACCGGAAGGATGTCGTCGGACAGACCCAGTGCACCGCGCAGTTCGGTGAAGAACTCCAGGGCGTCCAGCGGGAGTTCTGCCCCGTCGCGGTGGCGGGAGACGGAGTCCGCGGCGACCTGCCAGTGGTCGAGGGCCAGTCGGCCGGCCGTGAAGCGGTACTCGGTCCTGCCGTCGTCGCTCAGTACCGAGTAGCGGTCGTCTCCGAGCGCGCGAGGCGTGAGCAGCCGCTCATGGGAGAACTCGGCGAGGCCCTTGCGGATCAGCTGCCGGTTGGCCTCGGCCCACAGCTCGGGGGTGAGGTGGGAGACGCTGTCGATCGGGGCGCTCACCGGGACACCCCCTCGGCACCCACGGCCGCCTCGAACTGCTCACGCGTGCAGAAGCTCAGCAGGGCCTTCTTCTCGGGCTTCTCTATCTCGCGCTCGGGTATGAAGCCGACCGCCTCGTTGAGCGCGTGGACGGCCTTGTTCGCCACGTCCGGCTCGACGACGACGCGCTCGGTCGCCGGGTCCGCGAACAGTTCCCGCATCACCGCGGTGATCACGGCACGCGTGAAGCCGTGGACGGGAGTGTCGGTCGGGGCGACCAGGAAGTGCATGCCGACATCCCCCGGCTGCGGCTCGTACAGGCCGACCAGCTCGACGTACGCCGGGTCGTACCGTTCCATGAGGAAGGCGGGCTCGCCGTCGTGGAGACCGATGAACGCGTCGTGGTGCTCGGCGGCCGCGATCGCCATGTACTCGCGCTCGACGTCGTGGAGTTTGGCGTTCTGCATCATCCAGAAGGCCGCTTTGGGGTGGGTGACCCAGCCGTGCAGAAGCTCGGCGTCTGCGATCGGGTCGAGGGGACGGACGGTGAGCGTCCCGAGGACGGAGGCGGTGGTGCTCATACGGCGAACTCCTGGAACGCGATGGTCTTCTCTACGGGGTAGTACTCGCTGCCGAGCAGCTCACCGATGATGTACGCGTTGCGGTACGCGCCCATGCCCAGGTCGGGCGAGGTGATGGAGTGCGTGTGCACCCCGGCGTTCTGCAGGAAGATGCCGTGCCCGGTGATGTCGATGGCGTAGTTGCGGCCGACGTCGAAGCGGCCCTGACCGTCCCAGCGGATACGGTCGCGCACGGGCTCCAGGAACTCGGGGGTGACGTACTTGTAGCCGGTGGCCAGGATCAGGCCCTCGGTCTCGATCTCGAAGTCCTTCTCCTGCTCCTCCTGGCGCAGCCCCAGGGTGTACGTGCCGTTCTTGTACGAAGCGGTGTGGAGCGCGGTGTTGGTGAGCAGCCGGGTCGGGACCGGGCCGCCGAGGTTCTTCTGGTAGAGCAGATCGAAGATCTCGTTGATGAGGTCTCCGTCGATGCCCTTGAAGAGGTTCTTCTGCTGCGACTCCAGCCGGTAGCGGGTGGCCTCCGGCAGCGCGTGGAAGTAGTCGACGTACTCCGGAGAGGTCATCTCCAGGGTCAGCTTGGTGTACTCCAGCGGGAAGAACCGCGGGGAGCGGGTGACCCAGTTGAGCCGGTAACCATGTACATCGATTTCGCCGAGGAGATCGTAATAGATCTCCGCGGCGCTCTGCCCGCTGCCGACCAGGGTGATGGACTTCTTCCGCTGCAGCTCCTCCTTGGACTGGAGGTAGCGCGAATTGTGGACGAAGTCGCCGTCGAGGCCCTGGCAGGCGTCCGGGACGTACGGCGGGGTGCCGGTGCCCAGGACGAGCCGGCGGCCGCGGTAGGCCGTGCCGTCGGTGGTGTGGACGGAGTACAGCTCGCTTCCGGCGTCGTACGCGACCTTCGTCACCGTCGTGTTGAAGCGGATGCTGCTCAGTTTGGCGGCGGCCCAGCGGCAGTAGTCGTTGTACTCGGTCCGCAGCGGATAGAAGTTCTCGCGGATGTAGAACGAGTAGAGCCGGCCCTTCTCCTTCAGATAGTTGAGGAAGGAGTAGGGGGAGGTCGGGTCGGCGAGGGTGACCAGGTCCGACATGAACGGTGTCTGGAGATGGGCGCCGTCGAGGAACATCCCCGAGTGCCATTCGAAGTCCGGCTTGGACTCCAGGAAGACGCCGTTCAGTTCGTCGATGGGCTCGGTCAGGCAGGCGAGGCCGAGGTTGAACGGGCCGAGTCCGATACCGATGAAATCGTGGATGTCACGGTGCTCAGGAGGCGTGGACAAGGTTCTCTCCAAGGTACTGCTCGGCGTGGCCGGCTATCAGATCGAGGACGGCGGCGATGTCCCGCACGGTCGTCTCGGGGTTCAGCAGGGTGAATTTCAGGTACTGGCGGCCGTCGACCTTGGTCCCGGCGACCACGGCCTCGCCGGAGGCGAACAGGGCTTTGCGGGCGTGGAGGTTGGCGCGGTCGATCTCGGCCGGGGGGGTCACGTGCTCCGGGATGTAGCGGAAGACCAGCGTGGACAGCCGGGGCTCGACGACGACGTCGTAGCGCGGGTCGCCGGCCAGCAGCTGCCAGCCCTCTTCGGCGAGGTCGCAGACCTCGTCGAAGAGCTGACCGACGCCGTCGGCGCCCATGACCCGCAGGGTCATCCACAGCTTGAGGGCATCGAAGCGGCGGGTGGTCTGGAGGGACTTGTCGACCTGGTTGGGGATCCTCTCCTCGACCGTGCGACGCGGGTTGAGGTAGTCCGCGTGGTACGTCGCGTGGCGCAGCGTCGCCCCGTCCCGGACCAGTACGGCCGACGAACTCACCGGCTGGAAGAAGGACTTGTGGTAGTCGACGGTGACGGAGTCGGCGCGCTCGATGCCGTCCAGGAGGTGGCGCCGGGTGGGCGATGCGAGCAGTCCGCAGCCGTACGCGGCGTCCACATGCATCCAGGCGCCGTACAGCGTGCACAGGTCGGCGATCTCGGGGAGCGGGTCGATGGAGCCGAAGTCGGTGGTGCCGGCGGTGGCGACGACCGCCATCGGGACCAGCCCGTCCCGCCGGCACTTCTCCAGCTCGGTGGCGAGGGCGACCGTCTGCATGCGCTTGTCCCGGTCAGTGGGGATCGACACGACGGCATCGCGGCCGAGACCGAGCAGCGTCGCGGACTTCTGGACGCTGAAGTGGCTGCACTCGGAGGAGAAGATGCGCAGTTTCGACAGGTCGTCCGTCTTGGCCTCTTCGCGGGCCAGCAGCATCGACTGCAGGTTGGACTGCGTACCACCGCTGGTGAACACGCCGTCGGCGGCGGGTCCGAGGCCGATCCGGCCGGCGGTCCAGTCGATGAGACGGCGCTCGATGAGCGTGCCGCCCGCGCTCTGGTCCCAGGTGTCCAGGGAGGAGTTGACCGCGGAGAGGACCGCCTCGCCCACGACGGCGGGGATGACGACCGGGCAGTTGAGGTGGCCCAGGTAGCGGGGGTGGTGGAAGTAGACCGCGTCGCGCAGATAGACCTGCTCCAGCTCGTCGAGTGCGGCGGAGGCGTCACCGAGGGGCCGGTCGAGATCGACGGCGGCGATCGTGGGAGCGAGTTCGTCGGGGGTCACTCCAGTGAACGGCTGCCGGGTCGTGGCGAGTTTGTTCGCCACCCGCTCGACTCCTTCGGTCACGGAGCGCCGGTAACGCTCCGCCGTTGTGTCATTGAGCAGGTGCGAGCGCATGGGGGGTCCTCCCGGTACGGGGACGTGTCGCCCCCCGGGGAGAGGGGCGAGGGGACGACGTCGAACTAAGGTTAGCCTAACCTAAGTTTCACGCCATGCCGACCCATCGCGCCCTACGGGACACGGGAATTGGGTCACACTTCGTGCGTGGCGATGCGCTGCCGCGACAGGACCCCGCGGCTGTGCGGCCATGCCGGCACGCGGGGGTCACGCGTCGTCGTCAGGGGTCTCGCGCAGGGCGTCCTCGCTGAGGCCCTTGCGCCAGTAGCCGACGAACGTGACGCGGTGGCGGTCGAGTTCACGCTCGCCCACCAGATGGCGCCGCAGCGCCTTGACCGAGCCGGACTCGCCCGCGATCCAGGCGTACGGAGCCGAGCCGGTGAACTCGGCGGCGCGCACGGCTTCGACGGCGCAGGGTGCATCCTCGTCCCGCACCAGCCAGGTGACGCGGGCGTCGGCGGTGGTGGCCGGCTCCAGCCGGTCCTCGGCGTGCGGGACTTCGAGCCAGGCCTGCGCGCGGACACCGGCGGGCAGCGACTCCAGAATTGCCGAAGCGGCCGGCAGTGCCGTCTCGTCGGCCCAGATCAGCACCGAGTCGGCGTCGTCGGGCAGCCGGAAGCGTACGGCCGTGTTGTCAGCCACCGCGGGGCCGAGGACCGTCACGCGGTCACCGGCGGAAGCTTTCTGCGCCCAGCGGCAGGCGGGGCCGCCGTCCGGGTGGACGGCGAAGTCGATGTCGATCTCGCCGTGCTCACCGGCCTCGCGGCGCTGTTCCCGCACCGTGTACGAGCGCATCACGGCCCGTACGTCATCGGGCAGCGCCCGCCAGGCGCCGAGCGTGGCGTACATGTCCCCGTCGTCGGACAGCGGGACGACCGGGGCGTCCTGGCCGGGGTGCGGCAGGAAGAGCGAGAGGGACTGGTCGCGGCCTCCGGACTCGAGATCCGCGAGGGCTTCTCCACCGAAGGTGACACGCACCAGCGACGGGCCGAGCCGCCGCGTCCGTACGACCTGCAGGGGGAAGAAACGGAACGGGGCGGCTACGGCGGTCGTCATGGTCAGGCGACCTTCTTCGCGTTCTCGATGGCCTTCGCCAGGTCATCGAGGATCGGCGTGCACTTCTCGTACGAGTAGATCGGCTCGGTGACGCGCGGGATGACCTGGCCGGCCTTGACGGCGGGCAGCTGTGCCCAGGTCGGCTTGGACTTCAGGGCGTCGGGCTGAATGGCCGAGGCGCGGTTGTCCATCATGATGATGTCGGCCTTGTACTTGTCGACGTTCTCCCAGCTGAGGCCCTCGAACCAGCCGCCGGCGTCGAGCTTGGTGGGCGTCACCAGGTTGACGCCGAGCTCCTTGAAGTAGAGCGTGTCGGTCGGCCGGACCGGGGTGGAGACATAGAACAGGTCGGCGCTCGCGGAGCCGATGAGCACCTTGATCTCCGGCTTGGCCTTCGCGGCGGCGCGCAGCCGGGCGGCGGCCTTCTCGAAGGCGGCCTTGGCGTCGGTGACCTTCTTGGTCCTGACGTCGGCACCGAGGGACTCGGCCAGGTCGACGTGGCGCTGGAGCACCTTGGGCATCGAGTAGTCGGAGGCCCACAGGGCGACGCTCGGGGCCAGCTTGAGGATCTTGTCCTTGGACTGGTCCGGCACGTACCAGAGGGCGTTCTTCTCCCACATGTCGGTGATCAGCACGTCGGGCGCGAGCGCCGCGTACTGCTCGACGTTGAACTCGCCCCAGACATTGCCGAGGACCTTGACCTTGTTGATGTCGAGGTCGCCCGCCTGGACGTCCGGGGTCTTCGTGCCCTTCGACTTGTCCTCGACGTACGTCGGGCCGAAGACGCCCTTCACCTCGATGCCGAAGTCGTGGAGCGCGGCCGCCGTGCCGGTGAACGCGACGATGTTCTTCGGGGCGGACTTCGTCTTGGCCGTCTGGCCGCGGTCGTCCTTGAACTCCCAGGGGCCGGACTTCTTCGCGTCGGTGGCCGAGTCGCTCTTGTTCTCCGTGCCGCAGGCGGTGAGTGCGACGCCGAGCCCGAGGGCGCCGCCCGCGGCGAGCAGACCGCGACGGGTGAGGTGGGAAGCGCGGGCATTGGGCATGAGGGTTTCGCTTTCGATGCGTGCCGGGGGGCGGCCTCTGGGCAAGTTCGGAAGATAGGTTAGCCTAACCTCAGATCTTGTCCAGAGGGGCCCCGGCTACGCGACCCAAGCGTTACGCGGACAGGCCCAACTCCCGGGCGATCAGCATGCGCTGGACCTCGCTCGTGCCCTCGCCGATCTCCAGGATCTTGGAGTCCCGCCACATCCTGGCGACGGGGTACTCGTTCATGAAGCCGTAGCCGCCGTGGATCTGGGTGGCCTCGCGCGCGTTGTCGACGGCGACCGTCGAGGAGTACAGCTTCGCCAGCGCCGCCTCCTTCTTGAACGGCTCGCCGTGGACGAGGCGGGACGCCGCGTCCCGCCAGCCGATACGGGCCATGTGCGCCCGCATCTCCATGTCCGCGATCTTGAACTGGATGGCCTGGTTGTCGGCGATCGGGCGGCCGAAGGCGTGCCGCTCCTTCGCGTACTTCACGGACTCGTCGACACAGCCCTGGGCGAGGCCCGTCGCGAGCGCGGCGATGGCGATCCGGCCCTCGTCGAGGATGCGCAGGAACTGCGCGTACCCGCGGCCCTCCTCGCCGAGCAGATTCGTCAACGGGACACGGACGTCGGAGAAGGACAGCTCGCGCGTGTCCGACGCGTTCCACCCCACCTTGGAGTAGGGCGCGGCGACCGTGAAGCCGGGAGTGCCGGACGGGACGATGATCGAGGAGATGAGCGGCTTGCCATCGGGCGTGCGGCCGGTGACGGCGGTGACCGTGACCAGGCCGGTGATGTCCGTACCGGAGTTGGTGATGAAGCACTTGGAGCCGTTGATCACCCACTCGCCCGTCGCCTCGTCGCGCACGGCGGTGGTCTTCGTGCCGCCCGCGTCCGAACCGGCGTCCGGCTCGGTCAGCCCGAAGGCGCCGAGGACCTCACCGGAACACAACCGGGGCAGCCACTCGCGCTTCTGCTCCTCCGTGCCGAAGCGGTGGACGGGCATGGCGCCGAGCGAGACCCCGGCCTCCAGGGTGATCGCGACGGACGAGTCGACGCGGGCCAGCTCCTCCAGGGCGATACCGAGCGCGAGATAGTCGCCGCCCATCCCGCCGTACTCCTCGGGGAAGGGCAGCCCGAACAGGCCCATCCGGCCCATCTCGCGGACGATCTCGTAAGGGAACTCGTGCCGCTCGTAGAAGTCGCCGATCTTCGGGGCGACGACGTCGTGGGCGAACTCCTCGACGGTGCGGCGGAGTTCCTCGTGCTCGGGGGCGAGGCGGTGGTCGAGCGACATGACTAGGACTCCTTGTGGGAGGCCGTGCCGGCGAGGGCACGAACGGTGCGGGAAGGGCTGGGACGGCCCAGCCGCTCGGCCAGCCATACGCTGGTGGCGATGAGCCGGTCGAGATCGACTCCGGTGTCGATACCGAGGCCGTGGAGCATCCACACGAGGTCTTCGGTGGCGAGATTTCCGGTGGCGCTCTTCGCGTACGGGCAGCCGCCGAGGCCGCCGGCCGAGGCGTCGACGGTCGTGACGCCGTGCTCCAGCGCCGCGAAGGTGTTCGCCAGCGCCTGGCCGTAGGTGTCGTGGAAGTGCACCCCGATGGCGCTGGTGGGCACCCCCTCCTCGTTCAGCTGGGCGAGCAGGGCGAGGACATGGCCGGGGGTGGCGACGCCGATCGTGTCGCCGAGGCTGAGCTCGTCACAGCCCAGGTCCATCAGCTGCTTCGCGACGCGGACGACCTGGTGGACGGGGACCTTGCCCTCCCACGGATCGCCGAAGCACATCGAGAGATAGCCGCGGACATGGATCTTGTCCGCCCTGGCGCGGGCGACGACCGGCTCGAACATGGCGAGCGACTCGCCGATCGTGCGGTTGAGATTGCGGGCGGCGAAGGTCTCGGTCGCCGAGCCGAAGACGGCGATACGGCGGGCGCCGAGGGCGATGGCCCGGTCGAGCCCGCGCTCGTTCGGTACGAGGACGGGCAGGGCGACGCCCTGGATGTCGGCGACCCGGGGGAACAGGTCCTCGGCGTCGGCCAGTTGGGGCACCCACTTGGGATGGACGAAGCTGGTCGCCTCGATGGTCGTCAGCCCGGCGTCGGCGAGGCGGTGGATGAACTCCGCCTTCACGTCGGTGGGGATGACGTCCTTCTCGTTCTGCAGCCCGTCCCGGGGCCCCACTTCATGGATCCGCACCCGCGGCGGAAGGTCCGCGACGGGCACCTCCATCGGCAGTCCGTCAGTCATCGCTCGCCTCCTGGCTCTCCGCGTGCGGGGTGACGACGGCCAGGACCTGGTCCATGGCGACGGTCGTCCCCGGGATGACGTCCAGCTCGGTGACGGTGCCGGCGTGCGGGGCGGAGATGACGTGCTCCATCTTCATCGCCTCGACGACGAGCAGGCTCTGGCCGGCATCGACCTCGTCCCCGACGGCCACCTTGACGACGGTGACGGTCCCGGGCATGGGTGCGGCGAGTGTGTCCGCGCCCTGCCGCGAGGCGCCGCGCAGGCTTTCGGTCACGGGGTCGTGGTCCTGGACGTGCCAGGAGTCGCCGTCCCGGCCGAGCCAGGTCCCTCCGCGGGTGGTGGCGTAGGTGAAGGTGTGCGTGACGCCGTCGAGTTCGACGGTGACGGTGGTGCCCTCTTGCGTGAGCGCAGCCCGTGTGTCCGTCTGCGAACTCCCCCGGACCTTCTCCACCAGAGCTTCGCCTGGGGGTACCCCCAGGGAGGCGCCGCCGACGGGCTTGAAAGGCGCGTCGCCCACGGCGCTTTCGGCCTGCTGGGCCGTACCGCGAACGCGGACGGCGACCGGGTCGTGGCCGGGCACGCGGAAATGGTGCACCGTAGGGGCCGGTTCGCCGCCGAGCCGCCAGCCGCTCGGGACCGAGAACGGGTCGACCCAGCCGCCCGGGCCGGCGGACGGGGACGGCTGCCGCAGCAGCGCTGCCGCCTCGTAGACCTCGTTCGGGACCCCGTCCGGGACCAGCCCGTCCACCTCCCGCTCCACCAGCCCCGTGTCCAGGTCGCCGGACACGACCGCCGGGTGGGCCAGCAGACGGCGCAGGAAGCCCGCGTTCGTCGGGACGCCCAGGGTGACCGTGTCCGCGAGAGCCGCGCGCAGCTTGCGCAGGGCGGTCGCGCGGTCGGGGCCGTACGCGATGACCTTCGACAGCATCGGGTCGTACAGGCTGGAGACCTCGGTGCCCTGGCTGAGGCCCGAGTCCGTGCGGATGCCGTCGCCCTGGGGTTCGTGGAGGGCGAGGACCGTGCCGCCGGAGGGCAGGAAACCGCGGGAAGGGTCTTCGGCGCAGATACGGGCCTCGATGGCGTGGCCGGTGAGCGCGATGTCGTCCTGCGTGAACGGCAGCCGCTCACCCGCCGCGACGCGGAGCTGCCACTCCACCAGGTCCAGGCCCGTGATCAGCTCGGTGACCGGGTGCTCGACCTGGAGGCGCGTGTTCATCTCCATGAAGTAGTACGCGGAAGGGTCGCCGCCCGGGACGATGAACTCCACCGTGCCCGCGCCCCGGTAGCCGCAGGAGCGGGCCGCCTGTACCGCCGCCTCGCCCATCGCCGCCCGGGTCTTCTCGTCGAGCAGGACGGACGGAGCCTCTTCGATGATCTTCTGGTGGCGGCGCTGCAGCGAGCACTCGCGCTCGCCGAGGTGCACCACATTGCCGTGCCCGTCCGCGAGGACCTGGATCTCGATGTGCCGCGGGCGGTCGATCCAGCGCTCCACGAGCAGCGTGTCGTCGCCGAACGACGCCCGCGCCTCGCGCCTGGCCGCCGCGATCTCGTCCAGCAGGGCCGACTCCACGCGGGTGAGCCGCATGCCCTTGCCGCCGCCGCCGGCGGAGGGCTTCAGCAGCACCGGCATACCGATCTCGCGAGCGGCTTCGGCCAGTTGATCATCGGTCAGGCCGGATCCCGACGAACCCGGGACGACCGGAACGCCGGCCAGCCGCACGGTCTCCTTCGCGCGGATCTTGTCGCCCATCAGGGAGATCGCCTCGGCCGGCGGCCCGATGAAGACCAGGCCCGCGTCCGCGCACTCCTGCGCGAACCGGGTGTTCTCCGCGAGGAAGCCGTAGCCCGGGTGGACCGCCTGCGCCCCGCTGCGCCTTGCCGCGTCCAGCAGGCGCTCGACGGACAGATAGCTCTCGGCGGCAGGCGGCGGGCCCAGCCGCACCGCCGTGTCCGCCTCCCGGACGTGCCGGGCGTCGGCGTCCGCGTCACTGAAGACGGCGACCGAGCGGATCCCCATGGTCCGGAGCGTGCGGATGACGCGGACCGCGATCTCGCCGCGGTTGGCGACCAGAACAGTGTCAAACATCAGTCCCTCACATCCGGAAGACGCCGAAGCCGGGCTCACCCAGCGGGGCATTGGCACACGCGGTCAGGGCCAGACCCAGCACCTGGCGCGTCTCCAGCGGGTCGATCACTCCGTCGTCCCACAGTCGGGCCGTCGCGTAGTACGCGCTGCCCTGCTGCTCGTACTGGGCGCGGATCGGGGCCTTGAAGGCCTCTTCCTCGTCGGCCGGCCACTCCTCGCCGCGGCCCTCGATCTGGTCGCGCTTGACGGTCGCGAGCACCGAGGCGGCCTGCTCGCCGCCCATGACCGAGATCTTGGCGTTGGGCCACATCCACAGGAAGCGCGGTGAATAGGCCCGGCCGCACATCGAGTAGTTGCCCGCGCCGTACGAACCGCCGACGACGACCGTCAGCTTCGGCACGCGCGTGCACGCCACAGCCGTGACCATCTTGGCGCCGTGCTTGGCGATGCCGCCCGCCTCGTAGTCCTTGCCGACCATGAAGCCCGAGATGTTCTGCAGGAACAGCAGCGGGATGCCGCGCTGGTCGCACAGCTCGATGAAGTGCGCGCCCTTCTGGGCGGATTCGGAGAACAGGATGCCGTTGTTGGCGACGATCCCGACCGGATGGCCGTGGATCCGGGCGAAGCCGGTGACGAGCGTCTGCCCGAACTCCGACTTGAACTCGGCGAACCGCGAACCGTCCGTGATGCGGGCGATGACCTCCCGCACGTCGTAGGGCGTACGTGAATCCACCGGCACCGCCCCGTACAGCCCGTACGGATCGACCTTCGGCTCCTCGGCGGGCTCCACCGACCAGGGGAGCGGGCCGCGCTCCGGCAGTGTCGCGACGATGTTGCGGACGATGCGCAGGGCGTGGGCGTCGTCCTCGGCCAGGTGGTCGGTGACGCCGGAGACCCGGGAGTGGACCTCGCCGCCGCCGAGCTCCTCGGCCGTGACCACCTCGCCGGTCGCGGCCTTCACCAGCGGCGGGCCACCCAGGAAGATCGTCCCCTGGTTCCGCACGATCACGGCCTCGTCGCTCATCGCCGGGACGTACGCCCCGCCGGCCGTGCAGGAGCCGAGCACCGCCGCGATCTGCGGGATGCGGGCGCCGGAGAGCCGCGCCTGGTTGTAGAAGATCCGGCCGAAGTGGTCGCGGTCCGGGAAGACCTCGTCCTGCATCGGCAGGAAGGCGCCGCCGGAGTCGACCAGATAGACGCACGGCAGCCTGTTCTCCAGCGCGACTTCCTGGGCGCGGAGGTGCTTCTTCACCGTCATCGGGTAATACGTGCCGCCCTTGACCGTGGCGTCGTTGGCGACGATCACGACCTCGCGGCCGCTGACCCGGCCGATGCCGGCGATCACCCCGGCGGCCGGGGCCTGCCCGCCGTACATCCCCTCGGCGGCGAGCGGCGCCAGCTCCAGGAAGGGCGAGCCCGGGTCCAGGAGGGTGTCCACCCGCTCGCGCGGCAGCAGTTTCCCGCGCGCGGTGTGCCGGGCGCGGGCCTTCTCGCCGCC
The DNA here is from genome assembly GCF_055585225.1 of Streptomyces sp. NPDC053673. Classification (NCBI taxonomy): domain Bacteria; kingdom Bacillati; phylum Actinomycetota; class Actinomycetes; order Kitasatosporales; family Streptomycetaceae; genus Streptomyces; species Streptomyces sp. NPDC053673. The sequence goes on along the minus strand of NZ_JBVJKN010000026.1, from coordinate 81,770 downwards.
GCCCAGCCGGGCCGCGCCGAGCTTCGCGCGCAACGTGTCGGCCAGGGCGCGGTGTGCCGCCTCATTGGCCTGCCAAGCGGCGGAGGCGGGGTCTGCCGCGCTCGCCAGCACAGGTGCCTGCTGCATCCGGCAGGGCTCCCTTCGTGTTAATGAGCGTTAACCCATTTCCTTCAGGTTAACGAGCGCTAACTGCCTTGTCTAGAATCAGTGGCATGAGCACCCGGACCGACTCCCTGACCCGTCGCGAGCAGATCCTCAGGGAAGCCGCCCGCCTCTTCGCCGAGCGCGGCTTCCACGGAGTCGGCGTGGACGAGATAGGCGCCGCTGTCGGAATCAGCGGCCCCGGGCTGTACCGCCACTTCGCGGGCAAGGACGCGATGCTCGCCGAGCTGCTGGTCGGTATCTCCGGCCGGCTGCTGGACGGCGGCAGGCGCCGCGTCGCCGAGGCGGACGGCGTCCCGGAGCAGGTTCTGTCCTCGCTGATCGACGGGCACATCGACTTCGCCCTCGACGACCGCCCGCTGATCACGCTCCACGACCGGGAGCTGGACCGGCTGCGCGACAGCGACCGCAAGCTGGTGCGACAGCTGCAGCGGCAGTACGTCGAGCTGTGGGTGGACGTGGTCCGCACGCTGCATCCGGAGGTCCCCGAGGGCCAGGTGCGGGCGGCCGTGCACGCGGTGTTCGGCCTGCTCAACTCCACCCCGCACCTCGGCTCGTACGGGAACGGCCTGCCCGGCCGTGCCTCGATGGAGGCGCTGCTGCGCAAGCTGGCCCACGGGGCGTTCGCGTCGCTGTCCGGGTGAAGCGGGCGCCCCGGGGCGGGGCGAGGCGGCGGGCGGCAGCGGCGTCCGGGCTTTGGGACGCCCGGCACGCTCCGCACACCTGACGGCACAATGGGCGCATGCCGATACCGAACCGTGCCGCCCTCGTCGACCACCTCGTCCGCACACGTATCGCCGGAGATGTCGCCACACCCCGCGACAACAACCTCTCCCACTACCGCAAGCTCGCCAACGGAGACCGCCACTACTGGCTGGGCCTGGAGCTCGGCGACCGCTGGACCGACGAGCAGGACGTGCTGGCCGTCATGGCCGAGCGCTGCGGTGTCAACGACGATCCGCAGTACCGGTTCGGACAGGACACCATCGACCCCGAGCTGACCGTCGACGCCCTGGACCGGATGGCGGCGCGGCTGAAGGAGGCGGCCGCCGCGCAGCAGTCGGTGCTGTTCGCGACCGGTCACCCGGGCGGGCTGCTGGATGTGCACCGGCAGACCGCGGACGCGCTCAGATCCGCCGGCTGCGAGATCGTCCGGATCCCCTCCGGGCTCACCGCGGACGAGGGCATGGTCTTCCAGTTCGCCGATGTCGCCATGCTGGAGCGTGGTGCGACGCTGTGGCACACCCATTCGCCGGAACCGATGGCAGCGATTCTGGACGCGCTGGCGGGCGCGGGGCGGCCCCAGCCGGATCTCGTGGTCGCCGACCACGGCTGGGCGGGCTGCGCCGGGCAGCGCGGGATCGACGCCGTGGGCTATGCCGACTGCAACGACCCGGCGCTGTTCATCGCCGAGGCGGAAGGCACCCTTCAGGTGACGGTCCCGTTGGACGACCATGTCACGGACCCGCGTTTCTACGATCCGCTGACGGCGTACTTGCTGGACACGGCAGGACTCAGCTCCCCCGAGTGACCCATGGGGGACGTCACTCGGAGGGGCTCAGGCCTGCCGAACAGGCAGGCTCGCTGCTGACGGCCGTCCGCACGTCGGTCGGACCGCCCTCCCCCTCGGTCCGACCACCCCCGCCCCTCCGCCGGGAACGGCGACGGCAACGTCGCCGACGACGGACGGTCCTGGTGACCTGCACGGTTCCACCGACGCGCCACACCGCCCGGGCACAGGCGACGCCTCGCCCGGGCGGCGGTCCAGGCCGCGTCGCAGGCCGACTCATCGGCGTGCGACGGCTCCTCCTCGGCCGGTGGCGCCACACACTTCGCGGGCGCGCCCAGCAGCCCGTGCAGCGAGGTCCCGGGAGTTTGGTCGAGCCCCGGGGATCCCGTCGGGCGCTGTTGCGTCCTAGGATCTGCATCCAGGCTCGCAGCCCCAGGCGCCACTTTGCTCACACCACAGGACGACCTTTGCTCTACGACTTGAGGCCGCCGGTGCGTGTGCTCGTCGTCGACGACGAGGAGCTCGTACGCGCCGCACTGCAGCGCATCCTCGACGCCGTCGACGCGATCACCGTCGAAGGGACCTGCGACGGCCCCGAAGCCGTCGACATGGTCCGGCGACACGCCCCCGACGTGGTGCTGCTGGACATCGACATGCCGTCCGTCGGCGGCCTGGACGTGCTGCGCCGCCTGCGCGCTCTTCCCCGGCCGCCCGTCGTGGCCATGCTCACCGCCCTCGACAGGGCCGACCACGTCGAGCGCGCGCTGCGGAGCGGCGCCTCCGGGTTTCTGCTCAAGAGCACCGAACCGCGGCTGTTCGTGGACGCCGTGCGGCTGCTCGCCGCAGGCGGCGTCATCTGCACACCGCCCGGCAGCGCGCACGTCCTCGCCCGTTACGCCGGCTCGGCCCCGATGCCCGCCCCCGACATGTCCGACGGGCTGGCCGGGCTCACCGACCGTGAGCGCGAGGTCCTTGCACTGATCGCGGCCGGATTGCCCAACACCGACATCGCCGCCCACCTCGGCATGGGCGTGACCACGGTCAAGACCCACATCGGGGCGCTCAAGCGGAAGCTCGCCGTCTCCAGCCGGGTGGGCCTGGCCGGCGTGGTCCACCGATCCGCTGCCGGGCAGGGTTCGGGATGACCGCCCGCCGATGGACAGTCGAAGCGCTCGTCGTCGTTGCCGCCGTCGCCGAGGCACTTGCGACGTGGCACTGGCTGGAGGACTGGATGTTCGCCGGCGCGCTCGCCGTCGCAGTCGTCCTCGTCCTGCGCAGGCGTTTCCCCCGGACGGTTCTCGTCCTCGCGCTGCCCACCCTGGCCACCGGCGTGGTGTGGCTGCCCGTGATGTGCGCGCTGCACGCATTCGCCGCCTCCGAACGCCGTCGCCGCGAGGTGATCGCCGGGTCGGCGGCCGTCGCGGTGGTCGCGTTCGTTCCGTGGCGGGACCTCGACGAGTACGCCTGGACACTCGCCGACACCACCCTCGGCGTCATGCTGGCCGGGCTGCTCGCGGTCGCCCCCGTCGCGCTGGGCCTGCTCGGCCGTGCCCGCCGTGAACTCGCCGTCCGCCTCGCCGAGCTGGCTCTGTCACGGGAACGCGAGCGCCGTTACGCCGCCGAGCAGGCGGCGCTGCGGGAAAGGGAGCGGCTGGCCCGGGACGTCCACGACACCGCAGCCCACCACCTGAGCCTGATCAGCCTTCGCGCCACCGCACTCGCCGCCGCCGCGGACTCCCCCGGCTACCGCCAGGAGGCTGAGGCCCTGGGCGAGCTGAGCAGACACGCGGCCGCCGACCTGCGCCAGGCGATCCGCCACGAGACCCCGGGCCTGGCGCAGCTCCCCGGACTCGTCGTGGCCGCGGGCGACGATGTACGCGCGGACCTCGCCCGCATGGACCTCGCGGGCTGCGCGCCGGAGATCCAGCACACCGCGTACCGCATCGTCCAAGAGGCACTGACGAACGTGCGCCGGCACGCGCCGGGCGCCCGGACCGACGTCGCGGTGCGCTGCACACCCGACTCGCTGCACATCTCCGTACGCAACGGGCCACCGTCCGTGCCCGGACCGCGCCCCGAGCCCGGAGGCGGCCAGGGCCTGCCGGGCCTGAGGGCCCGCACGGCGGCCCTCGGCGGCACCCTCACCGCGGCCCCGGCGCCGGACGGCGGCTTCGCCCTCGAGGCGGTGCTGCCGTTGTCGGCGCCCGCCTCGTGATGATCACTGCGCATCCATCCTCGGGGAAGCGCTCTACACCCCTGCCGGGCTGTCGGGGGCGGCGTCGTGGACGATCAAGGCGATCTGGACGCGGTTGGTGACCTCGAGCTTGGCCAGGATGCTCGACACGTGGGCCTTGACGGTGGGGACGCTCATGAACAGCCGGGCGGCGATCTCCGCATTCGTCCGCCCTTGACCGACCGCGCGTGCGACGTCGTACTCGCGTGCGGCCAGGCGCTCCAGTCGGGCCCGGGCCCGTGCCCGGGCGTTGGTGGCGGGCTCGGCCGGCGGGGTCGCGATCTGCGCGATCAGCTGCTGGGTGACTGCCGGCGACAGGACGGGGTCTCCGGCTGCGACACGGCGCACGGCGCCGACGATGTCGTTCGGCGGGGTGTCCTTGAGGAGGAACCCGGCGGCGCCGGCCCGCAGGGCGCGCAGGACGTAGTCGTCCGGGTTGAAGGTGGTCAGGACGATGACGGCCGGGGCAGTGGGGAGCGCGCGCAGGGCCTGGGTCGCGGCCAGACCGTCGCAGACCGGCATGCGGATGTCGAGGAGGACGACATCGGGGGCGTGTTCGGCGGTCAGGGCGACGGCCTCGTCGCCGTCGGCCGCTTCCGCGACGACGTCGATGTCCTCCACGCCGGCGAACATCACGCGCAGGCCCATGCGTACCAGTGGGTCGTCGTCGGCGAGCAGCAGTCGGATCACGCGGGCCACGGTATCCATGCCTGGAGGAGGAACTCACCGGCACTGGGTCCGTGCCGCAGTTCGCCGCCTGCCAGTGCCGCGCGCTCGGCCAGGCCGATGAGGCCTCGGCCGGAACCCGGGATGGCACCGTCTGGCGTGCCGGACGCCGCCGGGCCTCCGGAGGACGCCGGTCCTCCGGGGGAAGGCGCCGAGCCCGAAGGCCGGGACGGTACGGCGGGGTTGCGGACGATGATGTCCAGACCGGCGCCCCGGCCTCCGCTCACCTCGACGTAGACGGGGGCGCCCGGTGCGTGCTTGCGGGCATTGGTCAGGCCCTCCTGCACGATGCGGTAGACGGTGCGGCCCGCGAGCGCCGGGGTGGTGGCCGGCTCCTCGACGTCGACGTCCAGGCGGAGCCGCATGCCCGCGGCACGGGACTCGTCAGCGAGCCTGCCGAGGTCGACCAGGAAGGGCTGCGGTGCCTCGGGGAGCGCTTCGCCGGAGGCCCCGTGGGAGGTCCCGGGGGCAGCCCGTGGTGCCGGTGCCGTGGACGGCGGGAGGGAGGGGTACCGGTCGCCGGGAGTGCGCAGGAGTCCGATGACGGTACGAAGGTCCTCAAGGGCCTGGTGGGCGCTCTCCCGGATGACCCCCGCCGCCCGCCCCAGGTCGGCGGGATCGGGGGAGGAGTTGAGCTCCAGGGCACCGGCGTGCACGCTCAGCAGCGAGAGCCGGTGGGCCAAGACGTCGTGCATCTCGCGTGCGATGTCCTCACGGGCCCGTTGCTGCGCTTCCAGGGTCCGCCGGGTGGCTTCCTGATCGGCCCGCCGGGCGCGCTCGGTGAGGGCGGTCTCCCGCTTCCGGCGCGAGCGGACGAACCGGCCCCAGCCCACCGACAGGGCGACCAACGTCCAGGCGATGAGCAGGGTGCCCAGGGCCGCCGGGTCCAGGACGCTCGTGCCGCGCCATGCCTGGGCCACGGCGACGGGAACCGCCGCGGCCGCCGCGAGCCAGGCCGTGACGCGCACGGGGCGCAGTGCCGCGGCGGTGAACAGTGCGACCATCGCGGAGACCGTGACCGCCGGGGACAACAGCCCGAGTACGAGCGCGAGGACGGCGACGGCGACGGGAAACCGGCGCCTGAACCACAGGGCGCACGCCGCCCCGGCGGCGACGACCGAGCCGGCGTCCACGAAGACGAACCAGGGCTCGTACAGCGCGACGACTTTCACGGCGGACAGCGGCGGCGTGCCCAGCGGGACACGCGGGAACATCAGCAGCGGATTGGCCGCGGTTCCGGCGAGCGCCACGGACAGGCAGACGGCGAACACCACGACGGTGACGTCGACGGAGCGCCGACGGGAGGCAGGGGGCGGGGGCACGGGGCGGAGCCTACGCGACACAAACCAGGTAAAGCCTTCGTCCCGCCCTTCGTCAGGAAACCCCCTACCTTGGTCGGGCCTCCCCCGGGTCCGGGCACCGCCCAAGGTCACCGACGCGCTCGACCAACTTCCGATGCGTGACGGGCGCGTCGGTTCCTAGCGTCGGGGCCATGAACACCGAACAGAGGCCCACACCGCTCATCACCCCATGTGCCGCCGCCGGCACCACTGTTGCGGCACTGCCCGCAATGGCCGTACGGAAGGCGGGGCACCGCCGGTGAACCGCATCGCCAACGCCGCGGACCCGGCGGGCCCCGCACTGCGAGCCATCGGGCTCGGTCGCCGCTATCGGCGCGGATGGGCTCTGCGTGACTGCACCTTCCAGATCCCGACCGGCCGGGTGTGCGCCCTCGTGGGTCCGAACGGGGCGGGGAAGAGCACTCTGCTCTCCCTGGCCGCCGACCTGCTGACCCCCACCGAGGGATCGATCCACGTCTTCGGCAGGTCCCCACAGGATTCCGGCGCCCGGGCCACGACCGCCCTGCTGAGTCAGGACAAACCGCTCCTCCGGGGCTTCCGTGTTGCGGAGATCCTCCGGATGGGCCGCGAGATGAACCCGACCTGGGACCAGGCCGTCGCCGAACGCGTCGTCGCGGGCGGCGACATACCCCTCCACGCCCGCGTCGGCTCACTCTCCGGTGGCCAGCACACCCGGGTGGCCCTCGCGCTCGCCTTCGGCAAACGCCCGCGCCTGCTGATGCTGGACGAGCCGATGGCCGACCTCGATCCACTGGTACGGCACGAGATGTCCGAGCTCCTCCTGTCGGAGGCGGCCGCGCACGGAACCACCGTCCTGCTGTCGTCGCATGTCGTCTCCGAACTCGAAGGCGCCTGCGACTTCCTCCTTCTCGTCGGCTCCGGGCGCATCCGGCTGGCCGGTGACGTCGACGACCTCCGCGCCGCACACCGCCACGGTGCCGACGGCTCCGTCCCCTCCCTGGAACAGCTGATCATGACCTACCTGCGCGACCCCCTCCTGCCCGCGGTGGCCACACCGGCCGCCCGCCCCGAGCACGTCGGGGGTGCGGCATGATCGGCGTACGAGGCGTCATCTGGCTGGTCTGGCGCCAGCACCGTGCCGCGCTGTGGGCCTTGCTCGCCCTGACCGTCCTCGTCGGCGGGTACCTCGCGTTCGGGGGGTACGCGGCGGCGGAGGCCGCCCGCGCACTGGACGGGTGCGCCGGGCAGGACGCCGCGCCGCAGTGCTCCCAGGCCCTGACCGACTTCCAGCAGGAGCACCAGTACCCGCTGCGCCTGCCGCTCCAGTTGCTCCTGCTCCTCCCGCTGCTGCTCGGGGTGTTCCTCGGCGCACCGCTGTTCGCGCAGGAACTGGAGTCGGGCACCCTGCGCACCGCGCTTTCGCAGTCGGTGTCACGCGCCCGCCTGCTCCGGGCGAAGCTGGCCGTGCCCGTGATGCTGACCCTGGTCGCGGCAGGCGTGATCACCGCGTGTGCCACGTGGTGGTGGCACAGGGTTGCCGGTGCGGTCGGCAGCGACTTCCCGTGGTACATGCCGATACCGTTCGATGCCGTCGGGCCCGCACCCGTCGCCAAGGCGCTGCTGGTGCTGATGATCGGCGTCACGCTGAGCCTGTTGTTGCGGCGCACCGTCGCCGCCATGGCGGCCACGGCGGTGGCCGGCGGTTCCGCGTTGTTCGCCCTGGAGCAGGTCCGCGGCGACCTGTGGCCGACGGTGACAGCGCAGCGATCGGGCCTGGGCGCGGATGCGGCACCCGGCGACGCCTGGCTGTTCGACGACGGGCTGGTCGTGGCCGCCGGCCGACGCGTGCCGCAGTCCGGCGAGTGCTTTGCTGCGGACGACTACGAGCAGTGCCTGGCAGGAAAGGGGGTCACCGGGCACTGGGCGGAGTTCCACCCGTCGAGTCACTTCTGGCCCCTCCAGTGGGCTGAGACGGGCCTGTGCCTGGCCGCGGCTGCGGCACTGGCCGGCCTCTGCTTCTGGTGGACCCGGCATCGCCTCACCTAGTCGTGCGGGACCCGGACCACGCCCTCCTGGATGACCGAGATCGCCAGCTGCCCGTCCTGCGTGTAGATACGGGCCTGCCCGAGGCCGCGTCCGCCGTGAGAGCTCGGCGACTCCTGGTCGTACAGCAGCCACTCGTCCGCCCGGAACGGCCGGTGGAACCACATCGCGTGGTCCAGCGAGGCGCCCACGACGTCACCGACGGTCCAGCCGCCCCGCCCGTGCGCCAGCAGCACCGAGTCGAGCAGCGTCATGTCCGAGACGTACGTGGCGAGGCAGACGTGCAGCAGGGGATCGTCCGCGAGCTTGCCGTTCGTACGGAACCAGACCTGCGAGCGCGGCTCGCGCGGCTCCCCGACGGTGGCGTAGGGAGGAGGGTCCACGTACCGCAGGTCGACCGCCGCGCGTGCTTCGAGCATCCGCTCCACGATGTCCGGGTGGATGAGCTCTCCCGCGTACCGCGGCAGGGACTCGGCGGCCGTGGGCAGGGTCTCGGGGTCCGGCGCGTCCGGCATCCGCGTCTGGTGGTCGAGCCCTTCCTCGTACGTCTGGAAGGACGCCGAGAGATGGAAGATCGGCTGGCCGTGCTGGACGGCGACGACCCGCCGGGTCGTGAAGGACCGGCCGTCGCGGATCCGGTCGACCGTGTAGACGATCGGGGCGCCGGGGTCGCCCATGCGAAGGAAGTACGCGTGCAGGGAGTGGGCCGTGCGGTCGTCGGGGACGGTGCGGCCCGCGGCGACGAGCGCCTGGGCCGCGACCTGTCCGCCGAAGACCCGGGGCACGATCGCCGAGCGCGAGCGGCCCCGGAAGTAGTCCTGCTCGATCTGCTCCAGGTCGAGCAGATCGAGCAGGTCTTCGAGCGCGTTTGTCACCTGGACTACAGCCCCATGTCCTTGGCGATGATCGACTTCATGACCTCGCTGGTGCCGCCGTAGATGCGGTTGACGCGGTTGTCGGCGTAGAGGCGGGCGATCGGGTACTCGTTCATGTAGCCGTAGCCGCCGTGCAGCTGGAGGCAGCGGTCGATGACGCGGTGCGCGACCTCGGTGCAGAACAGCTTGGCGGAGGCGGCCTCGGCGGGCGTGAGCTCTCCCGCGTCCAGGGCTTCCAGGGCGCGGTCGGCGACGGCCTCGGCGGCGTCCACCTCGGCCTGGCAGGCGGCCAGCTCGAACTTGGTGTTCTGGAAGTGCGCGACCGGCTTGCCGAAGACCGTGCGCTCCTGCACGTACTCCTTGGCGAACCGGACGGCGGCCTTGGCCTGGGCGTACGCGCCGAACGCGATGCCCCAGCGCTCGGACGGCAGGTTCCGGCCGAGGTAGTAGAAGCCCTTGTTCTCCTCGCCGAGCAGGTCCTCGACCGGGACCTTGACGTCGACGAAGGCCAGCTCTGCGGTGTCGGAGGTCTTCAGGCCGAGCTTGTCCAGCTTGCGGCCTATGGAGTAGCCCTCGGACTTGGTGTCCACGGCGAACAGGGAGATGCCGAAGCGGCGGTCGTCCTCGCGCGGGGCGGAGGTACGGGCGCACACGATCACACGGTCGGCGTGCACACCACCGGTGATGAAGGTCTTGGCGCCGTTGAGGACGTAGTGCGTGCCGTCCTCGGAGAGCTTGGCGGTGGTCTTCATGCCCGCGACATCGGAGCCGGTGCCCGGCTCGGTCATCGCCAGCGCCCACATCTCCTCGCCGCTGACGAACTTCGGCAGGTAGCGCTTCTTCTGCTCGTCGTCGGCCAGCATCTTGATGTACGGCAGGGCGAGCAGCACATGCACGCCGGAGCCGCCGAAGTTGACGCCTGCGCGCGAGGTCTCCTCGTAGAGCACGGCCTCGAACTTGTGCGTGTCCAGGCCGGCGCCGCCGAACTCCTCGGGGACGTTGATGCCGAAGATGCCCAGCTCGCCGAGCTTGTAGTAGAAGTCGCGAGGAGCCTGGCCGGCCGCGTACCACTCGTCGTAGACGGGGGCGACCTCGGCCTCGATGAAGGCGCGGATGGTCTCCCGGAACGCCTCGTGGTCCTCGTTGTAGACGGTACGGCGCACGGTCGACGCCTCCTTCGCAGTCCTTGGGGCAGTTATGTCTAAGCGCTTGCTCAGACCAAGTTACCGGGCAGTTCGCAAGCCTGTCCAGAGTGAGGATCAGCACGCTCCACAACGACGGAGGTGCGTCTGCGCATGAAAACGCCCCCGCTGGTGTGAGGCGGGGGCCGCCGGCGGCTCGGGGAGGGTGGCCGGACCGTGGCAGGGGGTCGCCGCTGCACGGCTCCGCTTCGCTCCTTTCCGGGCGTGGGGCTCAGCCCGGGGCGAGCGGCGGCGGCCCCGGCTGCGGGTCCTCGCCGTCGTAGGCCGCCAGTGCGGCCTGGCGGCATTCGAGCAGTTCGCCGAGGTCCTCGGAAGCCAGCTGCTCCTGGGTCAGCTTCACCGTGGCCTTGCCCTCCACGGCGGCCCACGCGTGCCGGGCGCGTTTGTTGGCTCTGCGCCTGGTGTCGCTGCGCAGGAAGCCCGCCCCGGCCGCGAACCCGGCAGAGGCCAGGGCGATCAGTGCCGCGGGAATGCGCGCGTCCGCCGTGGCCAGTCCCGCCGCTCCTGCCGTGCCGGCGAGCAGGGCCGCGGGGAAGCCGAGACCGATGTCCAGCCTGGTCCAGAACTCGGCCCGCCGATGGGCGAGCGTCCTCTGGTGCGTTGCCTCGTCCCGGAGCCGCTCGATCTCGGCACGCAGGCGGCGTGCGGGCTCGTCCGGGTTCAGGATCGTGGTTCCGTCAGCGGGAGAAGCCATGCAGGAATTCCAACACGTCTGTGGCGCAAGGGACTTGGGCCGTAACGACAGCCTTCGAGGCCGAGAGTCGTGGGCTTTCCACGGAACCAGGGCGACGTAACGGGACCACGGCGTCGTAACGGCGCCACGGCGCCACGGCGCCACGGCGGCGCGACGGGACCTCGGTGACGCGGGTGCGTCATGCGTACCGCAGTGCGAACCACAGCTCCATCCGTACGTCCGCGTCGTCCAGGTCGACGCCCAGCAGCGACGAGCAGCGAGCGATCCGCTGCCGCACGGTGTTGCGGTGGACGCCCAGGGCCAGCGCCGTGCGGTCCCAGCTGCCGTGCAGCGAGAGCCAGACGCGCAGGGTCTCGGTGAGGGCGGGCGAGGCCACGATGGGTGCGAGCAGGGTGCGGGCGTGGACGGCGGCTTCGCCTGGCGCGATCAGCTCGGCGAGGCCCGCGTCCCGCTGGCGGGACAGCGGTGCCCGGGTCGCCTCGGCCCGGCGCAGGGCGCGCGCCGCCGAGGTGTCGGCGGCGGTGAGCTCGGAGGGCTCGGCGGGGGCGCTCACTCCGAGGGTCCAGCCCGGCTGCGGCTCGATCCTGCGCTCGCCGGAGAGCAGGATCCGTACGGTCGCGCCGTCCGCGTCCACCAGCGTGCTGCCCAGCGCCGCGCCGAGGGCCGAGGCCGCGATCCGGTCCGGCTGTCCCGGGCGGGTCGCGTGCACCACCGTCCACGGTCCCGGGCCCAGCGCCGGTGCCACGTCGGCGGGAGCGGCCCCCAGCAGCAGCCGCACCAGTGCGGCGGACCGCCCGGTTGCGTCGGCCCCCTGATGCGGGGCGGTGAGCAGCGACAGCAGGACGACGGCGACTCCCGCGATCGTGTGCCCGCCGGGCTCTCGCGCCTCGGCGGCGATCCCGAGGACGAGGCCCTCGCCGCCGCCCAGCGCGTACGCGGCGAGGTGTGTGTCCCCGACGGAATCGGTGGCCGATGCGGGTGCCGGCCGCGCGGAGCCGGTGGCCTGCCCGCCGCCCTCCGGCTGTGTACCGGGGGGAGGCGCCGTGTGGGGCCCCGGGCCCCCGGCCGCTTCCTCCCCGGCCTCCTCGTCCTGGGTCTCCGGCCTCACCACCCGGGACAGCCGCCCCAGCGCCTCGCGTGCCTCCCGTGACGGCGCCCGGCCGGCCGCCTGCAGGGCCGAGCCGTCCGGGGCCAGCAGGACCGCCCAGCCGCTCAGCCGGGACGCCAGCTGCTGGAGCACCGCCGGGACCGGGTCGGGGCGGGCCGCCGCGGTGGCCAGGCCCTGCTGGGCCTCGCTCACCCGGCGCACCTCCTGGAGGCGGACCTGGGCCATCAGCCGCCAGACCGCGCGGGCGATCGCCGTGAACGGGGTCTGCGGCGGTACCTCGATCAGCGGCAGGCCGCGCCGGTCGCACGCCGCGACGAGAGCCTCCGGCACGGAGTCGTACACCGGAGCGACACCGAAGCCGATCGCCGCTCCGCCCGCCTCGGCCACGCGGGCGGCGTACATCTCCGGATCCTTCAGCAGGACGCCCGCCGTCAGCAGCAGCTCGCCGCCGAGCAGGTACGGGTACGGATCGGCCATCTCCGAGGTGTGCACCCACTGGATGACGATGTTTTCTGTGCTTGCGGGGTTCTCGGGATCCGGGACGCCCGCGATGAGCCGCAGGCCGAGGTCCTCACGGGCCAGCAGCGCGGCCAGAGGGACAGGTGGGGCCGGCGGGGCGGCGGGGCGAGTGGTGGGGTCCGGCATGGTGGACGTTCCATCCGATGTCGTCTTCAAGAATGGATGAAACGTACACTTCAGCGTCGCTTTCCGGCCACCTATCGTCGAGACGTCCAGCAGCCGCGGGTACGGGCGGATGTCCCCGCACAAGAGCTGCTGCGTCCCCTCGTACCCCTTGCACGACACGCCACCGAGAGTGAGCGAAGGAGGCCCCATGGCCGTCGACTACGCAGTGATCGTCGTCTATCTGGCCGGCATGCTGGCCATGGGCTGGTGGGGCATGCGCCGCGCCAAGTCCAAGAGCGAGTTCCTGGTGGCGGGCCGCAGGCTCGGCCCCTGGATGTACTCCGGCACGATGGCTGCCATCGTCCTCGGCGGCGCCTCCACGATCGGCGGCGTCGGCCTCGGCTACAAGTACGGCCTCTCCGGCGCCTGGATGGTCTTCGCCATCGGCCTCGGACTCCTCGCCCTCTCGGTCTTCTTCTCCGCGCGCATCGCCCGGCTGAAGGTCTACACCGTGTCCGAGATGCTGGACCTGCGCTACGGCGGCCGGGCCGGCCTCATCACCGGTGTCGTGATGTGGGCGTACACCCTGATGCTCGCGGTCACCTCGACCATCGCCTACGCCACGATCTTCGACGTCCTCTTCGACATGAACCGGACGCTCGCGATCATCCTCGGCGGCTCGATCGTCGTCGCCTACTCCACGCTCGGCGGCATGTGGTCGATCACCCTCACCGACATGGTGCAGTTCGTCGTCAAGACGGTCGGCGTGCTCCTCCTGCTGCTGCCCATCGCCGTGATCAAGGCGGGCGGCTTCGCCGAGATGAAGGCCCAGCTGCCCACCGAGTACTTCGCCCCGCTCGGCATCGGCGGCGAGACGATCTTCACGTACGTCCTCATCTACACGTTCGGCATGCTGATCGGCCAGGACATCTGGCAGCGCGTCTTCACCGCCCGCAACGACAAGGTCGCCCGCTACGGCGGCACCGTCGCCGGTACCTACTGCCTCGTCTACGCCCTCGCCGGCGCCGTCATCGGCACCGCCGCCAAGGTGCTCTACCCGAACCTCGGCAACGCCGACGACGCCTTCGCCACCATCGTCAAGGACGCGCTCCCGATGGGTGTGCGGGGCCTGGTCCTCGCCGCCGCGCTCGCCGCGGTCATGTCGACCTCCTCCGGCGCCCTGATCGCCTGTGCCACCGTCGCCAACAACGACATCTGGTCGAAGCTGCGCGGCGCCGTCACCCACCACCGCGCCGACGCCGAGGCGCACGACGAGGTCAAGGGCAACCGGACGTTCATCCTGCTCATGGGTGTCGCCGTCATCTTCATCGCGATCGCCCTCAACAACGTGATCGAGGCGCTGACCGTGGCGTACAACCTGCTCGTCGGCGGCCTGCTGGTCCCGATCCTCGGCGGACTGCTGTGGAAGCGCGGCACGGTCCACGGCGCACTGTCCTCCGTCGTCGTCGGCGGCCTCGCGGTCATCGGCCTGATGTGGAAGTACGGCATCCTCGCCAACCAGCCCGTCTACTACGGTCTGCTGGCCTCCCTGGCGGCCTACGTGATCGTCTCGCTGGCCACCAGGCCGACGGACGCGGCGATCCTGGCAGCCTGGCGCGAGCGCCTCGCGGGCCGCACCCCCGAGAACGAGCCGGCGACCGACGCGGAATCGGTCCCGGCGGTGCATTAAAGTCAAACAGCCTCGAACTGTAGGAAAAGCGTAGGAAAGAAGGCATGGTCATGAGCAGCAACGAGACGCCGCGCGGCCCCATCGACTCGTCCCGCATCCCGCGGTACGCCGGACCCGCGACGTTCGCCCGGCTGCCACGGCTCGACGAGGTCGGCAGCGCCGATGTCGCCGTCGTCGGTGTGCCCTTCGACGCCGGGGTCTCCTACCGTCCCGGCGCGCGCTTCGGCGGCAACGCCATCCGTGAGGCGTCGAGGCTCCTGCGCCCGTACAACCCGGCGCAGGACGCCTCGCCCTTCGCGCTCGCCCAGGTCGCGGACGCCGGAGACATCGCCGCCAACCCGTTCAACATCAACGAGGCCGTCGAGACCATCGAGGCCGCGGCCGATGATCTGCTCGGCACCGGCGCCCGGATGATGACGCTCGGCGGCGACCACACCATCGCGCTGCCGCTGCTGCGCGCGGTCGCCAAGAAGCACGGCCCGGTCGCGCTGCTCCACTTCGACGCGCACCTGGACACCTGGGACACGTACTTCGGCGCCGAGTACACCCACGGCACTCCGTTCCGCCGCGCCGTCGAGGAGGGCATCCTCGACACCGAGGCGCTCTCCCACGTCGGCATCCGCGGCCCGCTCTACGGCAAGCAGGACCTGACCGACGACGAGAAGCTGGGCTTCGGCATCGTCACCTCCTCCGACGTCTACCGCCGCGGCGCCGACGAGGTCGCCGACCAGCTCCGCCAGCGCATCGGCGACCGTCCGCTGTACATCTCCATCGACATCGACTGCCTCGACCCGGCGCACGCGCCCGGCACCGGCACCCCCGAGGCCGGCGGCATGACCTCCCGCGAGCTGCTGGAGATCCTGCGCGGGCTCGCCTCCTGCAACCTGGTCTCCGCCGACGTCGTCGAGGTCGCCCCCGCCTACGACCACGCCGAGATCACGTCGGTCGCGGCCTCCCACACCGCGTACGAACTGACCACGATCATGTCCCGCCAGATCGCGGCCGCGAGGACCGCGAAGTGACCCACGACCACGACCTCGTACTGCGCCCGACCCCGCAGCAGGCCGAGGCCGCGCTCAACCCGCCGGCCGGGCGCAACGGCGGTGACCTCGTCGTCGAGACCCTCCAGGGCCTCGGCTCCACCACCGTCTTCGGCCTGCCCGGCCAGCACGCGCTCGGCATGTTCGACGCGCTGCGCCGCTCGTCGCTCCGGTACGTCGGACTGCGCGTCGAGAACAACGCGGGCTTCGCCGCCGACGCCTACGGCCGGATCACCGGCGAGGTCGCCCCGCTGCTGCTCTCCACCGGGCCCGGAGCGCTCACCTCGCTCGCCGCGCTCCAGGAGGCGGCGGCCGCGTCCGCTCCGGTGCTCGCCATCTCCAGCCAGATCCCGACCGCGGGTCTCGGCGGCGGACGCCACGGGTATCTGCACGAACTGCCCGACCAGAAGGCGTCGTTCCGCGACATCGTCAAGTCCGTGCACACCGTCCGTACGGCCTCGCAGATCCCCTCCGCGATCGCCGCCGCCTGGGAGTCCGCGCTGAGCGCCCCGCACGGCCCGGTCTGGGTGGAGATCCCGCAGGACGTGCTGCTCGCCGAGACGAGCCTGCCCGTCGTCACGGCCATGGACGCCACACCGCACGACCTGGTGCCCCGCCCCGAACTGACGGCGGTGGCGGCGCACCTGCTGTCCAACGCCTCCCGCCCGGCGATCATCGCGGGCGGCGGTGTCGTACGCTCCGACGCCGCCGGCAAACTGCTGGCGCTGGCCGAGAAGCTGGACGCGCCGGTCGTGACCACCTTCGGCGGCAAGGGCGCCTTCCCGTGGGAGCACCCTCTGTCGATGCAGTCCTGGCTGGAGGACCGGCACACCACCGACCTCCTGGAGGACGCCGACGTCCTGCTCGTCGTCGGCTCGGGCCTCGGTGAACTCTCCTCGAACTACCACACGTTCGCCCCGCGCGGACGCGTCATCCAGATCGAGGCGGACCTCGGCAAGCTGGAGTCCAACCACCCCGCGCTCGGTATCCACGCCGACGCCCGCATCGCGCTCTCGGCGCTGCTGGAGACGGTGGGGGTGGGGGTACCTCCCGTGTCCGAAGGGCTACGGGGGAGACGCGACCCGGCCGCCGCCGAGCGGGTGTCCACCCTTCTCGCGAAGGTACGGGAGCGGATCGCCGGCCAGGAACTGACCCTGGAGCAGGAGGTGCTCGCCGCGGTCCGTGCGGCCCTGCCGGACGACTCCCCGAGCTTCTGGGACATGACCATCCTCGCCTACTGGGCCTGGTCCGCCTTCGACGCCCGGCACCCGAACACGATGCACTCCGCCCAGGGCGCCGGCGGCCTCGGCTACGGCTTCCCCGCCGCGCTCGGAGCGGCCGCCGCCGACCCGTCCCGGCCGGTGCTCGCGGTCTCCGGCGACGGCGGCGCGATGTACTCGATCGCGGAGCTCGCGACGGCGAAGCAGTACGGCCTGCCCGTCACCTGGCTGATCGTCGACGACGGCGGCTACGGCATCCTGCGCGAGTACATGACGGACGCCTTCGGCGAGGCCACGGCGACCGAGCTGTCCCGCCCGGACTTCGTGGCGCTCGCGGAGTCGTTCGGGGTACCGGCGGTCCGTACGACCCCCGAGTCGCTCCGCGAGGACCTGACGAAGTCCTTCGAGCAGCCAGGCCCTTCGGTCGTGGTGCTGCCGGCGCTGCTGAGGATGTTCGAGCCGACGCACCTGTGAGGCCGTGCCACCCGCGGGTCACTTCATGAGTGACCCGCGGGGTGAGCTCGCGCGTGTGAGCTCGTACCCGGCGGCCGACTCGTGGAACCGCGGGGCGAGCCCGCCCTGCTCCGGCGACGAGAACCAGAACGCCCCCCCCCGGATCAGCGGGTTGTGCCGACCGACCGTGCGGCTGCCTCGCCGATGAGACGTACAACTCCCTGCGGCACCCAGGTTCCGTACAACCTTTCGGGTGCTGCTGAGTCATGTGAGGCGTGAAGAGAAACCCCATACCCCGCCGCAGCCGCGGGGCCCTCTGCGCGGCGGTCGCCCTCGGCGTTCTCCTGCCGACCGCCGCCACCGCTACGCCGGCCGCCGCGGCCGGGCCCGTCGTGGCCTGCACCTCCCAGCAGGCGGGCCTCGCCGCCAAGCTGGTCACGGACATCACCGCCGCCCTCAAGGGCCGCGCCTCGACGACCGCCGTGCTCGTCAACGACCGGATCACCAAGACCAGCTGTGTGCTGCGGCCGGACCAGCAGTTCGACTCCGCCAGCATCGTCAAGGTGACCGTGCTGGCCACCCTGCTCTGGGACGCGCAGAAGACCCGCCGAGCGCTGACCGCCACCGAGAAGTCACGCGCCACGGCCATGATCACCAAGTCGGACAACGACGCCACCAGCGCGCTCTGGCGCCAGCTCGGGGTGACCAAGGTCAAGGGCTTCCTCACCGCCGCCGGCATGACCAAGACCGTCCCGGGCTCCGGCGGCTACTGGGGGCTCACCCAGATCACCGCGCGCGACCAGCAGAAGCTGCTCGCGCTGATCACCGCGAAGAACACCGTTCTCACGGACGCCTCGCGCGGCTACATCCTGCAGCTGATGAACGCCGTCATCGCGTCGCAGCGCTGGGGCACCCCGGCCGGCGCCCCCTCCACCGCCAAGATCCACGTCAAGAACGGCTGGCTGTCCCGGTCCACCCACGGCTGGCGCGTCCACTCGATCGGGGCGTTCACCGGAACGGCGCACAACTACCAGATCACCGTGCTCACGCACGACAACGCGACGATGACCGACGGCATCAACACCATCCAGGCCGTCGCCCGTGCCGTCCACAAGGACCTCAACCCCACCGCGCGCCTCGGCTACACGCCGACCGCCACCCCGCAGGAAGCGATTCCGGCGGTCCCCGGCCGCCCGGCGCAGGACGCGGTGTCCGCGAACCCGGCACTCCGCTAGGCCGTGTTTGAGAACTCCCGCCTGGCTCGCGACGCCTGGCACGCACACTCGCTGCGTTGTCGGAGTCATCCAAGTACGTCCAGTACGAGGATGATCTCCCCCAGAGCTGCGCCTGGGAGGTGCCCCCACCGCCTTGCGATTGCACGCACCGGACGCCGCGAGCCCCGCCCTACGGGCTGACGGCGCTAGTTCTAAAACACGGCCTAGGCCCTGGCCTGACAGATCGGTCGCCATGCCCTGTCCTGGCAGATCGGCCACGATGGAGACGGTCCCTGGTCCCGGGACCAGGGACCGTACTTTCGTTGCGGCCTGTTGCAGCTTGTTGCAACGGGATGAAATCCGATCGCGCCCGCGTTGGTGCCTTCCGGCAGAACAGAACAACGGGAGGCTTTTGGTGACGGCGGCGGCAGAGCATTCATGGGCACGGCGGCTGGCAGGATACGCCTGGCGGTACCGGCGGAACGTGGTGCTCGCACTCGGATCGTCCCTCGCCGGCATGGCGGTGATGGCCGTCGTCCCGCTGATCACCAAAGTCGTCATCGACGACGTCATCGGCAATCACAGCCGGTCACTGGCCGTGTGGACCGGACTGCTCATAGCGGCCGCGGTCGTCGTCTACGTCCTCACCTACATACGCCGCTACTACGGCGGCCGGCTCGCCCTCGACGTCCAGCACGACCTCCGTACCGACATGTACGGGACCATCAGCCGGCTCGACGGGCACCGTCAGGACGAACTCTCCACGGGCCAGGTCGTCGGCCGTGCCACCAGCGACCTCCAGCTCATCCAGGGTCTGCTCTTCATGCTCCCGATGACGATCGGGAACGTCCTGCTCTTCCTCATCTCCCTGGTCGTGATGGCTTGGCTGTCCCTGCCGCTCACCCTCGTCGCCCTCGCCGTCGCCCCTGCCCTCTGGTTCATCGCCAAACGCAGCCGGGTGAAGCTGCACCCCGCCACCTGGTACGCGCAGCAGCAGGCCGCCGCCGTCGCCGGAGTCGTCGACGGAGCCGTCTCCGGCGTCCGCGTCGTCAAGGGATTCGGCCAGGAGGAGCAGGAGACCGCGAAGCTCAGGGACGTCGGCCGCACGCTCTTCGCCGGCCGGCTGCGCACCATCCGGCTCAACGCCAGGTACACCCCCGCCCTGCAGGCCGTCCCCGCGCTCGGACAGGTCGCCATGCTCGCGCTCGGCGGCTGGCTGGCCACCCGCGGACAGATCACCCTCGGTACGTTCGTCGCCTTCTCCACCTATCTGGCTCAGCTGGTCGGACCGGTGCGGATGCTGGCCATGGTGCTCACCGTCGGACAGCAGGCCAGGGCCGGTGTCGAGCGGGTCCTGGAGCTCATCGACACCGAGCCGGCCCTGAAGGACGGTACGAAGGAACTCCCGGCCGACGCCCCGGCGACCGTCGAGTTCGACGACGTCAGCTTCGCCTACGGGGACGGGGAGGGCTCGAAGCCGGTGCTGGACGGCTTCTCGCTGGAGATCCGCCCCGGTGAGACCGTGGCGGTGGTCGGCTCCTCCGGCAGCGGCAAGTCCACCGTCTCGCTGCTGCTGCCCCGCTTCTACGACGTCACGCACGGAGCCGTCCTCGTCGGAGGCCACGACGTCCGCGAGCTCACCCTGGACTCGCTGCGGGCCGCCATCGGCCTGGTACCGGAAGACAGCTTCCTCTTCTCCGACACCGTCCGCTCCAACATCGCGTACGGAAACCCGGACGCGACGGACGACGAGATCCGCGAGGCGGCCCGCACTGCACAGGCGGACCGATTCATCGATGAGCTTCCCGACGGTTACGACACCACGGTCGGCGAGCACGGCCTCACCCTCTCCGGCGGCCAGCGCCAGCGCATCGCCCTCGCCCGGGCCATCCTCGCCGACCCCCGGCTGCTGCTCCTCGACGACGCGACCTCGGCCGTCGACGCGCGCGTCGAGCACGAGATCCACGAGGCGCTGCGCGGCGTCATGGCCGGGCGTACGACGCTGCTGATCGCCCACCGCCGCTCCACCCTCGGCCTCGCCGACCGCATCGCCGTCATCGACGACGGCCGGCTCGCCGACATCGGGACCCACGACGAGCTGCAGGAACGTTCCGCGCTGTACCGGCGGCTGCTGACCGACCCCGACGAGATGGGCGGCGTCTCCCCGGGCCGCACCGTCCCCGTCGAGATCCCCGAGGACCGCACGCTCCGGGCCGAGATGGACGCCGAGTTCGACGCCGAGCGCGGCATCACACCCCCGCTCTGGGTCCGCAAGGAAGAGGCCGAGGAGGACGCGGTGGCCGGAGCCACCCCCGAACTCCTCACCCAGGTCGCGGCGCTCCCGCCGGCCAACGACACCCCCGAGGTCGACGAGGCGCGGGCCGTGACCCCCGAGGAGTCGTACGGGCTGCGCAGGCTGCTGCGCGGCTTCGGGCTCCCGCTGCTGATCAGCCTGCTGCTCGTCGCCGTCGACGCGGGCATGGGGCTGCTGCTCCCGGTGCTGATCCGGCACGGCATCGACGACGGTGTCGAGCGGGTGGCGATCGGCGCGGTGTGGGCGGCCTCCGCCCTGGCGCTGGTCACGGTGCTGGTCCAGTGGGCGGGCCAGATCGGCGAGACCCGGATGACCGGACGCACCGGCGAACGCATCCTCTACGCGCTCAGGCTGAAGATCTTCGCGCAGCTCCAGCGGCTCGGCCTCGACTACTACGAGCGTGAACTGACCGGCCGGATCATGACCCGGATGACGACGGACGTGGACGCTCTGTCCACGTTCCTGCAGACCGGACTCGTCACCGCGTTCGTCTCGGTCGTCACGTTCTTCGGCATCATGGTCGTGCTCGTCGTGATCGATGTACAACTGGCGCTGGTCGTCTTCGCCACCCTGCCGGTACTGATCGTCGGCACGTTCTTCTTCCGCCGCCGGTCGGTGAAGGCGTACGAGCTGGCCCGCGAGCGGATCAGCGTCGTCAACGCCGACCTCCAGGAGTCGGTCAGCGGGCTGCGGATCGTCCAGGCGTTCCGCCGCGAGCGCTCCGGAAACCAGCGGTTCGTGGAGCGCAGCAGCAGCTACCGCGAGGCGCGGGTGCGCGGCCAGTGGCTGATCTCCGTGTACTTCCCGTTCGTCCAGCTGCTGTCCTCGGTGGCCGCTGCGGCCGTCCTGATCGTCGGCGCCGGCCGGATCGAGGCCGGCACGCTCACGACGGGCGCGCTGGTCGCGTACCTCCTCTACATCGACCTCTTCTTCGCGCCCGTGCAGCAGTTGTCGCAGGTCTTCGACGGCTACCAGCAGGCGACGGTGTCGCTGGGCCGCATCCAGGAGCTGCTGCGGGAGCCGACGTCGACGGCGCAGGCCGGCGAACCCCTGGACGTGCTGTCGCTGCGCGGCGAGATCGCCTTCGAGAACGTCGGCTTCGCCTACGGGGGAGACGGCGGTGACTCGGCGGAAGCCGCCCTGACCGGCATCGATCTGCGCATCCCCGCCGGGCAGACCGTCGCTTTCGTCGGCGAGACCGGCGCCGGAAAGTCGACACTGGTGAAGCTGGTGGCGCGGTTCTACGACCCGACGTCGGGCCGGGTCACCGCCGACGGCTCCGATCTGCGCGACCTGGACCTCACGGCGTACCGCCACCGGCTCGGCGTCGTCCCGCAGGAGGCGTACCTCTTCGCCGGTACGGTCCGCGACGCCATCGCGTACGGGCGTCCCGGAGCGACCGACGCCGAAGTGGAGGCAGCCGCCCGCGCGGTCGGTGCCCACGACATGATCGCCACCCTTGAGGACGGCTACCTGCACGAGGTCGCCGAGCGCGGCCGCAACCTCTCGGCCGGCCAGCGCCAGCTCATCGCCCTGGCCAGGGCAGAGCTCGTCGACCCCGACGTACTGCTGCTCGACGAGGCGACCGCCGCGCTCGACCTGGCCACCGAGGCGCAGGTCAACCAGGCCACCGACCGGCTCACCGGCCGGCGCACCGCCCTCCCGTCGCCCGACCACCACCCCTCATCGAGCGCTTACGCGCGCACCACTTTGATTGTCGCCCACCGCCTCACCACGGCGGCCCGCGCGGACCGGGTGGTCGTGATGGCCCACGGCAGGGTCGTCGAGGACGGTACGCACGACGAACTGCTGGCGCTGGGCGGCCGGTACGCCGAGCTGTGGCGGACCTTCATCGGCGCGGAGGCGCCCACTCCGGCCTGAGCCCAGGGACGCGTGGGGTGGCGAGGACGGGGCCGCGTCGGGGTTCAGGGGTGCGTGGGAGTACGGGCCTGCGTCGGAGTTCAGGACCGCGTGGGAGTTCAGGAGCGCGCCGGAGTACAGGGCCGAGCCGAGTGTGCGTGACCGCGCGATGGTGCCCGGACGGAAACCGCGCGGGCGTTCGCTGCGTCGTACGTCAGTACGGCGTGGTGTGGGAGGGGAGCAAGAGTGTTCGGAAAACTACTGGTGCACGTGCTCGCGGTACTCGCGGTCGTGGTGGCCGTTTCGCTGACGGGCCCGGGGGTGCAGCAGGCGGAGGCCATGTCCGCCTGTTCCGGGCGCCCTGTGAAGACGGTGCCGTTCGCCACGGGGGAGCTGCGCATCTACAAGAAGCGGCAGTACGTGTGCGCCCTCGCAGTCGCCAGACGGCCCGGCGCACCGAGGGCGATGTCGGTGTCGCTGCAGCCGCGCGGCGGTCGGGCGGCCGTCGACAAGGGCCGCTTCACCCGGCAGGCCGGCCCGATCACCGTGCACGCACTCAACCGCTGCGTCCGCGTCTCGGGCGCGATTGCAGGACGGAGCGCCTCGACGGGCTGGATCCTGTGCTGAGCGTGCCGCTCGCCGTACGGATGCTGTGCCGCCGCCGCACTGACCCTGTGCCGCACGCCTCGCCGATCCTGCGCTGAACGCTGAACGCTGAACGCTGAACGCTGCGGAACGCGGAAGCCGCACCACGCGCCGATGCTGCGCTGAGCGCGGAAGCCGCACCACGCGCCGGCCGCGCCGGTTGACTCCCGCCCGCCGGGACAACTGGGTCTGGCGGTACGGGTGTTACCCCCGCTAGGTTCACCGCGACCGCTGTGAACCAAGGGGAGGGTGCATGCGCAAGGCGCTGAGATGGCTGTTGTCGCTCGTCATGCTCATAGGCATGGCAGGCACGACGGCGAGCGCGGCCACCGCCGCCGATCCGGCCACCACTTCAGGCCCGGTGTCGGACATCAAGGACCGGATCCTCGCGATCCCCGGGATGAGCCTGATCGAGGAGAAGCCGTACCCCGGCTACCGCTACTTCGTCCTCAACTACACCCAGCCGGTCGACCACCGGCACCCGTCCAAGGGCACGTTCCAGCAGCGCATCACCCTGCTGCACAAGGACACCGCCCGCCCTACCGTCTTCTACACCAGCGGCTACGCAGTCGGTACGAACCCCCGACGCCGTGAGCCCACTCAGATCGTCGATGGCAACCAGGTCGACATGGAGTACCGCTTCTTCACCCCGTCCCGGCCCAGCCCGGCCGACTGGAGCAAGCTCGACATCTGGCAGGCCGCCAGCGACCAGCACCGTGTCTTCGCCGCGCTGAAGAAGATCTACGCCAAGAAGTGGCTCGCCACCGGCATCTCCAAGGGCGGGATGACGGCCACGTACTACGAACGCTTCTACCCGCGGGACATGGACGGCATCGTCGCGTACGTCGCGCCCAACGACGTGAACGACAAGGAGGACTCGGCGTACGACCGGTTCTTCGAGAAGGTCGGCACCAAGGAGTGCCGCGACCGGCTGACCGCCGTCCAGCGCGAGGCGCTCGGAAAGCGGCGAGCCGCGATCACCGCCAAGTACCAGGAGTGGGCCACCGCGAACGACGGCACCTTCCGTACCATCGGCTCGCTCGACAAGGCGTACGAGAGCCTCGTCTCCGACTACGCATGGGCCTTCTGGCAGTACAGCCTGCTCGCCGACTGCGCATCCGTACCGGACGCGAAGACCGCCACCGACCAGGAGATCTACGACTCCCTCGACGCGATCTCCGGCTTCGCCTTCTACACCGACCAGGGTCTGGAGCCGTACACGCCGTACTACTACCAGGCGGGCACCCAGCTCGGCGCGCCCACGCTCGCCTACCCGCAGCTCAAGGACGTGCTGCGGTACCCGGGTTACTTCACTCCCCGGTCGTACGTGCCCCGCGCGATCCCGATGCCGGCGTTCGACCGGCGGGCGATGGCGAGCATCGACACCTGGGTGCGGCACAACGCCCAGCACATGATGTGGGTGTACGGCGAGAACGACCCGTACGGCGCGGAGCGCTTCCGCACCGGCAAGGGCTCGCGTGACGCGTACGTCTTCACCGAGTACGGCGGCAACCACGGCGCCAGCGTCGCGGGTCTGCGGGACGCGGACCGCACGAAGGCGACCGCGCGGATCCTGGAGTGGGCGGGCGTGGCCCCGGCCACCGTTCAGCAGAACCCGGAGCTGGCGAAGCGGCTGACGCGCTACGACGCGAAGCTCGACAAGCAGGACATCGAGCGCGAGCCGTTCGCCTTGCGGCCGTAACGTGCTCTGCTCTGAGGCCCTGAGATTGCTCTGACGCTCCGATGCGCGGACGCTCGGACGCTCGGACGCATCTGGGGTTCTGAGGTCCTGAGGCCCGGAGGTTCTCGGGCCCGGAGGTTCTGGGGCCGCAGGTTCTGGGGTCTTGTGGGCTGTGTCCGTCGCCGCTGGGTCAGAGGCGACGGGCGCAGCCCACCGGCCTCTCGCCGCCGAGCTGCACATAGAGATCGGTCGACGGCGGGCACTGGGCCCGCTCGTCCACCGCAGACGCCACCTCGAACTCGGGCCGCTGCTCGCCCGAACCGTCACAGGCGGTCTCCTTCACCTGCCCCTTGCGAGAGGTGGAGACGCAGTCACCGACGACGGTGTGCGGTCCGCCGCCACCGCCGGGGTCGCCCGGATGCGGTGGCTCCAGGTTGCGCATGCAGGCATAACCCTGTGGCACCGCCCCGTCCCCGTCCTCGTCCAGCGCGGGCAGGCTCTCCGAGATGTGCAGTACGAAGTCGGTGGCGGCGGGGCAGGCGGGCCCCGCCGAGGGCCGTCCCTCGTACCGCGTGATCACCCTGGCCGCCGCCTTCTCGCTGGTGCAGGGCACCTCACGGACGTCGCCCCGGCCCCGGCTGCTGCAGTCGCCGGGCCCCAGGAACACCGCCCCGTACCCGGACGGCGTCACGGTCTCCGTCGCCGGAGCCACCCCGGAGCCAGAGGCCTCGCCTCCGGGCATCTGCTGGCAGGCGACGACCTGGCCGGTGAGGACGAGAGCGCACACCACCCCCACGCCCAGACGCCGTAATCGCATGTTCCCCCCGATCGGTCCGTCCAGCGTGACCCGTCGGGGCGGGCGCACGCCAGGGGAGCAGGGGGCTTTCCGCCGCGTGGAGGTGGTGCGCAGGTTGCGCGGCGTACACCGCGCTACGCCTTAATACGTCAGCCCGTGTCCGACCGGGTACAGCACCTGCGTCGGGTCGTCCGCGCGCTGCACGGGCACGGGCAGTCTGCCCTCGGGCTCGGCCCGGCCCGCGATCACCCGTACGGCTGCCCGCAGTTCGACATCCGTCCAGCTGTACGCGGCGAGTGAGGCCGTGAAACCGGTGCCGGTCAGCTGGGCGATGTCGTACGGATTGCGGATGGCGACCGTGACCACCGGTACACCGGTCGCGGCCAGCCGGGACACGAGGGTGCGCTGGGGACTGGTCGCCGAGACGTTGTACGTACCGACGATGACGACGTCTTTCCCGGCCGTGGCCACCACCGCCTCCTCGATCTTGGCGGCGGTCGGGGTGATGCCGGTGGACAACGCCGTGGCGGTGAAGCCCAGTTCGGTGAAGGCCTTGGCGAGGCTGGCGGTCGGCGGGCCTGTCGTGCCGGAGGGGGAGGCCGGGTCGGCGCCGACGACCAGCACGTTCCGGTGGCGCCGGCGGGACAGCGGCAGCAGCCGTCCGTCGTCGGCGAGCAGAGTCGTCGTCTGCTCGGCGATCCGGTCGGCGGCGGCCAGATGGGACCGGATGCCGACGGTGCGGTCCACGCCGTCGTGCGAGACGAACGGGTCGTGGAACAGCCCCAGTTTCGACTTCAGGAGGAGGATGCGCAGGATCGATTCCTCGATGCGCGCTTCCGTCAGCTCGCCGCCCTTGACGGCCTGGAGCACGGCGTTCCAGGCGACGGCCAGGTCCGGCGGATTGAGCAGCTGGTCGCAGCCCGCCTTCAGGGCGAGTACGGGCACGCGGTCGTCACCGTACTTCTGCCGTACGCCCGCCATGCCGAGGGAGTCGGTGACGACGACGCCGTCGTAGCCGAGCTGTTCGCGGAGGATGCCGGTGAGGATGGGGTGGGAGAGCGTCGCCGGGTCCTCGCTCGGGTCGAGCGCCGGGACCACGATGTGCGCGGTCATGATCGAGTCGATGCCGGCGGCGATCGCCGCCCGGAACGGCGGCGCGTCCAGCTCACCCCACTGCTCGCGGGTGTGGTGGATGGTGGGGAGCGCGTAGTGGCTGTCGTCCTTGGTGTCGCCGTGTCCCGGAAAGTGCTTGGACGTCGCGGCGATGCCCGCGCCCTGGTACCCGCGGACCTGAGCGGCGACGAGCCCGGCCACCGCCTTCGGGTCGGAGCCGAACGAGCGTACGCCGATGACCGGGTTGGCCGGGTTGACGTTCACATCGGCGACCGGCGCGTAGTTCTGGGTGATGCCCATCGCGGCGAGCTCGGCGCCCGCGATCCGCGCGGCCTCACGGGCGTCGGAGCGGGAACCGCCCGCGCCCAGCGCCATCGCGCCCGGCACCAGGGTGGCGGGCTTGCCGACGCGGGCGACGATGCCGTGCTCCTGGTCGGTGGATATCAGCAGTGGGAGGGGGGTGGGCTGGGCGAGCCCCGCCTGCTGAATGCCGTTGGAGAGATCGGCGATCTGGTGCGGGTCGCGGGTGTTGTGCGCCCAGGCGAAGTAGATGATGCCGCCGACGTGGTAACGCTCGATCAGCTCGACGACGGTGCGGACGCCGATCTCCTTGAGGTTGGCGTCGATGTCGGCCTGGTCGGGAGCCGTGGCGGAGTGTCCGTACACCCGCATCACGAAGAGCTGGCCGACCTTCTCCTCCAGGCTCATCCGGGCGATGAGCCGCCGAAGTCGGTCGCGCTCCCGATCGTGATGACGGTCGGGGTCGGCGCTGTACGTGAGGGTGCCGGCATGTGCGGGGGCGGAGGAGAGGGCGACGGATGCCGCTCCGGCGGCGGTCGCGGCGAGGAGAGCACGTCTGGAGGGGGTGGTCCGGTCGGGCACTGGTGCTCCTTCCGTGAAGGAAACTTCCAAGGGTCACGGATATCCGGAAAGTAACTGCCAGTCAAGGGATTCTGTCGGACGGGCGTGCGAGAGCGGTGGACGGGTCGGGCGTGGGGTGGGCGGGCCGCGAGTGCGGCGTGGCGCGGGCGCGGCCAGGGCCTCGGGGAGGGGGTGGCGTGGCGAAGGGTGTGGTGCGGGGAAGGGGCGCCGGGGAGGGGGTGGCGTGGGAAGGGCCCGTCGTCGGCGCTCCAGGGCTTGCGTCAGTGGCGGCGTGCTGCCGGTCGCCCTGATGCCGTAGTCCCCCTTTCGCGCCTCAGCGCCACTCGTGTACGTCGACGAGGGTGCCGGCCGTCAGGTCCGGATGACCCCAGAAGTCGCCGACCTGGGTTCCGATCACGAGCACCGGAACCCCGTGGGTGTCGAGATGCGCCGTGTAGAACCCGAAGATCCAGGACGGGTCGGCCACCAGGTCGCGCGGCGGCTTCAGCCGGGCCAGCTCCGAGCCGTCGGCCTCGTACACCACCGCGTTGTCCGTCGGCGTGTACGGCGTGTCGTCGAGTGCCTCGACGACGAGAACCCGGTCGTCCCAGACCAGCGCGGCCTGCGTCGGACTCGCGAACTCCTTCTCCACGGTCAGCCCGGCGTACGTCCAGCGGACGACGCGGTCGCCGTGGCTCCAGCCGATGACGACGGGGGCTTGGTTCTGCGGGTTCTGCGGGTCCTGAGGGTGCTGGCTCACTGGGGACTCTCCACGCGGTCGCCGATGAGAATCAGCCTACTGCGGCTGCCCCGGCCGACGATCTCTCCAGCCGTGTCCCGCCGCGCGACGGCCGGCCCCGCCCGGCATAGGCGTGCTGGGTTCCGGTGGTGGTCGGTGCACCGTGGCGTGCTGGGTTCCGGTGGTAATCGCTGCACCGTGGCGTGCTGGAATCCGGTGATAGTCGCTGCACCGTGGCGTGCGGGTTTCCCCGCGTCTCAGTGACCTCCCTTCAGTGATTCCAGATGCTCCCTCCCGGCCTCCAGCAGCACGGGCAGCTCCGCCGCTTCCGGGTGCCAGCGCTTCTCGTACTCCCAGCAGACCCAGCCGTCGTCGCCCGCGAGCGCCAGGCAGGCGGCCAGGGGCAGGACACCGGCTCCGAGTGGCAGTGGCGCGAGGTCCTGTGCCGAGGCGACATCCTTGACCTGGACATAGCCGAGGTACGGACCCAGCGCCGCATGGGTGGCGGCAGGGGACTCGTGCTCCAGCCAGGGATGCAGGACGTCCCACAGCGCACCCAGGTGCTTATGACCGACCCGGCCCAGGATGCGGGACGCCGCGGCGCCCGTCCGATGGGAGTCGTGGGTCTCCAGCAGGATGCGCACGCCCAGGTCCGCTGCGGTCTCCGCCGCCGTGGCGAGGCGGCGGGCGGCGGTCGCGTCCGCCGTCTCCGGATCCTGATCGCCACCACCCGGGAAGACCCGTATGTACGAGGCGCCCAAGTCCTTGGCCAGGAGGAGCAGTTCGCTGAGCTCCTGCCGCACGGGGTCGTCGTCACCCGCCGCCGCCACCCGTGCGTAGCCGGCGACCGTCAGAATCTCCACGCCGGCCCGGGCGAACTCCTCGGCCACCGCGGCTCGTTCGCGCGCTCCGATGCCCGGGTGGACCGGCTCCTCCGGGTCGGCACGCAGCTCCACCCCCTGATAGCCGGTCGCGACGGCAAGGGCAGCCACCTCGGGGATGGGCATGGCAGGGACGCCGAGGGTCGAGAAGGCGAACTTCACTTGGGCGATCCTTCCTGGAGGGGGAGCCGCCAGTCCTGGCCGACCAGATCGGCCCCGTACGAGCGGTGCGGCTTTTCGGCGACGAGTGTGAACCCGGCGCGCTGGTAGATCCTGCGGGCGGCGGCGAGGACGTCATTGGTCCACAGCACCAGCTCCCGGTACCCCACTTCACGGGCGAAATCCACGACGGCGCCCACCAGCCGGTCCCCGAGGCCATGGCCGCGCGCTTCCGGTTCGACCAGGAGCAGCCTCAGCCGGGCGGTGGCCGGTGCGTCGTCCCGTACACACATCACCGAGCCCATCGGGTGGCCGTCCAGCTCGGCTATCCACACCCGCTCCAGATGCGGGTCGTGGTCCTGGGCGAAGTCCGCGACGATACGCGCTACCAGGCCTTCGAAGTCCGTGTTCCACCCGTACTCCGCGGCGTACAGCGCGCCGTGGCGCTGGACGATCCAGCCCAGGTCGCCGGGTGCGGGATCGCGCAGCACGGGACCCTCGCCGTGCCGGTCCCCGTCAGGCCGGGCCTCGCCCAGTATGTGCCGCACCGTGCGCATGGCTTCCGTCAGACGGGTGCGGTCGTCCACGGGCACGCTGGAGAGGAGCTTGCCGACGGCCTCCCGCGACCGCTCGTCCAGCAGCGCGGTCGCCTCGCGCCCGCGTGACGTGAGAGTGATGCGCTGGCGCCGTGAGTCCACCTCCGAGGGAGCCCGCTCGACCAGGCCGTCGCGCTCGAACTTGCCGAGCAGCCGACTCAGGTAGCCGGCGTCCAGGGAAAGCTCCAGCCGGAGGTCGGCGGCGTCGGTGCGTGGGGCATGGGCCAGTTCGTAGAGCACGCGCGACTCCGTGAGCGTGTACGGCGTGTACAGGTGCTTGCTGTAGTCGAGTGCGCCGATGAGGTTGGTGTAGAAGCGGTTGAACGCGCGGATCTCATGAATGGCCATGACCTGCCCCGACCTTTCCTTTGACTGAGTCAAGGGTAAGTTCGGGCATCGACCCCGACAAGGCCTGTGGATAACTCCGGCCCGGCGCGTACGGCCGGGCACGCATCGCCCCGGTGGCCATCGCCTCGGCACCTGGTCGGGCCGGGCGTCCACCTGCCCGGCAGCAGGCCGGTCCCGGTGTGTACCGGCCCGGCCCGACCGCTTCGCCGGGCCCGCACTCGCCCCGTCAGCGCTTCCGCGGCGGTGCCGTGGACGCCCTCACCATCAGCTCCGCGCCGATCGTCGCGATCCCGCCCGGCGGCGGGGCCTCCTTGCCCATCGCGAGCCGGCCCGCCCGGATCCCGGCGTCGTGCAGCGGCAGCCGCACCGTGGTCAGCGCCGGCACCGCGTCCACCGAGAACGGCAGGTCGTCGAAGCCGGCCACGGAGATGTCCTCCGGAATGCGCAGTCCACGATCGCGTACGGCGGCGCAGGCACCCAGTGCCACAGTGTCGTTGGCCGCGACGATCGCCGTGAGGTCCGGGTCGCGGCGCAGCAGTTCCAGCGCGGCGTCGTAGCCCGAGCGGCGGTCGTACGGGCCGTGGATCGTGAGCCGCTCCTGATCGACCGGGCCGGTGCCGCCCTCGGTGCCCGCGTCCTCGCCGATGCCCGCGGCGGCCAGTGCCGCCCGGTGGCCCTCGAGGCGGTGCCGGGTCGTCGTCCGTTCCGCCGGGCCCGCGACGTAGCCGATCCGGCGGTGCCCGAGCGCGATCAGGTGCTCGGTGAGCCGCCGTCCGCCGCCGCGGTTGTCGAAGGTGAGGGTCGCCGTCACGGAGTCGCCGGGCACGGGCGGCCGGCCGCACAGCACCACCGTCGTCCCCGCGTCCGCGAGCTTCGCGATCTTCGCCGACATCGCGGCGATGTGATCCGGGTCCTCCAGCGCCCCTCCGGTGAGGACGACCGCGGCGGCCCGCTGCCGCTGCAGCAGGGTGAGGTAGGTCAGCTCCCGCTCCGGCGAGCCGCCCGTGTTGCAGACGACCGCCAGCTTCTCGCCGCCCGCCCGTCCCGCCGCCCACTCGCCGATCGCGGTCTGCGCGGCCCCGGCCATGATCCCGAAGAACGGGTCGGCGATGTCGTTGACGAGGATGCCGACCAGGTCGGACGTGGCCGCTGCGAGCGAGCTGGCCGGCCCGTTGAGCACGTAGTCGAGTTCGTCGACCGCCCGGAGCACCCGCTCCCGCGTCGACGCGGCGACGGGGTAGTTGCCGTTGAGAACCCGGGAGACGGTCGCCGGGGACACCCGGGCGCGGGCGGCCACATCAGCCAGCGTGACTGTCATCGCTTTCCTCCGAGGGAGATCGGGCCGCGCCCTTGTCCGGGCTGGTGTCGGCAGGCTAGCGTCATAGCGGATAGAAAGCGCTTGCTATAACCGTTTCGCGACCCTATCGAGGATTCGAGGAAATATGGAGGCAACTTCGTGACACGCAGGACAGTGCGGATCGCCATGAACGGCGTCACGGGGCGGATGGGCTATCGGCAGCACCTCGTGCGCTCCCTCCTCGCGATCCGTGAACAGGGCGGTCTCGATCTCGGCGACGGAGACATCCTCTGGCCCGAACCCGTCCTCGTCGGCCGGCGCGAGCACGCCCTGCGTCAGATCGCCGAGCGCCACGGCCTGACGGAGTGGTCCACGGACCTCGACGCGGTGCTCGCCGACGGAACGGTCGACATCTACTTCGACGCTCAGGCCACATCCGCCCGCGCCGGGGCCATCGAAAAGGCGATCGCGGCGGGCAAGCACATCTACACCGAGAAGCCCACCGCGACCGATGTGTCGGGGGCACTCGAGCTGGCTCGCCTCGCGCAGGCCGCCGGCATCAAGCACGGCGTCGTCCAGGACAAGATCTTCCTGCCGGGACTGCTGAAACTGAAGCGACTCGTGGAGGGCGGATTCTTCGGCGAGATCCTCTCCGTGCGCGGAGAGTTCGGCTACTGGGTCTTCGAAGGCGACTGGCAGGAAGCCCAGCGCCCCTCCTGGAACTACCGGTCCGAGGACGGCGGCGGCATCGTCGTCGACATGTTCCCGCACTGGGAGTACGTACTGCACGAGCTCTTCGGCCGTGTGACGAGCGTCCAGGCGCAGGTCGTCACGCATGTTCCGCAGCGCTGGGACGAGCGCGGCAAACCCTACGCGGCGACCGCCGACGACGCGGCGTACGCGGTCTTCCAGGTGGAGGGCGGAGCCATCGCCCAGATCAACTCCTCCTGGGCGGTCCGTGTGAACCGCGACGAACTGGTCGAGTTCCAGGTGGACGGGGTGCACGGTTCGGCGGTCGCGGGTCTGCGGCGCTGCCGCGTCCAGCACCGCAGCGCGACGCCGAAGCCCGTGTGGAACCCGGATCTGCCCGCGACGGACTCCTTCCGTGACCAGTGGCAGGAAGTGCCCGACAACACGGTCTTCGACAACGGCTTCAAGGCGCAGTGGGAGCTGTTCCTGCGGCACGTCGCAGTGGGGGAGCCGTACCACTGGGACCTGCTCGCGGGCGCGCGCGGAGTGCAGCTTGCCGAGCTGGGCCTGAAATCCTCGGCAGAGGGACGCCGTCTCGACGTTCCGGAGCTGACGCTGTGACGATCCGGCTGCCCGGCGTCGACGGCGTACCGCGTACGTACACGCCGCGCACCGAATCCACTGCCTACTCCGTAGGCAGTGCACCGCTCGTCTCCCGCACGGTCTTCTCGGCGGCGCACGTCGTCGCGGATCCGTACGCGGACACCGCACCGGACGGTCCCGCTGCCGTCGACTGGGACGCCACCCTCGCCTTCCGGCGCCATCTATGGGCGCACGGACTCGGTGTCGCGGAGGCGATGGACACCGCGCAGCGGGGGATGGGGCTGGACTGGGCGGGCGCCGCGGAGCTGATCCGGCGCTCGGCTGCGGAGGCGAAGGCGGTGGGCGGCCGTATCGCCTGTGGCGCCGGCACCGACCAGCTGACCGGCCCGGCGGATCTCGCCGCGGTCCTCGCGGCGTACGAGGAACAGCTCGCACTCGTCGAGGACAGCGGAGCACAGGCGATCCTCATGGCGTCCCGGGCGCTGGCCGCGGCCGCCCGCACCCCCGAGGACTATCTCGGCGTCTACAGCCACCTCTTGAGGCAGGCGCGCGAGCCGGTCGTCCTGCACTGGCTCGGACCCACGTTCGATCCCGCATTGGACGGCTACTGGGGGAGCGGAGACCTCGACGCGGCCACGGAGACCTTCCTCCAGGTGATCGCCGAGCATCCGGACAAGGTCGACGGAGTCAAGATCTCGCTCCTGGACGCCCAGCGCGAGATCGGCCTGCGGCGGCGGCTGCCCGAGGGAGTGCGCTGCTACACGGGCGACGACTTTCACTACCCCGAGCTGATCGCGGGCGACGACCACGGCTTCAGCCACGCCCTGCTCGGGATCTTCGACCCCCTGGGGCCGGCCGCGGCCGAAGCCGTACGCGTCCTGGACACGGGCGACACCAAGGGCTTCCGCGAACTGCTGGACCCGACCGTCGAACTGTCGCGCCATCTCTTCGAGGCGCCGACCCGGTTCTACAAGACGGGAGTCGTCCTCCTGGCATGGCTGGCGGGTCACCAGTCGCACTTCACGATGGTGGGTGGCCTGCAGTCCGCGCGGTCGTTGCCCCATCTCGCGCGGGCGTACGAACTGGCCGATGGGCTGGGTCTGTTCCCGGACCCGGCGCTGGCCGAGGCCCGGATGAAATCCCTGCTCACGGTGTACGGAGTTGTCCAGTGACCGACGAACATCGCCCTTCTGGCCTCTCCCGGTTCAGCATCAATCAGATGACCGTCAGACAGCTCACGCTGCCGTTGCTCACAGAAGCGTGCGCGGGGCTCGGCGTACCCGGGATCGGCCTGTGGCGCGAACCCGTACAGGCGTACGGCGTCGAGGCCGCGGCCAAGCTCGTACGGGAGGCGGGACTGGCCGTCACGACGCTATGCCGGGGCGGCTTCTTCACCGCAACCGATCCGGGGGAGCGGGCACGAGCCCTGGACGACAACCGCTCGGCCATCGACGAGGCGGCGACGCTGGGAACGGACACCCTCGTACTCGTCTCGGGCGGGCTCCCGCCCGGCAGCCGGGACCTGGCTGCCGCACGGGAACGCATCGCGGACGCGCTCGGCGTCCTCGCGCCGTACGCACAGGAGCGTGGCGTGCGCCTCGCGATCGAACCGCTCCACCCGATGTACGCGGCGGACCGCTGCGCCGTCTCCACGCTGACGCAGGCGCTCGACATCGCGGAGCGGTTCCCCGCGGAGCAGGTGGGCGTGGTCGTGGACACGTACCACATCTGGTGGGACGACCAGGCGCCCGCGGCGGTCACCCGCGCGGGCGCGGGCGGGCGGATCCACTCCTTCCAGCTGGCCGACTGGGTCACCCCGTTGCCGGCGGGGGTGCTCAACGGCCGCGGCCAGCTGGGTGACGGGGTGATCGACCTGCGCGCCTGGCGCGAGAGGGTCGACGCGGCGGGCTACACAGGCCCGGTCGAGGTGGAGCTGTTCAATGACGCTCTATGGGCACGGGACGGTGTCGAGGTGCTGTCCGAGACGGCATTGCGGTACGTACGGCACGCGCTGTAGCACTCCGCGCGTGCTTCGCTGCCTCGCGTACCTCGTCCGCCTGCTCGGGTGTCGCCGCAGCATTCCGCAGACCGGGGGAGAGCGCGAACACCGGAGTACCGACGGTGTCCTCCGCTCCGGCAGTGTCGGTGCCGAGTGCGCCGGCGATCTCCTGGAGCCTGCCGTTCCCGAGCTCGTTCAGTACGTCCCGCTGCAAGGAATCGTCGCTCATGGCGAAAACGACGAAGCTGCCCTGCTATGTCAGCATTTCGAGATTCCGGAAAATAACTGCCCGCAGTCGTGCAACCCTTCCGGCGTGAGGTGAGTCGTACTTGGCATCGGGGTTCCCGGGGGAGGGATCTGGGGGGATCAGGGAGCTCTGATGGGGGAGGCGGGGCCCGGTCGATCGACCGGGCCCCTTGAAGTTGGTTGCCCAGGCAGGTTGTCCACAGGTCTGACCCCGTGGGTTGTCCACATGCCCGGCACGCTGTCCGACCCTGGCGGTAGCGTCGGATCATGTCCAATCTGGCAGTGCTCGAAGGGGTCCTGGAGCGGATCACCTACGCCAACGAGGAGAACGGGTACACGGTCGCCCGCGTCGACACCGGTCGCGGCGGCGGTGACCTCCTCACCGTGGTCGGCTCGCTCCTCGGCGCGCAGCCGGGTGAATCGCTGCGGATGGAGGGCCGCTGGGGCTCCCACCCCCAGTACGGCAAGCAGTTCACCGTCGAGAACTACACGACGGTCCTCCCGGCCACCGTCCAGGGCATCCGCCGCTATCTCGGATCGGGCCTCATCAAGGGCATCGGCCCCCGAATCGCCGAGCGGATTGTCGACCACTTCGGGGCGGACACCCTCGACGTCATCGAGCAGCAGCCCAAGAGGCTCGTCGAGGTCCCCGGCCTCGGTCCGAAGCGCACGAAGATGATCGGCGCCGCATGGGAGGAGCAGAAGGCCATCAAGGAAGTCATGGTCTTCCTCCAGGGGGTCGGTGTGTCCACGTCCATCGCCGTGCGGATCTACAAGAAGTACGAGGACGCCTCGATCTCCGTCGTGAAGAACCAGCCGTACCGCCTGGCGGCCGATGTGTGGGGCATCGGGTTCCTCACCGCCGACCGGATCGCCCAGGCGGTCGGGATACCCCACGACAGCCCGGACCGGGTCAAGGCCGGCCTGCAGTACGCCCTGTCGCAGTCCACGGACCAGGGCCATTGCTTCCTCCCGGAGGAGCAGCTCATCGCGGACGCCGTGAAGCTCCTCCAGGTGGACACCGGCCTCGTCATCGACTGCCTCGGCGAGCTCGCGGCCGACGACGAGGGAGTCGTACGGGAGCAGGTCCCGGCCGCGGACGGGGGCGATCCCGTGACCGCGGTCTATCTGGTGCCGTTCCACCGCGCCGAGCTGTCCCTCTCCGCCCAGCTGATCCGGCTGCTGCGCGCCGACGAGGACCGTATGCCGGCCTTCCAGGACGTGGCCTGGGACAAGGCGCTGGCCTGGCTCGCGGACCGCACGGGCGCGGAGCTCGCCCCCGAGCAGCAGGAGGCCGTGCGCCTCGCCCTCACCCGTAAGGTCGCCGTCCTGACCGGCGGTCCTGGCTGTGGCAAGTCCTTCACGGTCCGCTCGATCGTGGAGCTGGCCCGGGCCAAGAAGGCCAAGGTGGTGCTTGCCGCGCCCACCGGCCGTGCGGCCAAGCGGCTCGCCGAGCTCACCGGAGCCGAGGCGTCCACCGTCCACCGGCTGCTGGAGCTGAAGCCGGGCGGCGACGCGGCGTACGACCGGGACCGGCCGCTCGACGCGGATCTGGTGGTGGTCGACGAGGCATCCATGCTGGATCTGCTGCTCGCCAACAAGCTGGTGAAGGCCGTGGCTCCGGGTGCGCATCTGCTGTTGGTCGGGGATGTGGACCAGCTGCCGAGCGTCGGCGCGGGAGAAGTGCTCAGCGACCTCCTCGCGGACAGCAGCCCGGTGCCCTCCGTCCGGCTCACCCGGATCTTCCGGCAGGCCCAGCAGTCCGGCGTCGTCACCAACGCGCATCGCATCAACTCCGGGGTGCAGCCGCTCACCCAGGGCCTCAGTGACTTCTTCCTCTTCGTCGAGGAGGACACCGAGGAGGCGGGCCGGCTGACCGTGGACGTCGCGGCGCGGCGTATCCCGGCCCGCTTCGGTCTGGATCCGCGACGCGATGTGCAGGTGCTCGCCCCGATGCACCGAGGCCCGGCCGGTGCGGGCAACCTCAACGGGCTGCTGCAGCAGGCGATCACCCCCGCCCGCCCCGATCTTCCGGAGAAGCGGCTCGGCGGCAGGGTGTTCCGCGTCGGCGACAAGGTCACTCAGATTCGCAACAATTACGAGAAGGGGGAGAACGGAGTCTTCAACGGCACGGTCGGCGTGGTGACCTCACTCAATACGGTCGATCAGCGGCTGACGGTGCTGACGGACGAGGACGAGGAGGTGCCGTACGACTTCGACGAGCTGGACGAGCTCGCGCACGCCTACGCCGTGACGATCCACCGCTCCCAGGGCAGTGAGTATCCGGCGGTGGTGATCCCGGTCACCACCGGAGCGTGGATGATGCTCCAGCGGAATCTGCTCTACACGGCCGTGACACGCGCCAAGAAGCTCGTTGTACTCGTCGGTTCCCGCAAGGCGATAGGACAGGCGGTACGCACCGTTTCCGCAGGCAGGCGCTTTACCGCACTCGACCACCGGCTGACAGGTGGACGGTTCGTGGGAAAGATCACCTAAGACTTCCGGAACCGGGGCGAAGGGAGCAGTATGAGCAGGCTGGCGGCACTGAGTGCCGCCAATAGGGCCAATGGTCGACCCCGAGTGCACTCTCCTCAGCCAAATGGGGGATGGTAGAGACAGTCAGGGCACCTCGAAGAAGAGGCACTACGTCGGTGAGGGATGACGTGAGCGACAACTCTGTAGTACTGCGGTACGCGGACGGTGAATACACCTACCCGGTGGTCGAGAGCACCGTCGGTGACAAGGGCTTCGACATCGGGAAGCTCCGGGCGCAGACCGGTCTGGTGACCCTGGACAGCGGTTATGGCAACACAGCCGCCTACAAATCCGCGATCACCTACCTCGACGGCGAGCAGGGGATCCTCCGCTACCGCGGCTACCCGATCGAGCAGCTGGCCGAGCGTTCCACCTTCCTTGAGGTGGCGTACCTGCTGATCAACGGTGAGCTCCCGACGGTCGACCAGCTGGCCACTTTCAAGGGCGACATCACCCAGCACACCCTGCTGCACGAGGACGTCAAGCGGTTCTTCGACGGCTTCCCGCGCGACGCCCACCCGATGGCGATGCTGTCGTCCGTGGTCAGCGCGCTGTCGACGTTCTACCAGGACAGCCACAACCCGTTCGACGAGCAGCAGCGCAACATGTCGACGATCCGGCTGCTGGCCAAGCTGCCGACGATCGCGGCGTACGCCTACAAGAAGTCGATCGGCCACCCCTTCGTCTACCCGCGCAACGACCTCGGGTACGTGGAGAACTTCCTGCGGATGACCTTCTCGGTCCCGGCGCAGGAGTACGAGCTGGACCCGGTCGTGGTCGCCGCGCTCGACAAGCTGCTCATCCTGCACGCGGACCACGAGCAGAACTGTTCGACGTCCACCGTGCGCCTGGTGGGCTCCTCGCAGGCGAACATGTTCGCCTCGATCTCCGCCGGTATCTCCGCCCTGTGGGGGCCGCTGCACGGTGGCGCCAACCAGTCGGTGCTGGAGATGCTCGAGGGCATCAAGGTCAACGGTGGCGACGTCGACTCCTTCATCCGCAAGGTGAAGAACAAGGAGGATGGCGTCCGCCTGATGGGCTTCGGCCACCGCGTCTACAAGAGCTTCGACCCGCGTGCCAAGATCATCAAGGCGGCGGCGCACGATGTCCTTTCGGCGCTCGGCAAGTCCGACGAGCTGCTCGACATCGCCCTCAAGCTGGAGGAGCACGCGCTCTCCGACGAGTACTTCGTCTCGCGCAACCTCTACCCCAACGTGGACTTCTACACGGGCCTGATCTACCGGGCCATGGGCTTCCCGACCGAGATGTTCACCGTGCTCTTCGCGCTCGGCCGACTGCCCGGCTGGATCGCCCAGTGGCACGAGATGATCAAGGAGCCGGGTTCCCGCATCGGCCGCCCGCGCCAGATCTACACCGGTGAGGTTCTTCGGGACTTCGTCCCGGTCGAGGCCCGCTGACGCCCGAGGCCTGGCATCGCGGGCTGTCGCCCGAGGCGTCGTCCCGGGCTGTCGCCCCCTGGGTACAGCGAGAACCCAGGTGACGGCGAGGGCCCCCGACACAGCGAGAAGCGCCCCGCTTCCGATCCCCCCACGGGTCGGCGAGCGGGGCGCTTCCCATATCCCCGGTGCGGATTCCCCCCACGGGATCCGGCCCGGGCGTCTGCTGGTGTCCAGCAGAGGCTCTTCGCGCGGTCTGCCGGGGTACGTATCTACGGGAGGGCCGCTCATAGCTCCCCGGTCGTACGTGCCCCGGCCAACGCTTGCCTGGGACGTCCCCCAAGACATCCCATGAACGTCCCCCAAGACGTTCTGGCATCGCCCACTTAGACTCGCGAAGAGCCCGAATGGTTACCCTCAAATATCTGTGATCTGGATCTCTTTGTGAAGGTCCTGTGTATCACGTGAAGGATCGCAGACGCAGGCTGTTGCTGACCACGAAAACGGACGAGAAAGCCATGGCAATTCCCGCGATCATGGGATTGAGCAGTCCGGCGGCGGCCAGCGGCAGCGCCGCGACGTTGTAGCCGAAGGCCCAGAAGAGGTTGCCCTTGATCGTGGCGAGGGTCCGCCGCGAGAGCCGGATGGCGTCGGCGGCGACCCGCAGATCGCCCCGTACGAGCGTGAGATCGCCGGCCTCGATCGCGGCGTCGGTGCCCGTGCCCATGGACAGTCCCAGATCGGCGGTGGCCAGCGCAGCGGCGTCGTTCACGCCGTCGCCGACCATCGCGACCGTACGGCCCTCTGCCTGAAGACGCTGGACCACGGCCACCTTGTCCTGCGGCAGCACCTCGGCGCACACCTCGTGGATGCCTACCTCGGCTGCGACCGCCTCGGCGACCGCGCGGTCGTCGCCCGTCAGCAGCACGGGCCTCAGCCCTAGCGCCCGCAGCCGGACGACCGCCTCGGCGCTGGTGCTCCTGACCGCGTCGGCCACGGTCAGGACGCCGCGGGCCTTGCCGTCCCAGGCCACGGCGACGGCGGTGCGTCCGGTGATCCCGTCGAGCTCGCCGGGCGGTTCCACTCCGGCGTCGATGAGCAGGCGGGCTCGGCCGACGAGTACGGTGCGGCCCTCCACCGTGCCGCGCACGCCGAGGCCGGGGACGTTCTCGAAGGCGTCGGGAACGGGCAGCGGGCCGACGCGTTCAGCCGCGCCGTCCGCGACCGCGCGGGCGACAGGATGCTCCGAGGCGTGCTCCAGGGCGCCCGCGAGCCGTAGCAGCTCCTCCTCGGTGGTGGGGCCACTGACGTACACGTCCTGCAAGTGCATACGGCCGGTGGTGACCGTTCCGGTCTTGTCCAGGACGACGGTGTCCACCGCGCGGGTCGACTCCAGGACCTCCGGTCCCTTGATCAGAATGCCGAGCTGTGCGCCACGGCCCGTACCGACCATGAGGGCGGTGGGGGTGGCCAGGCCCAGTGCACAGGGACAGGCGATGATCAGCACCGCGACGGTGGCCGTGAAGGCCGCGGTCGTATCGTCGGTGATCAGCAGCCATGCGACCAGGGTGCCGAGGGCGATCAGCAGGACGACGGGGACGAAGACGGCCGAGATGCGGTCGGCGAGCCGCTGCACCCGGGCCTTCCCGTTCTGGGCGTCCTGGACCATCCGGGCCATCCGGGCCAGCTGTGTGTCCGCCCCGACGCGCGTCGCCTCGACGACGATCCGGCCCGCGGTATTGACGGTGGCGCCGGTGACGGCGTCGCCGACGCTGACGTCTGCTGGTACGGATTCGCCTGTCAGCATCGAGGCGTCGACGGCCGAGGTGCCCTCGGCGACGGTGCCGTCGGTGGCGATCTTCTCCCCCGGGCGCACGACGAAGAGGTCGCCGACGGCGAGCCGGGCGGCCGGGATGCGTACCTCGGCGCCGTCCTTGAGGACGGCCACGTCCTTGGCGCCCAGCTCCAGCATCGCGCGCAGGGCGGCACCGGCCTTCCGCTTGGCACGTGCCTCCAGATACCGGCCGAGGAGTACGAAGGTGATGACGCCCGCGGCGACTTCGAGGTAAATGGCCGACGCTCCGCCGGTGCGGCCGGCTGGCGTGTCCACGGCGAGGTCGAAACCATGGCGCATGCCTGCCATGCCCGCATGGCCGAAGAAGAGTGCCCAGAGTGACCAGCCGAAGGCGGCGAGAGTGCTGAGGGAGACGAGGGTGTCCATGGTGGTCGCGCCGTGCCGGAGGTTGGTCCACGCGGCGCGGTGGAACGGCAGCCCGCCCCAGACGACGACGGGGGCGGCCAGGGTCAGGGAGAGCCACTGCCAGTTGTCGAACTGGAGGGCGGGCACCATGGCGAGCAGCACAACGGGCGCGGCGAGCAGGGCGGACACGCGCAGCCGCTGCCCCAGCGCGGTGACGTGATCCCCGTCGCGGGCTGTGGGGCGTGTTCCGGTCGCGGTCTCGGGATGAGCCCTGGGCTGGGTCCCGGTCGCGGTCCCTTCCTCGGGCCCAGGCTGCCCGGGCCCGGTCTTCTCCGTCAGCTGGGCGATCGGGTTCCCGCCTGCCGTGTCCGGATCCGGGGCCGTAGGCGCCGTGGCCGGAGCGCCGGGTATCGCGGTTGGTGGCAGGAGCGGTGTGGCCGCATAGCCCGTCTTCTCGACCACGGCGACGAGATCAACGACGTCCGTGCCCTCGCTGTAGGTGACGCGGGCCTTCTCGGTGGCGTAGTTCACCGTAGCGGTGACGCCGTCCATGCGGTTGAGCTTCTTCTCCACGCGGGCCGCGCACGCGGCGCAGGTCATTCCGCCGATCAGGAGCTCGATCCGCGAGCCGCCCGCGTCCGTGATCTCGGTTGCGCTGCTGGTCATCTGTGCTGGGTTCCAAGGCCGGGGCCGGGCCGTCCGCCGCAGCTGAGGCCCGGCCGGATGGGGGGTGTCAGGCCTGGCCGACG
The DNA here is from genome assembly GCF_055585225.1 of Streptomyces sp. NPDC053673. Taxonomy (NCBI): domain Bacteria; kingdom Bacillati; phylum Actinomycetota; class Actinomycetes; order Kitasatosporales; family Streptomycetaceae; genus Streptomyces; species Streptomyces sp. NPDC053673. The sequence continues at coordinate 39,945 of NZ_JBVJKN010000026.1, read as the reverse complement.
AGCTCGTAGCCGGCCTCGTCGACCGCCGCGCGCACCGCGGACTCGTCCAGTGGCGCATCGGAGATCACGGTGACCTGTCCGGTGGCGGCGACGGCCTTGACGGAGGTGACGCCCGCGATCTCGGAGATCTCGGCAGTCACCGCCCCCTCGCAGTGACCGCACGTCATGCCCTTCACCTCGTACACCGCGGTGACGCCGCCCAGCTGGACGTCTGCCGCGCCGCCGCCGTGGCAGGAACCGGAAGGCGAGCAGCAGGAGCCGGTGGCCTCGGGAGTCTCGGTCTTCGTCTCGACGGTCATGGCGTTCTCCTGTTCGAGGGCGTATCGCTTTGCGATCACTTCGTGCAACGAAGTCATGGTGCATCAAGAGAGGCCCTGGGGATGGCGGGACTCCCTGACAGTCACTACACTATACCCCTAGGGGGTATTAAGCGAGCTTGTCCCGGCCAGGGTGTGTCCCGGCGGTGCATCGCCGAACAGTGGTGAGAGGTAGCGGTACAGCACCGTTTTCAGCTCTGCTTTGTACGCCTCCCGTTCGTCCCCCTCGTGGGCGAGGATCAGGTCCAGGCCCGCTTTGGCGACGGAGAACGCCATGCTCGCCGTGCGGTGGAGCTCGGCGGGGTCGGCGTCGGGGAGGAAGTCGCCGAGGATTTCCTCGGCGCGTGTGAGCAGCGCGGAGTGCACGGCGTCGTGCTCCTCGGTGATCCGGCCGGGGATCTCGGAGCTGTGCATGAGGACGGCGAAGGCCGGGTTCTCGCAGTTGAACTCGATCAGTGGATCGAGGGCGGAGTCCAGTAGCTCGTGGAGGGGGAGGGTCGGGTCGAGCGCGTCGAAGGCGGCACCGTGGGAGTCGCGCCAGCGCTGCATCAGCCGGCCACCCAGTTCGACGGCGATGGCCTCCTTGTTCGGGAAGAACTGGTACAGCGTGCCGGGTGAGACGCCTGCCTCGCGGGCGATCGCGTTGGTGCTGGCCGCGGTGTAGCCGCTGCGGCAGAAGATGCCCGCCGCGGCCTCCAGGAGCTGGGCGATGCGGCGCTCGCCGCGGGCCTGGCGGCGGCGTGGCTGTGTGGGCTTGGGATCCGTGGACTTGGACTGCGCGGACTCGGCCTGTGCGGGCTTGGTCTGAGCCTCGGCGTCGGGTGCCTGTGGCATGTGAATCACCAATCCCCAGCTTTTCAGGTTCGGTTGACAAACGCGAGTGGTCGCTCGCATTCTTGAGAAACGCGAGCGATGACTCGTGTTTGTCAGTCTATGGCAATGGACGATCTGTGCTGCCTGCTGCGCGGCACCGGTCTCGGCGAAGGGGACACCGCACGATGTCCGAAGTCAACGCTGAGCCGCGCCTTGGCGGCTGGACCAGGGTTGTCACCGCGCGACCACGGCTGTCGCTGCTGCTTGCCCTGATCATCACGGCACTCGCCGTGTTCGCGGGCAGCGGAGTGGGCGACCGCATGGGCAGCGGTGGCTGGGAGGCCCCCGATGCCCAGTCGACGTACGCCAAGAACGCGCTCGACCGCGAGTTCCCGGCCGCGCGGCCCAATCTGCTGCTGCTCGTCGGCAGCGGTCCGGCAGGCGTGGACGATCCGGCGGTCGCCGCCGAGGCCGCCCGGCTGACCAAGCGGTTGGCAGGTGAGAAGGGCGTCACGGGCGTCGGCTCCTACTGGCAGAGCAAGTCGCCCGCGCTGCGCGCCGAGGACGGCCGCGAGGCTCTGATCGTCGCCCGGATAGAAGGGGACGAGAAGGCGGCAGGCGAGGTGCTGGAGCGCATCGCCCCCGAGTACCGGGGGACACACGGTCCTGTGAAGGTCTCCGTCGGCGGGCCCGTCGCCGTCATGCACGACATGCAGACGATCATCCAGGAGGACCTGCTGCGGGCCGAGATGATCGCCCTGCCGGTGACCCTGGTGCTGCTGGTGATGGTCTTCGGTAGCGCGGTCGCGGCCCTGCTGCCGCTGGGCATCGGCATCGTCGCCATCCTCGGTACGAACGCGGTCCTGCGCGGACTCACCGAATTCACCGATGTCTCGGTCTTCGCGCAGAACCTCACGACAGCTCTCGGTCTCGGACTCGCCATCGACTACGCCCTGTTCATCGTGCGCAGATTCCGGGAGGAACTTGCGACGGGTGCGCAGACCCGGGAGGCGATCGGGATCACCCTCCGCACGGCAGGGCGGACGGTGCTGTTCTCGTCCCTCACGGTGGCTGTGTCGCTGGCCGCGATGCTGGTCTTCCCGCAGTACTTCCTGCGGTCGTTCGCCTACGCCGGGATAGCGGTGGTGCTGCTGGCCGCCGCGGCCGCTCTTGTTCTGCTCCCTGCCGCGCTGATGCTGCTGGGGGACCGGGTGAACGCGCTGGATCTGCGCCGCCTGCTGCGCCGGGGCCGCAGCAGGAAGGGCGCCTCCTCGGACGGTACTGAAGGCGCGCGGTGGGGCAAGGCGGTGGGGTGGGTGATGCGGCGGGCGCCGGTCTTCGCCGCGGCCACCACCGCCGGGCTTGTGCTGCTCGGGCTGCCCTTCCTGGACGTCAAGTTCGGGCGCGCCGACGACCGCCAGCTGCCGCCGACCGCCGAGTCACATGTCGTGCAGCAGCACATACGGGACGGATTCCCCGGGAGTCCCGGCGGCGGTCTCGATGTCTTCGCCGAGGGCGTGGCCACGCCCGCGCAGTACGCCGAGTACCGGGAGCGCGTCTCGGCACTCCCGGGTGTGCTGCGGGTGGGCGGGCCGCTCGTCTCCGGCACGCACGCGACCTTCATGGTGCTTCCCGAGGAGGAGGCCGTGGGCGAGGAGTCCCAGCGGCTCGTGCGTGAGCTCCGCGCGGAGCCTGCCCCGTTCGAGACGTCGGTCACCGGCGCGGCCGCGATGCTGGTCGACTCCAAGGACGCGATCGGTGACCGGCTGCCCTGGGCGGCGGGCATCATCGCCGTCGTCACGCTGCTGTTGGTCTTCCTGCTCACCGGCAGCGTGATGATCCCGCTCCAGGCCGTCGTCCTCAACGGTCTCAGCCTCACCGCGATGTTCGGGGCCGTGGTCTGGGTCTTCCAGGAAGGCCATCTCTCCGGGCCCCTCGCTTTCACGTCCACCGGCGACATCGAGACGACGCTCCCGGTCCTGATGTTCTGTGTCGCCTTCGGCCTGTCCATGGACTACGGAGTGTTCCTCCTCTCCCGGATCAAGGAGGAATACGACCGCACCGGCGACCATGAGCATGCGGTGGCCTACGGACTGCGCCGCACGGGCGGGCTGATCACTGCCGCGGCCGTGATCCTCGCTGTCGTGATGGTCGCGATCGGCACCTCGCGGGTGGCCAACACGAAGATGCTCGGTCTCGGGATCGCCCTCGCCGTCCTCATGGACGCGATGGTGGTGCGCAGCCTTCTGGTTCCGTCGGTGATGAAGCTGACGGGGCGGGCTACCTGGTGGGCGCCGGCCCCGCTGCGCGCCTTCCACGCGAGGTTCGGCCTCAGCGAGGGCGAGATATCCGGGCCCGCCCCGGCGGAGCAGGGCGTCGAGGAGCGGGACGAGGCTGCGGGGAGCATTCCGGGGCGGGACGACCGGGACCGCGACAAGGCCGCTGTGGGCGGTTAGGTTCGAATCGAGCGAAGTCAGGGAAAGGCGTGGCCGATGAGGGCTGTGGTGTTCGAGCAGTACGGGCAGGACGCCGGCGTGCGCGAGGTGCCGGACCCGGTGCCGTCGGAGCACGGCGTGGTCGTGCGCGTCGAGGCCACGGGGTTGTGCCGCAGCGACTGGCACGGCTGGATGGGCCATGACCCGGACATCACCCTCCCGCACGTCCCCGGGCATGAGCTGGCCGGAGTGGTCGAGGCGGTGGGCCCTGGGGTCGCCAACTGGCAACCCGGGGAACGGGTCACCGTGCCGTTCGTCTGCGCCTGCGGCCGCTGTGCCGCCTGCGCGGCAGGCGACCAGCAGGTCTGCGAGCACCAGACCCAGCCCGGGTTCACGCACTGGGGCTCCTTCGCCGAGTTCGTGGCGCTGGAGCATGCGGACGTCAATCTGGTGGGTGTGCCCGAGGAGCTGTCGTTCGCGACGGCAGCGGGGCTCGGCTGCCGGTTCGCGACCGCATTCCGGGCCGTGGTCTCCCAGGGACGGGTGGCGCCCGGTGAGTGGGTGGCCGTGCACGGCTGCGGTGGAGTCGGGCTGTCCGCGGTGATGATCGCGGCGGCGTGCGGGGCGCGGGTCGTCGCGGTGGACGTCTCACCGCGCGCCCTGGAACTGGCGCGGAAGTTCGGCGCGGCGGAATGCGTGGACGCCACGGCGCTCACGGGTGCGGGCGGCACTGCCGAGGCGGTGCGCGAGCTGACGGGCGGCGGTGCCCATCTCTCGCTCGATGCGCTCGGTTCGCCCATCACCTGCGCGGCCTCCGTGCAGAGCCTGCGCAGCCGTGGACGGCATGTGCAGGTGGGCCTGCTGCCCTCGGTGGCCGGTGACCCTGTCGTGCCCATGAGCCGGGTCATCGGCGAGGAGCTGGAGATTCTCGGCAGCCACGGGATGGCAGCCCACGCCTATGGACCGATGCTGGAGATGGTTCGCTCCGGGGCGCTCCGGCCGGACCTCCTGGTGACCTCGGTGATCTCCCTGGACGCCGCTCCCGCCGCACTGTCGGCCATGGGGAGGACCCCGGGTGCGGGCGTGACGATCATCGAGCCTGCTGGTGGCTAGTGCCACTGGGTTTCACAGGCGCGGGTGGCCGCGGTGGACTGTCCATTCACGGGCAAGGATCGACATGACCGTGGCGTCGATCCACCCGTCTCCGTGGCGCAGGGCCTCGCGCTCGGTGCCTTCGGCGACGAAGCCCGCCTTCTCGTAGGCTCGCCGGGCCCGGGGGTTGAAGTCGAAGACGCGCAAGGAGATCCGGTTCAGGCCGAGTTGCCCGAAGCCATAGCCGGTGATCAGCTGGATGGCCTCGGTGCCGAGACCGCGGTCTCGGCCGCCCGGGCCGATCAGGGTGCGGAAGGAGCAGCTGCGGTTCCGCTCGTCCCACTCGTTGAGGACGACCTCGCCGACGAGTTCACCGGTGGCTCGGTCGACGACCGCGAGGTCGAGGCGGTCGGTCTGGTCGCTGCGGGTCGCGTACCAGGAACGCAGACGCTCCTCGGGGAGAGGGGGATCGCCGGCGGAGCCGGTGAAGAGGAGCACCTCCGGATCGCTGAGGATCGCGGCCATGGTCGGAGTGTCCGCCTCGGTGAAGGGACGTAGGACCACCTTCTCTCCGGTGAGGGTGGGCTTGACGGAGAAGTCCGTGGTCGGTTGCTCGGTCGCCGGAGAATGTGTCACCGGGGAATTCTTGAAAACGCGGTGTGCGGGTGCAAGCCGATTTCGGGGCGGGCCCCGCACCGGCCGGATGCGGGGCCCGTCGGCCTCACTCCCTGCGGCTCCTGTTGCCGGGGCGGTTGGCCACCCAGATGCGGATGGTGTCCGCGTACCAGTAAGGCTTGCCGGCCTCCACGTGGTCCGGCGGGGGAAGGAGGCCGTGTTTGCGATACGAACGCACCGTGTCCGGCTGCACCTTGATGTGCGCGGCGATCTCCTTGTAGGACCAGAGCTTTCTGTCCGTCATCTGTGGCACCTCCCTGCGCGCGCCACAGCGGCGGCAGGGGAGCCGTCGGGGGAGCTGCGGCGCGGACGCTGGCGATCACTGAGCCCGTGCCCGTTGAACGACACGGAGCGACCCGAGGGGAGGGGGTGTCGGGGACCTGTGACGGAAGGCCCGCGTAACGGAGACATATGTGACGAGGAGGTGACTTCTGTGACGTAAGTGAGTCACGCCCTTGGTTGCACAGAGCCGGCCGGGGCTCTGCCGGACAGGCGTGGGCTCATGCCCCGCAGGAGCGGAGGAAACGGCGGGTGCGTTCGGCGATCGGGAAGGGCTTGTCCGGAGGACAGGGGTACATGTCCTGCTCGACGATGGCGAACAGTTCGGCGTCGAGTCGCTGGGCCGCGGCCAGCACCGGCTCCAGAGCGGGCACGCCTGCGGGCGGCTCGCACATGACGCCACGCGCCACGGCCGGGCCGAACGGCACTTCGTCCGCGACCACTTCGGCGAGGATCTCCGGGTCCACCTGCTTGAGGTGGAGGTAGCCGATCCGCTCACCGTAGGTCTCGATGAGCTTGACGCTGTCGCCGCCGCAGTAGGCGTAGTGCCCGGTGTCCAGACACAGCGAGACCAGGTCCGGGTCGGTCGCGTCGAGGAAACGGCTCACGTTCTCTTCGCTGTCGATATGGGTGTCCGCGTGCGGGTGGACGACGATCCGCAGCCCGAAGCGATCACCGACCTCCTTGCCGAGTCGTTCGGTCTGGGTGGCGAGGTCTCGCCACTGGGCCGCGGTGAGCGTGCGGTCCTCCAGTACCTGGCCGGTCTTGTCGTCGCGCCAGAAGGAGGGGATGACGACGAGATGGTCGGCGCCCATCGCGCGGGTGAGGGCCGCGATGTCGGAGACATGGGCCCAGGTCGTGTCCCAGACGGCCGGCCCGTGGTGCAGCCCGGTGAAGACGGTTCCGGCGGAGACCTTCAGCCCGTGCGCCGCGGTCTCCTCGGTGAGCACGGCGGGGTCGGTCGGGAGGTAGCCGTACGGGCCGAGCTCGATCCACTCGTACCCCGCCTGTGCGACTTCATCGAGGAAACGCCGCCAGGGGACCTGTTGCGGGTCGTCGGGGAACCAAACGCCCCAGGAGTCCGGGGCCGACCCGATCCGGATGCGGTTGAGCGAGGGTGCGGAGGAGGTCATGGCGGTCAGCTTTCCGGCCGCCCGAGAAAGGTGTCAAGCTTTCGTCCGAATGTCAGGACAAAATGTTGACAGCGTTCAGGAGAGCGGGCTAGACCAGGGGGCAGCCGGGCGTGGAACCGAAAGGACACGTATGCCTCAGCCGTACGACGTGATCACGATGGGCCGGATCGGAGTCGACCTCTACCCCCTGCAGACCGGGGTGCCGCTGGCGCGCGTCGAGACCTTCGGGAAGTTCCTCGGCGGCTCCGCCACGAATGTGGCGGTGGCGGCGGCCCGGCTCGGTCGCCGCTCCGCGGTCGTCACCCGCACGGGTCAGGACGCCTTCGGGGAGTATCTCCACGAGGCGCTGCGGGAGTTCGGGGTCGACGACCGCTGGGTGACGGCGGTGCCGGGACTGCCCACACCGGTCACGTTCTGCGAGATCTTCCCGCCGGACGACTTCCCGCTGTACTTCTACCGCCAGCCCAAGGCACCCGATCTCGAACTAAGCGCGGATGACCTTGACTTGGCGGCCATCGGCTCGGCACGGGTCTTCTGGATGACCGGCACGGGCCTGTGCGCGGAGCCGAGCAGGACCGCGACCCTCGCGGCTCTGGAACACCGGGCGAAGTCCGGTACGACGGTCTTCGACCTCGACTGGCGCCCGATGTTCTGGGAGAGCGCGGCCCGGGCGGCTCCGGACGAAGCGAGGCCGTACTACGTACAGGCCCTCGCTCACGCCACCGTCGCCGTCGGCAATCTCGACGAGTGCGAGATCGCGACCGGCGAGCGCGAACCGTATGCCGCGGCCCGAGCGCTGCTCGGTGCCGGGGTCGAACTGGCCGTGGTCAAGCAGGGACCCAAGGGAGTCCTGGCCGTCCACCGGGACGGCACCACCGCCGAGGTCCCGCCGGTGGAGGTCGAAGTGGTCAACGGACTCGGTGCGGGTGACGCGTTCGGCGGGGCGATGGTGCACGGGCTGCTGGCCGGCTGGGAGCTGGAGCGGGTGATGCGGTTCGCGAACGCCGCGGGAGCGATCGTCGCCTCCCGCCTCGCCTGCTCCTCGGCCATGCCCTACACCACCGAAGTGGACGCTCTCCTCGACGGCCACCCACCGGGCCCCGCATCCGGTATCGCACCCGGCCCGGACCCGGACCAGGACCCCCTTCCCGGCCCCGGTGCCGCACCCGGGGCAGCGTCGTGACCCGCGTCGATGTCGCCGGCCTCGTCAGGATCAGGGCGCACCGCCCCGAGGCCGTCGCCGAGGCGGCCGCCCGTCGGCGGAGGCGCCCACTCGTCGGGAGCAGCGGCCGGCTGATGATCGTCGCAGCCGACCATCCCGCCCGCGGAGCCCTCGCCGTCGGCGATCAGCGGCTGGCCATGGCCAACCGCATCGGCCTGCTGGAGCGCCTCTGCACTGCCCTGGAGCGCCCAGGCGTCGACGGGGTCCTCGCCACCGCCGACATCCTGGAGGACCTCCTTCTCCTCGGCGCCCTCGAGGACAAGGTCGTCATGGGCTCGATGAACCGTGGCGGGCTCGCGGGCGCCGCCTTCGAACTGGACGACCGCTTCACCGGATACCGCGCGGAGGACCTGGCCCGGCTCGGCTTCGACGCAGGCAAGCTGCTGCTCCGTATCGACTACGACGACCCGGGCTCCCTCGAGACGCTGCACTCCACGGCCCGGGCAATCGACGAAATGGCCGCGTACCGGCTGCCGGTCTTCGTCGAGCCGTTCATCTGCCGCCGTGTCGACGGTCACCTGCACAACGACCTGTCCGCCGAGGCCGTCACCCGCTCCATCGCCATCGCCTCCGGCCTCGCGGGCACGTCGGCGTACACATGGCTGAAGGTCCCGGTCACCGATAACCCGGACGACATGGCCCGCGTGATGGAGACCTCGACACTGCCGGCCGTGCTGCTCGGAGGTGAAGTGGGCGGTTCGGCCGGGGGGCAGGAGCGGGCGTACGAGAAATGGCGCGGAGCTCTGCAACTGCCCACGGTCCAGGGACTGGTGGTGGGGCGCTCACTGCTCTATCCGGTCGACGGCGATGTGGCGGGGGCCGTCGATACGGCCGTAGGACTGCTCTAGGGGGTACGGAGAACTCATGGACGACCACATGCATGTACGGGCAGGCACCGCGGCCGAGGGGCCGTACGCGCTGGACATCGACCCCAAGACGGCCGGGTGGGGTTACTCCGCGCTGCGGATCCTGGAGCTGCCCCCGGGCGGTTCGCATCTGCTGGGCACCGGGGACAGCGAGTGGATCGTGCTTCCGCTGAGCGGCGGATGTTCGGTGCAGACGGACGGCACGACCATGGAACTGCAGGGCAGGCAGGGCGTGTTCGCCGGAGTCACCGACTTCGCGTACGTGCCGCGCGACGCCCATGCACAGATCGCCTCCGGCGCGGGAGGCCGTTTCGCCCTGGCAGGAGCGAAATGCGAGCGACGACTCCCCGCTCGCTACGGCCCCGCGCCGGAGGTCCCCGTCGAAGACCGCGGAACCGGCAGCTGTGCGCGCAAGGTGCACAACTTCGCCGCCGCCGGCTCCTTCGACTGTGACCGCCTCATCGCCGTCGAGGTGCTTACCCCCGGCGGTAACTGGTCGTCGTATCCGCCGCACAAGCACGACGAGCACCGGCCCGGCCAAGAGACCAGACTGGAAGAGATCTACTACTTCGAGATCGAGGGCGAGCACGGCTTCGGCTACCAGCGGGTGTCCCCGTCCCGCCCCGGCGGCACCGACCTGCTCGCCGAGGTCCGCAGCGGCGACGCCGTTCTCGTCCCCGACGGCTGGCACGGCCCGTCCATCGCCGCCCCGGGCCACGACATGTACTACCTGAACGTCATGGCGGGCCCGGGGCCCGAGCGGGAATGGCGGATCTGCTTCCACCCCGATCACACGGAGGGCTACCGATGAGCACGGGACCCAGCACGCGCCGCCCCGGCACCCGCCGCCTCACGACCGCCCAGGCCCTCGTCGCCTTCCTCGCCCGCCAGTACTCCGAGCGCGACGGCCACCGGCAGCGGCTGATCGGCGCCACATGGGGCATCTTCGGCCACGGCAACGTCGCGGGAATCGGCCAGGCCCTCCTCGAAACCGGCGAGTCCGGCGACGGCATGCCGTACTTCCAGGGCCGCAACGAACAGGCCATGGTGCACGCGGCCGTCGGCTACGCCCGCCAGTGCGGTCGGCTCTCCACCCACGCCGTCACCACCTCCATCGGCCCCGGCGCCACGAACCTCGTCACCGGCGCGGCCCTTGCCACGATCAACCGGCTCCCCGTGCTGCTCCTGCCCGGCGACGTCTTCGCGAGCCGTCCCGCCGACCCGGTCCTCCAGCAGCTGGAAGTCCCCTACGCGGGGGACGTCTCCGTCAACGACTGCCTGCGTCCCGTGTCGAAGTACTTCGACCGGATCACCCGCCCCGAGGCACTGATCCCGGCCGCCCTCGCCGCTATGCGGGTCCTCACCGACCCCGCCGAGACCGGCGCGGTCACGCTCGCGCTGCCGCAGGACGTGCAGGCCGAGGCGTACGACTGGCCGGAGGAGTTCTTCGCCGAGCGCGTCTGGCACGTACGCCGCCCGATGCCGGACCCGGACGAACTGGGGGCGGCGGCCGCGGCGGTACGGTCGGCCCGTCGCCCCCTGATCATCGCGGGTGGCGGCGTGCACCACAGCCGCGCGGAGATCGCCCTCAAGACGCTGGTCGAGGCGACCGGCATCCCCGTGGCCTCGACCCAGGCGGGCAAGGGCTCGCTGTGCCACGACCATCCACAGGACGTCGGCGGCATCGGCCACACCGGCACCGCGACCGCCGACGAGCTGGCGCGCGCCGCGGACCTGATCATCGGCGTCGGCACCCGCTACTCCGACTTCACCACCGCCTCCGGCACCCTCTTCACGCACCCCGACGTCCGCTTCCTCAACCTCAACATCACCGGCTTCGACGCCCACAAGCTCTCCGCCCTCCCGCTCGTCGCGGATGCCCGGGCAGGCCTGCACGGTCTCATCGCGTCCCTCCACGGCCACCATGTGGAGCACACCTACGAGACGGAGTACACCGACGACAAGGAGCGCTGGGAGCACCGCGTCGACGCCGCGTACGAGACGCGCGACGAGGACGTGCGCCCCACTCAGCCGCAGGTCCTCGGCGTACTCGACACCCTGATCAACGAGGACGACATCGTGATCAACGCCGCGGGGTCCCTTCCGGGCGATCTCCACAAGCTGTGGCGGACCCGCTCGCGCGACCAGTACCACGTCGAGTACGGCTACTCCTGTATGGGTTACGAGATTCCCGCCGCGATCGGCGTCGCGATGGCAGCGCCCGGCCGGCCCGTGTGGGCCCTCGTCGGTGACGGTACGTATCTGATGAATCCCACCGAAATCGTCACCGCGGTCCAGGAGAACATCCCGATCAAGGTGGTGATCCTCCAGAACCATGGGTACGCGTCGATCGGCGGGCTGTCCGAGGCGGTCGGCTCCGAGCGGTTCGGCACCGCATACCGCTACCGGGAGCCCGACCGTACGTACACGGGGCCCCCGCTCCCGGTCGACCTCGCGGCCAACGCAGCGTCCCTCGGGATGCGGGTGATCCGGGCCAAGACCGTGCGTGACCTGCGCGAAGCCCTCGCGGAGGCCCGCGCGGAGGACCGCCCCACATGTGTCTACGCCGAGACCGAAACGGCAGACACTGTGTCGGGCGCGCCCCCGGCCCAGGCGTGGTGGGATGTTCCCGTGGCCGAGACCGCGACCCGCCCGTCGGCGGTCAAGGCACGAGAGGAGTACGACCGGCAAGTCGCAGCCCGACGCCGCCATCTCTGAAGGATCTGAAGGAGCTTTTCGTCATGACGAAGACCGTCAACCACTGGATCGGTGGCAAGACCGTCGAGGGCGCGTCCGGCAACTGGGGCCCGGTCACCGACCCGGCGACCGGAGCTGTGACCACGCAGGTCGCACTCGCGTCCGTCGAGGAGGTCGACGCGGCGGTCGCCGCCGCGAAGGCCGCGTACGCCACCTGGGGCACGTCTTCCCTGGCTCAGCGCACCACGATCCTCTTCCGCTTCCGCGCGCTGCTGGACGCCAACCGCGACGCGATCGCCGAGCTGATCACCGCCGAGCACGGCAAGGTCCACTCGGACGCGCTGGGCGAGGTCGCCCGCGGTCTGGAGATCGTGGACCTGGCCTGCGGCATCACCACCCAGCTCAAGGGCGAGCTGTCCACCCAGGTGTCGAACCGGGTGGACGTCGCGGCCATCCGCCAGCCGGTCGGCGTCGTCGCCGGCATCACGCCGTTCAACTTCCCGGCGATGGTGTCGATGTGGATGTTCCCGCTCGCCATCGCCTGCGGAAACACCTTCATCCTCAAGCCGAGCGAGAAGGACCCGTCCCCGTCGCTGAAGATCGCCGAGCTGCTGGCCGAGGCGGGCCTTCCGGACGGCGTGTTCAATGTCGTCCACGGCGACAAGGTCGCGGTCGACCGTCTCCTGGAGCACCCCGACGTCTCGGCGGTCTCCTTCGTCGGCTCGACGCCGATCGCCAGGCACATCCACACCACCGCGTCGGCCAACGGCAAGCGCGTCCAGGCGCTCGGCGGCGCCAAGAACCACATGCTGGTCCTCCCGGACGCGGACCTGGACGCCGCGGCCGACGCCGCCGTCTCTGCCGCGTACGGCTCCGCGGGCGAGCGCTGCATGGCGATCTCCGCGGTCGTCGCGGTCGGCGCGATCGGTGACGAGCTGGTCGACAAGATCCGTGAGCGCGCCGAGAAGATCAAGATCGGCCCGGGCAACGACCCCACGTCCGAGATGGGCCCGCTCATCACCAAGGCCCACCGCGACAAGGTCGCCTCGTACGTCCACGGCGCGGCGGACCAGGGCGCCGACGTCGTCCTCGACGGCACGGGCTACACGGTGGACGGTTTCGAGGACGGCCACTGGATCGGTCTGTCGCTCCTCGACAAGGTCTCCACCGACTCCGACGCATACCGGGACGAGATCTTCGGCCCCGTGCTGTGCGTGCTGCGCGCCAAGACGTACGAGGAGGGCATCGAGCTCATCAACGCCTCGCCGTTCGGCAACGGCACCGCGATCTTCACTCGCGACGGCGGCGCCGCCCGCCGCTTCCAGATGGAGGTCCAGGCAGGCATGGTCGGTGTGAACGTGCCGATTCCGGTGCCGGTGGGCTACCACAGCTTCGGCGGCTGGAAGGACTCGCTCTTCGGCGACCTCCACATCTACGGCAACGACGGCGTGCAGTTCTACACCCGCGGCAAGGTCGTCACCACCCGCTGGCCGGACCCCTCCGAGGCCCCGGCGGGCGTGGACCTGGGCTTCCCGCGCAACCACTGACACTCGACCGGACTCTTCCCCACGCCGCGCGGCTCGTACGGAACCCTCACCCCGTACGGGTCGCGCGGTCGTCTTCGGTGGCCGGCCGTGCCCATCAGTGGTTCGAGCCCTTGATCTGATGATGAGAAACCTGTTCCCGTACCGTGCGCCACTGTGACCGAGTCTGCTCGACCACGCTGTCCCACTGCTGGCGGACTTCGTGGTCGGAAGGGCGGTCGCCCTGACGGATCCGGCTGAGCTCGTCTCGTACTTCTCGTCCCAGTGCCACCGATGCGACAAGGACGAGCATGGCTGCGAAGAGGGCCGAGATCATCGCGAAGACGGCACCGACTACCCCGTAGCGTGCGACGGAGGAGTTGAAGAGATGCGGCATGTAGATCTTTGTACCCACTGAATAGGCCACCGCCAGAACGGCGCCGGTGACGCCGAAGGGAAGCAGATCCAGCCAGTAGATCCGCTTCGCTGACAGGATCCAGCCGCTCCAGACGAGGAACACAGCGGTCACCGGTACCCCACACACCAAGGCGACTACACCCAGCGCGCCCCTGCCAAGGAGCGCGGAGAGCAACGCATTGACCAGTGCGTAGCCACCGAGAGTGAGGATCCACCACAAGCCGTTGCGCGTGTTGCGCATACTGAGGGGCGTGAGTTCCCATGCCTGTTCGAAGAGTCGCTGCGCGGCTCGCGCGAAACTCAGCACCGAGATCGTCAGAAACACGACTCCGAACATGCCCACGCTCGCACTGGCCCCTTCGGCAGGAGAGAACAGCGAGCTGACTGCCGTGGCGCTTGCTCCGGTGAGGTTGTAGCGCCTGATGATCCGCTCTGCGGCGTCGTAGTGCGCGAAGACAGCGCCGAGGAGGATGGAGAGCGGGATCAAGGTCGTCAAGGCGCTGGAGGCCAGCGCCATCGAGCGGTCGAAACCCATGATCTTCTGGAACCGGTTGATGACCCGCAGCGCGAAGGCAGGCCGCAGCCAGAACGTCAGTGTTCTGACGAGGCGTTCTCGATTGATCCCCGTCGTCCTGCCCTCCGTGAAGATCGGGACCTGTCTGGGCGGCGCGAGCCTAACGGATGGTCGCCGGACCGATGAAGGGCGACACGAGAACCAGCACGCCGACCGCACGACTGCCCGATGCCTGCGTGGTGCGCGCCGGGGATCTGGAGGTGCGGAAAGGCTGATGCCCGAGGAGCGGCCCTACCCGGATGGGGTGGAGCTCCTCGGGCATCTCATGCACTGACCGTCGAACAGCGACAAGCACGAGCCGGACAGTGACAAACAGAGCCGAACGTCGACGAAAGCGATGAACAGCGGCGAGCGTCGATGTCAGAACAGCGAGTGCAGCAGCTTGTTCGGGGAGCCCGTGCGCGCGTCCGCGATCTTGCCGCTCGTTGCGTTGTTCACCAGCGCGTCGCGGACCTGGGCCGGGGTGGCCGTGGGGTGGTTCGCGAGGTAGAGCGCTGCGACGCCCGCTGTGTGCGGCGTGGCCATCGACGTACCGGAGATGGTGTTCGTCGCGGTGTCGTTGTCCTTCCACGCCGACGTGATGTTCACCCCCGGCGCGAACAGGTCCAGGCAGGTGCCGTAGTTGGAGAACGACGCCCTGCGGTCCGTGTTGTCCGTCGCGCCGACCGTGATCGCCTCGGGGACGCGGGCCGGGGAGTAGTTGCACGCGTTCACGGGGATGCCGATGAGAATGCCGTTGCCCGCCGCGATCGAGTAGCTGACGCCCGACGCGATGGACTTCTTCACCGCGTTGTCCAGGGCGGCGCTGGCTCCGCCGCCCAGACTCATGTTGGCGACGGCAGGCTTGACCGCGTGCGCCGTCACCCAGTCGACACCGGCGATGACGCCCTCCGTCGTGCCTGACCCTTGGCAGTCCAGCACGCGGACCGCGACAAGCTTCACGCTCTTGGCGACACCGTAGGTCTTGCCGCCGACCGTGCCCGCGACATGCGTGCCGTGGCCCTGGCAGTCCTGGCCGTTCCGGCCGTCGCCGACGGTGTCCGTTCCGATGCTCGCCCGGCCGCCGAACTCGCTGTGCGAGGTGCGGATGCCGGTGTCGATGATGTACGCGTTCACATTCGACGCGATGGTGTTGTACGTGTACGTCGTCGACAGCGGGAGGTTCCGCTGGTCGACGCGGTCGAGGCCCCAGGTGGCGTTCGACTGGGTGTCGTTGAGCCGCACGGTGGCGTTCTGCTCGACGTAGTCGACGCGCGGATCGGCGGCGAGGCTGGCGGCCTTCGCCTTGGACATCGACGCGGAGAATCCCTCGAGGACGGACCGATAGGTGTGCTTGGGGGTCACACCGAGATCGGCGGCACGGGTGCTGCCGTCCTTGAGGACGACGATCCAGCTGTCCTGGACCGCGGTTGCAGTGGGGGCGAGACGGAGATCGCCGAGGGGCGCGCTCTGCGCGGTGGGGGTGGCGGCGAACTGGAGACCGGCTGCGAGGGCGACTGCGGGGAGCAGCGCGCTCATGCGTATGGAGCGCCGGGCAGTAAATCTCATCTCGTGCACCTGACCTTTCTTTGATCGGAACACGACAAAATCCGCATGGCTCGTGCGGATGTGCAGGACAGCGTCTCGTGCAGTGATCGAGCAGACAAGAGGTTGTTACCGATGGGTTCAAGGCAATGCCAGGGTGCCGTACCGAATTTGGCGGACATCACCGATATCAGCGGTGCACGCCCCGGCGGTTGCGCTCCAGCGGTCCGTCAGCGCGAATCGCCCGAACCGTCATCGGTCATGAATTCCCAGGTCAGTGAGGTGAATTCACCCTCGTTCACGGCATGTGCGGAGGTGTACGTCGCCAGCGCCGGTTCGTTGTCGGTGTCGACACCGACCCACATGTCGTAGCAGCCGCGCTCCCGGGCGACCGCCGCCAGTGCCTCGGTCAGCGCTCTTCCGATCCCGCGCCGCCGGTACCCCTCGTCCACCGACAGCTCGTACAGACACATCTCCGCGCCCTTGTCCGGGTGGAGCATCTCGATGCCCGAGACCATCCCGGCCGGCGCGCCGTCGACGTACGCGATCAGCATCAGATGCCCGGGCGCTGCCAGGAAGCGCTCCGCCCACTCCGTGCGAGCCGGCCCGTCGTACAGATGCCCGGCGGAAAGGAGCTCGGCGACGGTCGTCGCGCGGCGGATCTCCATGGCAGCTCCTCCTCGGGCCGGTCCGGCCTTCGTGTACCGCGTCTGGTGTACGAGGACGGTAGCGGGTACTACCCGAGGAGGTCGCTGAGTTCCGCCCGGCGGCAGCCGCGGTCGGCATGGACGTCCGCTTAAGGTTTCAACCATGAAGATCCGACTTCCCCGGCGGGCGAGCGTGCCTCGGCGACGCGGGCGATGGTTCGCAGGAATCGCTGCCTTTGCCGTGCTGGCAGGCGCGGGTACGTGGACAGCGGCGGCCTCGGACGACGAGCCCTCCGTGCACCGCGAGGACCAGGCGCTGCCCATGCCGGGAGCGAGCATCGACACCTCGTTCTTCACGTCTGCCGCCTCCGGCACCGGGCGGCGGCCCGCAGTGCTGCTGGGACACGGCTTCGGCGGCAGCAAGGACTCCGTACGGGAACAGGCGGAGGCGCTGGCCCGTGACGGGTACGCCGTACTGACCTGGTCCGCGCGCGGCTTCGGCGCTTCGACCGGCGAGATCGGGCTCAACGACCCGGATCACGAGGTCAAGGACGTCTCCCGGCTCATCGACTGGCTCGCCATGCGCCCGGAAGTCCGCCTGGACGCGACGGGCGACCCCCGCGTCGGGGTGACGGGTGCCTCGTACGGCGGGGCGGTCTCGCTCCTCGCGGCGGGGTACGACCGGCGCGTCGATGCGATCGCTCCCGAAATCACGTACTGGAACCTCGCGGACGCGCTGTTCCCGGACGGGGTCTTCAAGAAACTCTGGGCAGGCATCTTCTTCACCACCGGCTCCGTGGGCACATCCGGACCCGCACCGGACGCGGAGGTCCCGGCGGGGACGGACACACCCGCCGGGACCGGACAGGGCGCGGCCGGGCGCGACGACGACAGCCCGGCTGCCGACGGCGGCTCTGCCGAACGGCCTGCGGCGGGTTCGGCGTCGGCCCGTCGGACCGCAGGAGCCGCCGCATCCGCGTGCGGGCGCTTCCAGCCCACTCTCTGTGCGATGTACGAACGTGTCGCCACCGCAGGCCGACCCGATGCCGAGGCCCGCGCGCAGCTGGAGGCGCGCAGCCCGTCCGCCGTCGCCGACCGCATCAAGGTGCCCGCGCTCATCGTGCAGGGCCAGTCCGACTCGCTCTTCCCGCTCTCGCACGCCGACGCGATGGCCAAGGCGATCAAGGGGAACGGTGCGCCTGTCGCCGTCGACTGGATCGCGGGCGGTCACGACGGCGGGGACCTGGAGGCCGACAGGATCCAGGGGCGCGTCTCCGCATGGTTCGACCGGTATCTGAACGGGAACGAGTCCGCGGACACCGGCCCGGTGTTCCGCGTCAGCAGGACCGGAGGAGTTGACTCCACCGACGGGCAGGCGACCCTGCGCGGGGCCACCGCGGCGGGTTACCCGGGCCTGCGCGCCGACGGACAGACCTTCGAACTCGACGGTCGTGCGCAGACCTTCCGCAATCCGGCAGGGGCGAACCCGCCCGCCATCTCCACGGTGCCGGGCGTCGGCGGCGGGCTGTCGCAACTGTCCTCTCTCGGCGTCGGGCTCTCCCTCGACTTCCCCGGGCAGTACGCCCGCTTCGACTCCCAGCCGCTGGACCGGCGCACCCGGATCACCGGCTCGCCCACCGTCCGGGCCACGGTGACGTCCGACAACGGCGAAGCGGTCCTCTTCGGCAAGGTGTACGACGTCGGCCCCGACGGCCGTCAGCAGGTGCTGCCCGCGCAGCTCGTCTCCCCGGTCCGGGTCCAGGGCGCCAAGCCGGGCCGGACCGTCGAGCTGACGCTGCCAGCCGTGGACCACGAGGTCGAGGCCGGCCACCGGCTCCGCCTCGTCCTCGCCGCCACCGACTTCGGCTACGCGTCACCGGCCGCGCCGACCACGTACACCGTGGCCCTCGCAGGGAAGCTGACGGTGCCCACCGCGCCCGGCGTCACGACCCAGGCCGCCGGGATGCCCTGGTGGGTGTGGGGCTTGCCCGCCGCGGGCGCGGCAGTCGCCGCCGTGCTGCTGTTCACCGCCCGCCGCCGCACCACGGCCCCCGCGCCCGCCCCTGAGCTCGCCGACGTACCCCTGCAGATCAGCGGACTGACCAAGCGCTATGCCAAGTCCGCCGACCGGTACGCCGTGAGGGACCTCTCCTTCCGTGTCGAGAAGGGCCAGGTGCTCGGACTCCTCGGCCCGAACGGCGCCGGCAAGACCACCACTCTGCGCATGCTGATGGGGCTGATCGCTCCCGACGACGGCGAGATCCGCGTCTTCGGGCACGCCATCAGGCCCGGTGCGCCCGTGCTTTCCAGGGTCGGCGCATTCGTCGAAGGGGCGGGCTTCCTACCGCATCTGTCCGGCCAGGAGAACCTGGAGCTGTACTGGCGTGCGACCGGCCGCCCTGCCGAGGACTCCCACATCGAGGAGGCCCTGGAGATCGCGGGCCTCGGCGACGCGCTCGCCCGCGCCGTGCGCACCTACTCGCAGGGCATGCGGCAGCGCCTCGCCATCGCGCAGGCCATGCTCGGTCTGCCGGATCTGCTGATCCTCGACGAGCCGACGAACGGACTCGACCCGCCACAGATCCGTGAGATGCGGGACGTGATGATCCGGTACGCGGCCGGAGGCCGGACCGTCATCGTCTCCAGCCACCTGCTGGCGGAGGTGGAGCAGTCCTGCACGCATCTCGTCGTCATGGACCGCGGCCGGCTGGTGCAGGCGGGCCCCGTCGCGGAGATCACCGGCTCGGGTGACACCCTGCTGGTGACGACCGTCGAGGAACTGTCCGCACCCCTCGTGGAGAAGATCGCGGCCCTGCCCGGGATCGGTTCCGCGGTCCTCACGGACGACGGAGACGGGCTGCTGGTCCGCCTGGACGGCGCGAGCGCGGCCGGTCTGATCGCCGAACTCGTACGGCTGGACGTGCCGGTGACCGGCGTCGGCCCGCACCGACGCCTGGAAGACGCGTTCCTCACCCTGATCGGAGGAGCATCCGCATGAGCACCGTGCACAACGCACCGACCGTGGCGACCGCACCCGGCTATCGGGCGCGGCACACCCTGCCGCTCCGCGTCGAGGCGGTACGCCAGCTGAAGCGGCGGCGGACGCTGGTGATGGGAGCGATCCTGGCGGTGCTGCCGTTCGTACTGATCGTCGCCTTCGCGATCGGCGGCACTCCGGACGAGCGCGGCGGGGGCGGCGACCGGATCACGCTGATGGACACGGCGACCGCGTCCGGTGCGAACTTCGCCGCGACCTGCCTCTTCGTTTCGGCGGGCTTCCTGCTCGTGGTGCCGGTCGCGCTGTTCTGCGGGGACACCGTGGCGTCCGAGGCAAGCTGGTCCTCCCTTCGCTATCTGCTTGCGGCACCCGTGCCCCGGGCGCGGCTGCTGTGGTCGAAGCTGGCGGTCGCGCTGGGCTTCAGCGCGGCGGCGATGCTGCTGCTTCCGCTGGTCGCACTCGCCGCGGGAACGGCGGCGTACGGCTGGGGGCCGCTGGCGCTGCCCACCGGGGGCTCCCTGGCGACGGCGGACACCGTGCCGCGGCTCGCGCTCGTCGTCGCATTCATCTTCGTCTCCCAACTGGTCACGGCAGGGCTGGCCTTCTGGCTGTCGACCAAGACGGACGCGCCGCTGGGCGCGGTCGGCGGCGCCGTCGGTCTGACGATCATCGGGAATGTCCTGGACGCGGTGACGGCACTCGGCTCCTGGCGCGACTTCCTGCCGGCGCACTGGCAGTTCGCCTGGGCGGACGCGCTGCAGCCCCAGCTGGAGTGGGGCGGGATGCTGAAGGGCACGGCCGTCTCGGTGACATACGCACTCGTCCTGTTCGCCCTGGCGTTCCGCGGGTTCGCCCGGAAGGACATCGTGTCCTGACCCCCGGGGCGCTGCCCGCTCAGATCCAGCCACGGCGGGCCGCTTCCGCTCCCGCGCGGAAGCGGCTCGCCGTCCCGAGGGTCGTCAGGAGCTCGCCGACGCGGCGGCTGTACGTGCGGGCCGACATGCCCAGGCGGGTCGCGGCCGACTCGTCCGTGAGACCCGCCAACAGCGCGTCGAGGACCGGGCGCAGATGCGCGGGGGCCGTCCCGCAGGCGGCGGCCGCGAGGTCGTCACCGCCGTCCCACCAGGCGTGATGGGTGCGGACCAGGGCCTGGACGACGACCGGGTCGCGGAAAGCGGTCCATGCCGATTCCGCTCAACGACCGCTTGCCGTTGCCGCATTGAGATTCATCCGCAACTCGTTCGACTGCTCCCTCGGGCCGTCTCGCACGTCACATTCACAAGTGCCTGACGATCCAGGGGGACGGAAATGACGCCGTACACAAGGACGTACAGAGGAGCGCTCGTGGCGCTGCTGGCCGGGGCAGTGCTGCTGACCGGCTGCGGTGCGGGTGGTGGGCAGGTCGATCGCGCGGCGCAGGGCGGGGGCGAGCACCGGCGCGCGGAGGGCCAGCCGGCGCCGATGGTGCCCGACGGCGGTGGCCGGCCCGCGGAAGGCAGCCGTGACGAAGGGAAGGAGGGCGAGCAGAGCAGCGAAGCACAGCGGGACATCGCGCCCGCACCCGACTATCTGTCCACGTTCGCGCTGGATGTGGACACGGCCTCGTACGGCTACGCGCGGCGCAGCCTCGCCGGGGGACGGCTGCCCGAGCCGGACTCCGTACGGCCCGAGGAGTTCGTCAACAGCTTCCGGCAGGACTATCCGCGCCCCGAGGGCAACGGGTTCACGGTGAGTGTGGACGGCGCCCACGCGGGCGGCCGGGGCGGCGAGGACTGGTCGCTGATGCGGGTGGGCCTGGCGACCCGTTCGTCCACGCGCAGCGCCGAACGGCCCCCGGTCGCACTGACGTTCGTCGTCGACATCTCCGGGTCGATGGCCGAGCCCGGTCGGCTCGACCTCGTCCAGGAGTCCCTCGGCATACTCACCGACCAGCTGCGCGAGGACGACTCCATCGCCCTCGTCACCTTCAGCGACGAGGCCGAGACGCGGCTGCCGATGACCCGGCTCGCCGGCAACCGGGACACCATCCACGACATCGTCGACGAACTGGAACCGACCGACTCCACCAATGTGGAGGCCGGCGTGCGCACCGGCTACGACGTCGCCGTCGAGGGCCGCAGGCGTGGAGCGAACAACCGTGTCGTGCTCCTCTCCGACGCGCTCGCCAACACCGGTGAGACCGAGGCCGATGCGATTCTGCAGCGGATCGAGGACGCCCGCCGCGAGTTCGGCATCACGCTCTTCGGCGTCGGTGTCGGCAGTGAGTACGGCGACAAACTGATGGAGCGGCTCACGAACCGGGGCGACGGCCACACCACGTACGTGTCCACCTCCGCGCAGGCCAGGAAGGTGTTCGTCGACCAACTGCCCGCACATGTCGAGTTGAGGGCCCGTGACGCGAAGGCGCAGGTCGCCTTCGACCCGCAGACGGTGAAGGAGTTCCGGCTGATCGGATATGAGAACAGGGCGGTTGCCGACGAGGACTTCCGCGACGACAGGGTGGACGGCGGCGAGGTCGGCCCCGGTCACACCGTCACCGCGCTGTACGCGGTACGGCTCCGGGAGGGCGCGAGCGGACATGTCGCGACGGCGACCGTGCGCTGGCTCGACCCGCGGAACCGGGCCCCGCATGAGGCATCGGGCACCGTGGAGACGGGCGCGCTCGGCGGAGACCTCTGGTCGCCGCGCACCTCGCCGCGGCTGCAGGTCAGCGCCGTCGCCGCGTACTTCGCCGAGCGGCTGCGCGGTGCCGACACACCGGGCACGCCCCGGTTGGGCGTCCTGGGGGAGCGGGCAGGCGCCCTCGCGAAGCGCACGGAGGACGCGTCCGTACGTCAGCTGGCCGAGTCGATCCGCCAGGCCGACTCGCTGCTCGAGTGACAGGCTGACCGGTAGGGGCGGCCGATCGGCTGAGTGACCGACCTGCGAAGCGGCCGGTCGGGACGCCGGAACCGATGGGAGCGGGACTTGGCGGACCCGCCCGCTCCTGCCGGCTCCCGCTCCTGCCGGCTCCCGGTCCGCTGCTCCCCGGCCCCCGCTCCGGCCCCCGTCGTTCGCGGCCCCGCCCCTCCGCCTGCGCGGCCGCCGCAAGTGGGCTGCGTACGCCCCGCGTCCGCGTCATGATGTGCGGCATGGCCACCTTGCTGCTCGCCCTCGCCGTCATCTTCACCGGCCTGTACGCGGGCTTCATGCTGATCTTCCAGACCGCGATCATGCCCGCGCTGGCCAGGCTCTCCGACGACCAGTTCGTACCGGCCATGCGACGCATCAACGAAGAGGTGCCGCGCGCCGTGTTCCTGGTGGTCTTTCTGGCCGTCATCGCGTTCCCGGTGGCCGCCCTCGTGGTGCCCGTCGAGGGCCGTTCGGACACCCAGATGTGGCTGATCCTCGCGGGACTGGTGTGCGCCGTACTCAACCACCTGGTCACGATCGCCGGGAACATCCCGCTGAACAACGCGCTGGCCTCCTCCGAGGCCTCTCCCGACTCCGAGGTCCGTGCCGCGTTCGAGGCGAAGTGGAACCGTCTCCACCTTGTCCGGACGGTGCTCGTCCTCGCCTCGTTCGCCCTCCTCGTACGGGCCTCGCAGGCGTGACGGAAAGCCGACACTGACGGCAAGTCGACAGCTCCCAGGGGCGGGGAGCCTTGTACGGTCGTAACGGCACACGTGAGACAACGATGTCGGCTCGGACTCCGGCGCGCCCCGCCGGGCACGGCCGGGGACGGGTTGCCCCGGTCGTTCCCCCATGCCGACGGGGGCCGATCCCCCCACCCGGGGCAACCCGTCTCCTTCGGGAGCGGTTCAGCGGCCGGGCAGTCGCTCCCCGCACCGGCCGCAGTAGCGTGCGTCGGACTCCGTCGCGAGTCGCCCGCATTCCGGGCACACCCGGTCCAGCAGGCACGGGGCCTCACCGCCCTCCTGCGTCGACCCGTTGGCGTCGGCCGAGCCGTTGGCGTCCGGGGACGCCACTCCCGACCCGTTGAAGTCCTTCGCCCTGTCGACGTCAGGCGCCCCGCCGGCGCTCTTGATGACCAGCCCGGGACGCCGGCGGTGCACGCTCAGCTGGACGAGCCCCTCGGGCCCGGCGCGCATCGCCCGCCGGCTGCCGTGCGGCAGCCACACCACCGATCCCGCGGCGACCTCGTGGCGCACGCCGTCCACGTCCAACAGCCCGCTGCCCGCAGCCACATACAGGAGAACATCCAGATCCGGCTCCACGTGCTCGCCGACCCCGGCGTCCGGTGGCAGCCGCACCACGTTGGCGTCGAGCTGCCGCCCGCCTTCCGCGAGGCGCCACAAGGCCCCGCCCCGCCCGGCTGACGCATCATCGGCCAGCAGGTCGGCCAGCCGCGCGAGTACGCCCGGGCCGGAAGGAGACGCCATGCCATTCCTCCTGCGCTCAGCCCCACGCCGGATCCTCACCGGACCCCCGAAGCCACGGATGCTACTACTGCCTCAGCGCCCCCGACGGCCGTTCGGGCCGGGGTCCGTGTTCTGCCCGCCCCCTCGAAGCGGCCGCCGGGCAGCCGTTCAGCAGCCGTCAAACTGCCCTTGAGCAGCAGTCGTCAAACGGTCCGACATCATTCAAGAGGCCTCGATCAGGAGTCCGGGTTCAGGAGTTCAGGAGTTTCGCGTGAGTGAGCAGCCGGGGAAGCCGTTCCTTTACGTCATCGTGTGCGCGGCCGGGAACGCCGGCGACGTCGGCAAGCTGATCACCGCCGCCCAGGAACGTGAGTGGGATGTCGGGGTCATCGCCACCCCTCAAGGCCTCGGCTTCATCGACGCCGAAGCCGTGGCGGCCCAGACCGGCCACCCGATCCGCTCGGCCTGGCGCCGCCCCGGCGAGGCCCGTCCCTTCCCACCCGCGGACGCGATGGCGGTGGCTCCGGCCACGTTCAACACCATCAACAAGTGGGCCGCCGGGCTGGCCGACACCCTCGCCGTGGCGACGCTGTGCGAGGCGTACGGGGCGGGCGTCCCCACCGCCGTACTGCCGAGCGTGAACGCCGACCTCGCCGCCCATCCCGCGTACCGGGACAGCGTGGCCCGGTTGCGCGGGATGGGCGTACTGATGGGCGGGGACGGGCCGTTCCGCTGGGAGGAGGCACTGGAGCTGCTCGTCCCGGCGATGGCGGCCCGACGAGCCGGCTGAGCGCCTGCGGCCGCGTCGACGACCCCGTCCAGAACGACCCGGCGGCTGCGTCGTCAGTGCGCTGTCCAGTCGCCCGGGGCACGGAAGACGGACGCCGCGCGCCAGCGTGCGGTGTCTCGCGGTGGCGGACCCAGGGCGGGCCCGGGCGCGGGCTCGTTGCGTGCGCGGTGGAGCAGGACCGCGGCGAGGGCGGCGAGTTCGTCAGGGCCCGGGTCACCGCGTACGACGCGGATCAGAGGATCGGGAGTGCGGGGCATCTGGCCTCCTTGGCAGCGGATTCCGCGCCCTTCCGCGCACACGAAGGGCCCGGCCCCCATCGGGGTCCGGGCCCTTCCCGGCGTCATGTTGGCATCATGCTGCACCGCGTGACGTTCCGCGGTCCGGGCGCGAGGGGACGGCGACGGCGACGGAGCCGCGGCGAACCGTACGGGACAAGGCTCCGAAAGCACAGTCATGCGCAAAGTCGTAGTTCAGCGGCCTCTACCGTCTCTACACCCGCACGTTCACGGCGAAAGCGGCGGGGTCTCTTCCGCTGTCAGCACCTTGCCAGCGCAGGTCCCTGCCCGCATTTTCGCTGGTGAGCGAGGTGGCGCCCAGGCAAGAATTCTTTCACCGGACGGCAGGGGAGCCGGCCGGAAAGTGAAAGTGAAGCGGATTTCAACCGCCTAGGGGGCGCTAGTTCCATGCGAATGAACCTGCTGCGTACCATTGCCGTCACGGTCGGCTTCATTGCCGCGGGCATATACGGGGTGGCGGCCGGGGGGCCCGCCGTCGCGGGCGACCCGATCTGGGACATCGTCTCGATGGACGCCGCTCAGGCCGACCCGATCTGGGATTCGATTCCGGACATTCTTTCGGAGGACCCGATCTGGGGCTCCCGTCCGACCGGTGCGCCTTTCGACCCGATCTGGTACTGATCGCTCCTCGGTTCGCGCATTGCGAGATGGCTGAAAAGGGCCCGCCCCAGCTGGGGCGGGCCCTTCGCGTGCCACGGGTTCGCACATCTGATCGTTGCCATCCAGGATCGAACTGCACATAATGCCCCGACGGATTTCTGTGCAGTGGTGGGTGCACAGTGGGGGCGAGGGGGGCGCATCATGCTGGAACCGCTGGGACTGGGGGCCCATACGGCGGAGGTCTACCGCGCAATGCTGCGGTGGCCGGATTCCGGCGTGGACGATCTGGTGAGCATTCTGGACTGGCCGGCCGAGCGGGTCCGTTCTGCACTTGACGAGTGCGCGAGGCTCTCACTCATCAAACCGTCGTGGGAGGAGCCGGGCAGATTCCGGGCGGTGAGTCCCGAGGTCGGGCTCCAGGCGCTGCTGGTACGCCGTGAAGGTGAAGTCCTGGAGAACCAGCGAAGAATTTCGGAGTCCAGAGTCGAAGTGGCTCGGTTCATCGATGAGTACGACGCGGCGCAGCAAAAGCTGCGCCGTTTCGTTGTGGAACGGCTGGACGGAATTGACGACATCCGTTCCCGTATCGAGGAATTCACTCAGGACTGCAAGTCCGAACTGCTCACCTTCGCGTCCGGAGGGCGGCAGTCCGAAAGCAGCCGCCGGGCGAGCCGGCCCCTGTGCGAAGCACTCGCGGCACGTGGCGTGGTGATGCGCAGCGTCTATCTGGACAGCGTGTACAACGACCCGGGTTCGGTGGACCATCTGCGCTGGCTGGTCCGCCACGGCGACCAGGTGCGTACCACCGCGTCACTGCCCTCCCGGATGCTGGTCTTCGACCGTACGCACGCCGTGCTGCCGATCGACCCCGACGCCTCGGCCGCCGGAGCCCTCGTCCTGCGCGGCCAGGGCCTGATCGCCAGCCTCAGCGCGCTCTTCGAGCGGGTGTGGGAAAGCGCCATCCCGTTCAGCGGCGGCCGGCCGCAGCCGCGCGAGTCGGGGGCCGAGGAGCTCTCCGCGCAGGAACAGGCCGTGCTCAGACTGCTGGGCGAGGGCCTCACCGACGAGGTCGTGGCGCGCAAGCTGGGTGTCTCGGTGCGCACCGGTCGCCGCATCACCGCCGAACTCATGGGGCGGCTCGGTGCCCGCAGCCGCTTCCAGGCGGGCATGCGGGCGGCCCAACTCGGCTGGCTGGCCGGATCCGAGACCGTATAGGCCGGATATAGCCAGCAGATCCAGTCTCGACCCAACGAACGGATGGCGGAGTCACCGGACTCCGGATACCGATCCCTCTTGGAGTCGAGATGACCAACGTGGACCTGACGACCGCCCTTGACGCTGCCCGCAAGCAGGAGATCAAGGAAATCGTCTGCGACATTCTCGAGATCGACGAGGACGAGGTCACCGAGACCAGCCTCTTCAAGGAGGAGCACGACGCGGACTCGCTCCGCGCCATCGAGATCCTCGCCGCGCTGGAGCGCACACAGAACGTGACCATCGACCAGGCCGAACTGAGCCGGATGGTCAACCTGGAGGGCGTGTACGCCGTGGTCGCCGAAGCCGCCAAGAACTGACCAGTCGTTCCGACCGTCGGATGGGTGAGCTTCGATGAACACAGACATGCCAGGTCAGAGCGGGGCCCCGGACCCGCGCCCCGGCGACAGCGGCCGCCGGGTGGTGATCACCGGGCTCGGGGTGGTGACCAGCATCGGCATCGGTGTCGAGGCCTTCACCGCCGGACTCCGGGAAGGACTCGGCGGCGTCAAGCCGATCACCGCGTTCGACACGACCGGATTCGCCCACGCCAACGGCTGCGAGGTCACCGACTTCGAGCCGGAGCGCTGGATTCTGCGTCAGGACCCGGAAGACCTGGGCCGCGCGAGCCAGTTCTCGGTGGCGGCGGCCCGGATGGCGGTCGCGGACGCCGGTCTCACCGTCGAGGACGTGCGGGCCCGCCGTTCCCTGGTGTCCGTGGGCACCACGGACGGCGAATCCCGCGATCTCGACCAGCTGGTCGCCGCCGGGCTGGAGGACGGACCCGGGCAGTACGACCACGCCGTCGCCCGGCGTATCCCGGCCGGCCGGCTCTCCGCGGGCATCGTCCGCGAACTGGAGCTGGAGGACGTCGAGGCCGTGACCATCCCGACCGCCTGCGCGGCCGGCAACTACGCGGTCGGGTACGGCTACGACGCCCTGCGCAGCGGTGATGTCGACATCGCGCTGTGCGGTGGCGCGGACGCCCTGTGCCGCAAGACCTTCACCGGCTTCTACCGGCTCGGCACCATCGCTCCCGAGGTGTGCCGGCCGTTCGACAAGGACCGCGAGGGCATCCTCACCGGCGAGGGCGCGGGCATCCTGCTGATGGAGAGCCTGGACTCGGCGCTCGCCCGCGGCGCACGGATCTATGCGGAAGTGCTCGGCTACGGGCTCGCCTGCGACGCCCTGCACCCGGTCGCCCCGGACCGCGACAGCATCGCCCGCACCATCCGCATCGCCCACCGCAATGCGGGAATCACCCCGGACCAGGTCGACTTCGTCTCCGCGCACGGCACCGGCACCAAGGCCAACGACATCACCGAGGCGGGCGCCATCCGCCAGGTGTTCGGCGAGGACGCCATGCCCCGCACGGTCTCCATCAAGTCGATGATCGGCCACAGCATGGGGGCGGCCAGCGCGGTCGCCGCCGCGGCCTGCGCGCTCGCCATCACCGAGGGGTTCATCCCGCCGACCGTCAACCACCGGGAGACCGACCCGGAGTGCGGGGTCGACTGTGTGCCCAACGAGGCGGTGGCGGCGGACCTCGACATCGTGCAGAACAACGCACTCGCCTTCGGCGGCAACAACGCCGTCCTGATCCTCGGCAGATACCGGAGCGCGGCATGAACGGCGTGAACGGGATCACGGGTGCTGGGAGTACGGGAAGTACCGGGAGTTCCGGGAGTTCCGGGAGTACGGACGGGGCACGCGGCACGGGCTGGATCGTGACCGGCATGGGCGCCGTCGCCAGCATCGGCGACAGCGTCGAGGAGATCTTCACCTCGCTCACCGAAGGCCGTAGCGGACTGGCCGAGCTGCGCGGCTACGACCGCAGCAAGTTCCGGGCGAGCGTCGCGTACGAGATCGACGACCGCCCCGCGCCCGGCACGGACGTACCGCTCCGCGCCACCCGCTGGCTGGAACGGGCCGTCGCGGCCGCCGCCGCCGACGCCGGCCTCGGCGACGACCTGTCCGCGGTACCGGTGCTGATCGGTACCACCCTGCGCGAACTGCGTTCCGTGGAGCTCTCCTGGCGCGACGGAATCCCCTTCGACGCCCGCGATCTGCACTTCGGGACCATGCTCAGGCGCCGCTTCGGCGCCGCGGACTCGCACACCGTCGCCAACGCCTGCTCGGCCTCCCTCTACGCCCTCGCGCTCGGTACGGACCTGCTCGACCTCGGGGTCGCCGACACCGTCGTCGTCGCCGGCGTCGACACCATCACCGAGAGCACCTACGGACTCCTGGACCGCTGCTACCCCGAGGCACCCGACCGCGTCAGGCCCTTCGACCGGGCACGCCGCGGCATGCTCCAGGGGGAGGGCGCCGTCGCCGTCGTGCTGCGCCGGGAGGACGACGGGCCAAGGCCGGCGGCCCGGGTGCACGCCCGGGTGCGCGGTGTCGCCGTCAACTGCGACGCCCACCATCCATCGGCGCCCGAGGCGAAGAACATCGCCGCGGCCGTCCACGAGGCGCACCGGCGGGCCGGCGTACAGCCCGCCGACATCGACCTGGTCATGCTGCACGGCACCGGTACGCCGCTGAACGACGAGGCCGAATCGGCCGCGCTGGGTGCGGTGTTCGCGGGGCTGGACCCGTCCCCGTACATGACCGCGATCAAGTCGATGACCGGGCACACGGCGGGAGCCTCCGGACTGCACAGCCTGGTCGCCGCGGTGGACGCGATGCGCACGGGGACCGTGCCGCCGACCGTGTACCTCGACGATCCCGTGGACGCGGTCGCCGGGTTCCGGCTGGTACGAGGCGAGGCCGAGCGGCCCTCCGCACCGCTGCGGCTGGCCCAGATCGACTCCTTCGGCTTCGGCGGGCTCAACGCCGTCGCCGTGGTCGAGAGATACGAGGACACCGGCAGATACGAGGACACCGGCGCCGACCGTGGCGTCGCCGATTCCGGAGGAGGCACACCCCGGTGACCGCCGCAGATTCGGCCCACGCCGTCGTCGTCACCGGACTCGGTGTCGCCGTCCGCGGCCTGGAGCGCCCCGAGGACCTGCTGGGCCCGCTGCCCGCCGGCCGCGCCGCAGCACCGGACCCCGTGTCCCGGCTCACCGGGCGAGGCCTGCGCTACAAGGACCGGGCCACCAAGCTCGCGATGGTCGCGGCCCGCGACGCGCTGGAGGCGTCAGGACTGGTGGACGCGGCCGGGGGACCGACCGTTCCGGGGGCCGGCGTCGGCGTCGTCGTCAGCACCAACTACGGCAACGCGGACACGGTCTGCGACACCGTGCGGACCATCGCCGACCACACGTACCTGGGTACCAGCCCGATGCTGCTGCCCGCCACGTCCAGCAATGTCACCGCGTCCTGGGTCGCCATCACCCATGGGCTGCGCGGAGCCAACCTGACCCTGTGCAACGGCCCCACCTCCGGGCTGGACGCCGTCCACTGGGCCAGGCTGCTCATCGCGGCGGGCCGGGTCGAACGGGTCCTCGTCGTGGGGACCGAGCCGGACAACCCCGCCGTACGGCACATCACGGGTTTCGCCGAAGCGGCCGCGGAGGCGGCTGCGGAAGCGGCCGGGGACTGCGGTGCCCCGGGGGCCCCCGGGCCCTTCGACGGAGCGGCGGCGCTCGTCATCGAGTCCGCCGCCTCCGCCGGGACCCGGGGCGCCCGAGCTCTGGCCGGCATCGGCCCGTACGCCCGCAGGGGCCGACAGGCCGATGCCGTGTCGGAGGTACGGACCCGGCAGCCGGGGCCGATCGGCCTCTGGTGCGTACCGGAACACCGGGACGGCGCCCCGGCGACGGGGGTGCCCGCCCCTTCGCCCGACGCCGGCCACGTCCGGGACACCACGGTCCACGACCTCTCCGCGCTGCTGGGCCCGTCCTCGGGAGCGCTCGGTGTCCTCCAGTGCGTCGCCGCGACCGCGTGGCTGACGAGGGAGCGGGACCCGGCGGCGGACCCCGACCCCGTACTCGTCAACGCGGGCACCGGAGACGCCGGAGGGGACGACGCGAGCGCCGCTCTTGTGCTGACCGTCCCGGCCGCGGACCGCATCCCGACGGGCAGCCGCCGATGAGCCCGCGCGAGCCACGGCCCGTCGTACGGCTGCGCCGCAGCGCCCGGGGCGGCGCGGCGCCCGTACGGCTCCTCGCCCTGCACGGGCTGGCCGGCAGCAGCACCGTATGGCGCGGCTACGAGCAGCTGGCCCTCGACGACATCGAGTTCTGGGAGGCCGAACTGCCCTGGGGTGCCACCGGCGACAGGAACTGGAGTCACCACGACGACCCCGCGGACCACATCGAACGAGCTCTGGACGCCTTGCCCGGAGGGGCGGACGCCGTCGTCGCCCACTCCTTCGCTGCCGGAGCCACCCTCGAAGCCCTGGCCCGCCGGCGCGGGCACCGCGCGCCCCCCGGGCGCAACGACCCCTCGGCCGCGGTGATCGTCGCACCCTTCCACCGGCGCTCCGCCGACGACTTCGGCTGGGACGACGCGACGTACTACCTGAACGGCTTCCACCGCATCCTCGAAGAGGGACTGCGGGTCGGCTCCGAGGGGCGACTCGGCGAGGAGCTGCGCCGGGACATGGCGCTACGGGTCCGCGACCGGGTCGGCCCCTACGGCTGGCAGCAGTTCTTCGGCGCCTATCTGCGCAGCCCCTTCCTGGACGTCGACGCGCTGGACCTGCCAGTGCTCGTCGTGGCCGGCGAGGACGACTTCGCCGCGCCGCCCGGCGACGCCCGGGCACTCGCCGCGGCCCTGCCCCACGGCCGTCTCGAACTCTTCGACGACTGCGGTCACTTCGCCATGGCGGAGCAGCCGCAGCGCTTCGCGGACGCCGTGCACCGGCTGCTCCGCGCGTGCTTCCCGTCCCTGCCCCATCCCTACGTACCGGAGTTGACGTGACCACGAACATCGCCGACGCCGAGGCCGCCGTCCGCGCCCTCCAGCAGCCCAGCACCCTTCAGATCCGCCCCCGCTACGAGGGTTCCAACATCTGCACCTGGATCGGCTTCAAGCACGTCAACTACCTCGTCGAGGAAGCCGTCCTGCAGCACCTGCGGCAGGCCGGGCTCGCCCCGGGCACGATCTACGAGGTCCACGGCCTGTGCACGGACATCGTCGACATCGACACCCGCATCCTGCACGCCTTCCACATCGACGACACCGCGACCGCGCACGTCCGGCCGCACCGCAAGGCCAAGGACGGTGAGCTGCTGTTCGCCGTCGAGCTCCAGGTGGAGCGCGAGACGGTGCTGAAGGCGGTCACCTCGACCGTACGGGTGCAGCTGCGCCACGACCCGCGCGGTGGCGGCGACGAGCCGGTCCCGGCCGCCCTGCGCCCGTACACCGTGGAGCGACTGGCCGCCGGGCCCGGCTGGACGCCGGAGCCGGCCGAGGCGGACCCCGCCGCGGACGACCTGGTCAAGGAGCTGACCGCCGGACGCAACGCGTACGCCTGGAAGTTCCGCATCCCGTACTGGTACTGCCACTTCACCGAGCGGATCCAGATGTCCGGCTATCTGCGTCTGATGGAGGAGGCCAAGGACCGGCTCGTCGCCGACCGCGGCGTCTCCATCAAGACCCTGCTCGACGAGCAGAACTGGATCCCG
Source organism: Streptomyces sp. NPDC053673 (assembly GCF_055585225.1). NCBI lineage: Bacteria > Bacillati > Actinomycetota > Actinomycetes > Kitasatosporales > Streptomycetaceae > Streptomyces > Streptomyces sp. NPDC053673. Next base: position 7,853 of record NZ_JBVJKN010000026.1, on the reverse strand, counting down.
GTCGTCCCGCACTCCCGGATCACGGTGCTCGACGAGGCCCGGATGGAGGAGGACCTGTACATCGTCCTGACCGTCGAGGACGTCTTCAAGGGCTTCACCTACACCTCGCGCATGGACACCTATGTCGTACGCGACGGCGAACTGATCCAGACCTCCACCGGCCGGATCACCCACGGCTATGCGGTCATCGAGAACCGCCGTGACTGGAGCCTGGTGCCGTTCGACGACCGGATGAACGCCGCGCTGGAGGGCCGGGCGGCATGAACCACGAGGTCGTGGTCACCGGGGTCGGCGCCGTCACCTGCCACGGTGCCGGCGCGGACACACTGTGGCGGGCCATGACGGCGGCCGGAACCCGTCTGCCGGACCGGCCGGCGGACCCGCTCGCCCGGATGGACCTGCCACTGATCAGCCTGGTGCCCGACCCCGACCTGGCGGCGGACCGGGCGACCCGGTTCGCCGCCACCGCCGCCGCGGAGGCGCTGGACGACGCGGGCTTCGATACCGCGTCGCTCGCCGCCGCCCGTACGGCTGTGGTGATCGGCAGCTGCATGGGCGAGCCCGGCCCCAACGAGCGCGGCCGCGGCGGCGCGGGACGGGCCGGTACGGACCCCGACTGGACACCCCCGTTCCGGCTCGCCACCGAACTCGCCGCCGGACTGGGCCTGTTCGGTGCCGTCCACGACATCGGCAACGCGTGCGCGGCCGGGGCCTACGCCCTGGGTATGGCCGCGGACCTCGTACGGTCCGGAGAGGCGGACGTGGTACTGGCCGGCGGCTCCGACGCGTACTCACGGGTCGCCCTCGGCTGCTTCAACCGGCTCGGCGCCGTCGACCACGAGCGCTGCCGGCCCTTCGAGTCCGACCGGGCCGGCACGGTGTTCGCCGAAGGCGCCGGGATCCTCGTCGTCGAGTCCGCCGCGCACGCGCGGTCCCGCGGCGCGGACACCGGGCTGCGGCTGAGCGGCACTGCCTGGAGCTGCGACGCCGGTCATCCGACGGCGCCGCAGGCGGACGGCGTGCAGATCGTCCGCGCGATGCGCGAGGCGATCGACGGCGACCGGGGCAGCACGAGCGGCCCGGGCGGTCAGGACGGCCGTGGCGGTCAGGCAGGTCAGGACGGCTCGGGCGGTCCGGGTGATCCGCGTGGCGTCGCCGGCGGCCCGCACCGAATCGGTGCCGTCGTACCGCACGGCACGGGCACCCGCCTCAATGACGTGCTGGAGAGCGCCGCGCTGTACGAAGCACTGGGGGAGTACGCCCCCGACGTGCCGCTCTACAGCCTCAAGGCGCTCCTCGGCCACGCGGGCGGAGCGTCCGCCGCCCTCGGCGCGGTCGCCGCCGCGCTGATCCTGCGGCACGGGTCGGTGCCCCCGAACGTGCCGCTGAAGGACCAGGACCCCGAGTGCCGGGTGCTGCTGCCCCAGGGCGCGCCGGTCCCGCTCGCGCCGGACGCGCGACGGGTCCTGGTCAATGCCTACGGCTTCGGGGGAAACAACGCGTCGCTGGTGCTGGAAGCGGCGACCGCGGCAGAGACAGCACCGGCGGACCGGGCCGCCGACGGTGCCCGGACCACCGACGCCGGGACGGCGGACGCGGCATGCGCCGCCGACCGCACCGCCGGCCCGGACCACGCCCACCACACTCCCTCAGGAGGTGACCTCCCGTGAACGCCATGAGCGGTACCGAACTCGCCGTGACCGGCGTCGGAGTGGTCTCGCCCTGGGGCGACACCCCGCAGTCCGCGGCGCCGTCGCCGCGCGGCGACGACTGGTTCGACACCCGGGAACGGCTCGGCCCCCGCGGCTACAAGTACCTGCCGGCCGCCGCGCAGTACGCCCTCGCCGCGGCCCGCGGCGCCCTGGCCGACGGCGGCAGCCCGGACGCGGTCCCCGCCGACCGGCGCGGTCTGCTCCTCGCCACCAACGCCGGTCTCGCCGGCCTCTTCGACACGATGGACGCCACCGTCACGGAGACCGGAGCCGACGCCCTCTCCCCGGCCACGGCCCCGTACTTCGCCGTCAACGTGCTGGGCAACCGGCTCGCCGCGGAACTCGGCCTGAAGGGCTTCGCCCTGACCGTCGCGTCCCCCCGCACCGCTGCCGTCGACGCACTCGCCGTGGGCGCCCGCGCCCTGGCCTCGGCCCGGTGCGACACGCTCGTCCTCGCCGCGACGGAGGCCCCGCTGCCGGGCACCCACGGCGACGCGGCCGGCGAACAGGGCGGGGTGGCCCTCACCCTGGAGCCTCCGGCAGCGGCCCGCCGCCGGGGCGCCCGGACCCACGCGGTGATCCGCGCCCGGTCCGTCTTCGTACCGCCGAGGGCCCTGCGCACCCCGGAAGGCCGCACCCGCGCGGACGCGGCCCTGTCCGCCGCCCTGGCCGCCCTTCTCGCCGCGCCGGCCCCCGGACCCGAACAGCCCCTCGCCGTCAGGCTCCTGCTCGACGGGTCCGGCGTCGCCGACGCCGCCGCCCACGCCGTGGCCGCGGTCCACGGGCCGCTGACCGAAGCCGCCGCCGAGGCCCCCGGACCGTACGGCAGCGGGCACACCGGCTGCCTCGGACCCGCCATCGAAGTCGCACGGGCCGTCACGGCGGGCGGCGGGGGCACCCTCGTCGTCACCGCCACCGGAGCCGGGCACATCGCCCTCGTCCTCGTCTCGCCCCACCACACACAGGAGTCCGCATGCTGACGTCACTCAAGGGGAGCTGGTGCCTGGTCCTCGGGGCGTCCAGCGGCATCGGGGCGGCCATCGCTCGTGGCCTCGCCCAGCAGGGCGTGCACATCATCGGCGTGCACTTCGACACGGCCTCCCGCTCCGAGGAGATCGCCGCGCTTGTCGACGACATCCGCGGATCGGGTGTCGAGGCCCGGTTCTTCAACGTCAACGCTGCCTCCCGCGCCACCCGCGACCGGCTCGTACCGGAGATCGCCGAGCTGACCGGGCCGGCCGGCGGCATCCGGATCCTGGTGCACTCCCTGGCCTTCGGCACTCTCGTGCCCTTCCTGCCGAGGGACGGCTGGGACAAGCAGCTCAGCGGCAAGCAGCTGGAGATGACGCTCGACGTCATGGCCCACAGCCTCGTCTACTGGACCCAGGACCTCGACTCCGCGGGACTGCTGCGCAGCGGCTCCAAGGTGTACGCGATGACCAGCGCGGGCGTCGTCCAGGCACTGCCCAGCTACGGTGCCGTCTCCGCCGCCAAGAGCGCGCTGGAGTCGCACGTACGGCAGCTGGCCTGCGAACTGGCCCCGCGAGGAGTCGCCGTCAACGCCCTGCGCGCCGGAGTGACCGTCACGCCCGCGCTGCAGCGCATTCCCGAGCACGCCGGATACGTCGCGCGCGCCTCGGAGAACAATCCGCACGGCCGGCTCACCCGCCCCGAGGACGTCGCCGAGGCCGTCGCTCTGCTGTCCCGCACCGACTCGTCCTGGCTGACCGGCAACACGATCGGCGTCGACGGCGCCGAACTGCACGCGGCCGCCGGGGCCTGGGGCTGATCAGCCCGCACGCCGCGGCCCGGAACCGACAGGCCCGCACAACGCCACCGCCGTACGCACTTCCCCCTCCACCGACAGGAGCAGAAACCGATGAGTGTCAGTCGTGCCACCGGGGCGGACCCGGACACCCTGGTCGTCTCCGGCTGGTCGGCGGCCTCGCCGTACGGACTGGGCGCGGACGCCTTCGCCGCCGGCGTGCGGGAGAACCGCGACGCCGTGGCCCCGGCGCCCGCCGCCGCGGAGAACCGGGCGGCGGTGGACCTCGGACCGTACGAACGGGCCGGACTGCTCCCGGACTTCGACATCAGGGAGGTCCTGGGACGCAAGGGCACGCGTGCCATGGACCGGGCCACCGCCATCGCCGTCGCCACCGTCGGGATGCTGCTGGCGGAGGCGGGTCCCGGGCTCGCCTCCGACAGCCCGGAGAGCGTCGGCATGGTCCTGGGCACAGGGCACGGCAGTGTCCAGAGCATCATGGACTTCACCCGGGACTCCCTCACCGGCGAGAAACCGTTCCATGTGGACCCGGCGCACTTCCCCAACACGGTGATGAACCGCGCCGCCGGGCAGAGCGCCATCTGGCACACCCTCAGAGGTCCCAACACCACCGTCGCCGGCGGCGCGCTGACCGGGCTGCTCACCCTCAACTACGCGGCCCGGCTGCTGCGGCAGGGCCACTGCGAGGCCGTGCTGTGCGGCGCCGTAGAGGAGTTCTCCACCGAGCGTGCCTGGCTCGAGTACCGGGCCAGGACGGGCAGTGCCCACCGGCAGCCCGCGGGGCCGCTCGGCGAGGGCTGCGCACTGTTCCTGCTGGAGCCGCTCGGCCGGGCCCGTACCCATGGCCGCACCGCCCACGCGGCGCTGCTCTCCTCCCGCTTCATCGCGTTCCACGACCCGGAGGACGCGCGGCGCGCCGTCACCCGGGCCGTCACCGAGGCGCTCAAGGACGCCTCCGTACAGCCCGACGAGGTCGCCCTGCTGGTGCCGTCCGACACCGGCGGCCCGCTCGGCGCCCGCGAGGACGCCGCGCTCGCCGATGTCTTCGGCGAGACCAGCCCGCCCCGGCTGCGGCTGCGCCGGCTGATCGGCGACGCCTCCGCGGCGTCCGCCTCGCTCCAGCTGGCCGCCGCGCTCGCCCTGCCCGGCGACGCCGGGCCGGTGCTCGTCACCTCCGTCGACCCGGACGGTCAGACCGGCGCCGTCGTACTGCGCACGGGCACACCGTGATCAGCGCCGCCCACCGAAGGTTCCGGCTGCGCCGGCTTCTCGTCCGCTCGGTTCGCTCGGTCCGCTCGGTTCGCCACTACTCGTACAGCCATCACCACCCGGAAGGACCCGTGTTCACCATGTCCGACACCCACATCGCCCCCGCCGCGACCACCCTCGACAAGGAGCAGCTGCGCGACCTGGTCGCCGAGGTACTCGACCTCGACGTCGCCGAGGTCACCGACACGGCCCACTTCATGGACGACCTCGACGTCGACTCCCTGATGGCCCTGGAGATCACCGTCCGGCTGGAGAAGGAGTACGGGGTCCGGCTCGCCGAGGCCGAGCTGACCTCGATCACCTCGCTCGGTGCGACGTACGACCTGCTGGCGCAGAAGCTGGCGGAGTCCCGGTGAGCGCCGCCACCCCGCTCGGGCCCACGGAACTGGTCCGCAGCGGGCCCGAAGGCGCGGCGACGGTCTTCGACGTGTTCCCGGAGGACCCGGTGCTCGCCGGGCACTATCCGGGCTTCAGCGTGCTGCCCGGCGTCTATCTGATCGAGGCCGTGGACCGCACCGTGCGGGAGTGGGCCGGAACGTCCGCCGAGGTGGAACTCGCCGCGATGGACCGCTGCCGCTTCCACCGGCCCGTCCATCCCGGGGACCGCGTCTTCACCGACGTCACCGTGGGGCCGTCGGCCGACGGGGCCGGGCTGCTGTGCCGCGCGGCCGTCGGCACCAACCGCGGCAAGGTCGCCGACATCAGCCTGCGCTACCGCCACAAGGACACCGAAGAGACCCAGGAGACCGATTCCCCGTGACCAGAGTCTTCGGAGTGGACCGGATCAAGAGCACGATTCCGCACCGCGGCGAGATCCTCCTCGTGGACCGCGTCGCCGACGTGCGGCCGGGCGAGAGCCTGACCGCGTACAAGGCGGTCTCCGGCAACGAGCCCTGCTACGCACCGCTCGGCCAGGACGCCGCACCGGGCGACTACGCCTACCCCGTATCGCTCGTCATCGAGTCCTGGGCCCAGGCCGCGGTGGTGCTGTCCGTCTGGGAGAGCCCCAACCCGGACGTGCTGGCCGGAAAGGTCGAACTCGCGGGGTCCATCAACGAGGTGACGATGGGCGACCGCGCCTACCCCGGGGATGTGCTCGAACACCGGGTGCGGCTGGTCAAGTCCGTCGGCGAGACCGCGGTGCTGGCCGGTGAGACGTTCGTCGGCGGCCGGGAGGCCCTGAAGGTCGGCAGCTTCGTCGTGGCGCTGCGCGATGTCACCGAGCTGCTGCCCGCGCCGGACCGTGCCCTGCTGAGCGTGTGAGGAGAGAGACCCCATGTCCGCACAGGACACACAGTCCGGACAGAACCCGCAGTCCGGACAGAACCCGCAGTCCGGACCGGCCCCGCAGTCCGGACAGAACCCGCAGTCCGGACCGGCCCCGCAGTCCGGACAGAACGCACAGAGCGCCAAGGTCGCGCTCGTCACCGGTGGTTCACGAGGCATCGGCCGCGCAGTCGTCGAGCGGCTGGCCCGCGACGGCTACGACATCGGCTTCTGCTACCGCTCCGACGAGCAGGCGGCGGCCCTGACCGCGAAGGAGGTCCGGGAGCTGGGCCGCAAGGTCCTCGCCCGCCGCGTCGACGTCACGGACCGTACGCAGATACGGGAGTTCGTCACCGCCGCCGAGGACGAACTCGGCCCGGCGACGGCCGCCGTGACCTCGGCCGGGATCACGCGGGACAGCCCGCTGGTGCTGATGCCCGACGACGACTGGGACGCGGTGCTGCGCACCAATCTGGACGGCACCTACAACCTGTGCCGCGCGGTCGCCTTCCCGATGGTCAAGCGGGGCGGCGGCTCTGTCGTGACGATCTCCTCCATCGCCGGAGTGGCCGGAAACGCGGGCCAGACCAACTACTCCGCCTCCAAGTCCGGGATCATCGGCTTCACCCGGGCCCTGGCCAAGGAGGCGGGACGGCACGGCCTCCGTGCCAACGTCGTCGCGCCCGGCTTCATCGACACCGACATGACGTCCGTCCTGCCGGAGAAGGTCTCCAAGGACATGCTGCGGCGCATCCCGCTGAAGCGCTTCGGCCGACCCGAGGACGTCGCGTCGATGGTGGCCTTCCTGGTCTCGCCCGAGGCCTCGTACGTCACCGGGCAGGTGTTCCAGGTGGACGGCGGAATCGCGCTGTGACCGCGCAGGCAGGAGCCCGGAAGGCGCGGCGTACGAGACGACCGCCGCGCTTCTACTTCTCGCTGCGCAGTCCGTACTCGTGGCTCGCCTACCGGGACCTGCTCGACTGCCATCCGCGCACCGCGGCAGCCGTCGAGTGGGTGCCCTTCTTCGAACCGGACGAGCTGAGCCGCAAACTCCTCGCGGAGGCGGGCGGAGCCTTCCCCTACACGCCGATGTCGGCCGCGAAGCACCGCTACATCCTCCAGGACGTACGGCGGCTGGCCGCCGGCCGCGGGCTCGACTTCAGCTGGCCGGTGGACCGGGACCCGGTGTGGGAAGTGCCGCACCTCGGCTATCTGGCCGCCGAACGGCACGGCCGGGGGCCCGGCTACATCGCGCTCGCGGCCCGCGCCCGCTGGGAGCTCGGCCAGGACATCTGCGACCCGTCGGTGATCGCCGGCTTCGGGCCCGAACTGGGCCTGGACGGCACGGAGCTGGCGGCCGCGGCCGACGATCCGGAGCTGCGCGAGGCCGGGGTTCGGGTGCTCCTCGACATCCAGCGCGACGGGGTCTTCGGAGTGCCCTTCTTCGTCGACCACTTCGACAAGTACTGGGGCCTGGACCGGCTCGCGGACTTCGCCGCGGCGCTGGAGGCGAGGGCCGCGGGACCGGAGGGTGCCTCGCGGCCCGCCGGGCCCGCCGAGGACCCCGCGGGCCAGGATGCCCCCCTCACCCCGCCCGCCCTGTCCGTCGACGACGGACACGCGGGCGGCTGCGGCTGAACCCCCTCCAGCCGCACCGGGGAGTGTCTTCGAAGCAGCGTCGGGCGCCCGAAGAGCCGCCGGGCGGACGGGACTTCGAGGACACGGCCTAGTCTTCTGAGTCGGGAATTCTGTTCAGATAGGTGGCGAGGCGTTCGAGGATCTCGTCTGCGGTCTTGGTCCAGACGTAGGGCTTGGGGTCG
>NZ_JBVJKN010000025.1:0-113542 GCF_055585225.1 Streptomyces sp. NPDC053673 | reverse complement strand
CTGCCGCCCGCCGTGAGCAGGCCCCGCCCCGCCACCACGGGTCCATGACACACGGTCGTCCGCATCCTGGAATTCCCATGGCGCGCAAGAGGTGATCTCGCGTAGAAATCCGCCATGTTCTGGGTCCTCTTCCTGCTGCTGGCGTGGGCCGCGGCGGGCATCAGCTGCGGCCGGCTCTGTGTCGCCGCCGCCGACGCCGCCCACGACGACCCCGGCCCCGGCTTCGGCTCCGGCTCCGGCTCCGGCTCCGGCTCCGGCCACGACGACAGCCCCGGCCCCCGCCACGAGCACGTCCATGACCACGAGTTGAGCCTGTACGAAGCCGCTTTCCTGGCCGGTGGCCCGCACCGTGTGGCCGAGCTGACGATGGTCGCGATGCACCGCGGGCGGCGGCTGCTCCTCGCGCACACCGGCTGGGCCACCGTCGTCGACCCGGAGGGCGAGGACGACCTGGAACGCTCGGTGATCGGTGCGATCGGCCCGGACGGCCAGTGCCGGATAGCGGCGATACGGCACGCCACGGCCGCCGACGACGCCGTACGTGCCCTCTCCGACCGGCTCGTCACGGCCGGTCTCGCCGTACCCGAGAGGGTCCGGGCGGGCCTGGCGGGCGCCGTGCGGGCCGTGTGGGGCGCGACCGCGCTCACCCTGGCGCTCGCGGCCGCCTCGCTGCTGACGCTCCCTCAGGACCAGGGCGAGAAGGGTCCCGTCGCGATGTGGTTCACGCTTCCGCTCGTGCTCACCCTGGGCTGTCTCGTGATCGCCCGCGTCGAGGTCCATCCGTACACCCGCTGGGCCTCCCCGGCCGGCCGACGGCTGCTGCGCGGGCTGCCCCCGCGACACGACGGCGGGGAACGGGCCTTCCTCACCGCGGTGGCCGTACACGGCGTCCGCGCGCTCGACGATCCGGCGCTGCGCGCCGCACTCGGCGACCGGCGGACGGCGCATAGGGGTCAATGACGCGACACTCGAACAGAAGTGCTTTACAAAGTGCGTCGCTCTGCTGATCTTCGTGCCACTGGCGGTGCGAAGGGGAACGCGATGAGAGCAGTAGCGCTGTACGGGGCCGTCGGCTCCCTGGTCCTGTCGGCGCTCGTCTCGGCCCCGGCGGGCGGCGTCGAAGCGGGCGCCACGCCGGAGGACGTGGGCACGGCCATGGCCGCCGTGCGCGCGTCGATCACCGGAATCTCCTTCGGGGCCTGCCCGTCCGCCGAGGAGCTCCCCCGGTACGTCGAGTGCGGCACGGTCGCCGTCCCGCTCGACTACGCAGATCCGGGGGGCCGTCAGATCCGGCTCACCGTCAGCCGGGTGAAGGCCACCGGCAAACCGGCCGAACGTCAGGGCGCGCTCGTCTACAACCCCGGCGGGCCCGGCGGTTCGGGCATGTACTTCCCGGAACTCGGCAGGACGCCGGAGTGGAAGCGGATCGCGGCGGCGTACGACATGGTCGGCTACGCCCCGCGCGGCGTGGGCCGTTCGGCCCCGCTGTCCTGCCAGGACCCCCGGGACTTCACCAAGGCGCCCACGCCGGCTCCGGTCCGGCCGTCGGCCTCGTACAAACGGGAGCAGATCGCTCGGGCGAAGGCGTACGCCGAGGGCTGCGCCCGCAATGCGGGCCCGGCCCTGCGCCACTACCACTCGCTGAACAACGCCCGCGATCTTGAGGTGCTGCGGGCGGCGCTGCAGGAGAAACAGCTCACCTTCCTCGGCGCCTCCTACGGCACGTACGTGGGCGCCCTGCACGCCACCCTCTTTCCCCGGCACGTGCGGCGGATGGTCCTCGACTCTGCGGTCGACCCCGCGCCGGAGAAGATCTGGTACGTCAACAACCTGGAGCAGTCACTGGCCTTCGAGAGCCGGTGGGCGGACTTCCGCGCCTGGGTCGCCCGGCACCACAGCAGGTACGGCCTGGGGGCGACGCCCGAGGCGGTGCTGGACAGTTACGAGAAGGTCCGGGCGCGGCTCGCGTACGAGCCTGCGGGCGGCAGGGTCGGCCCCGGCGAGCTGCAGTCGGCGTACCTCCGGGCCGGCTACTTCGACCGCTACTGGCCGCGGCGCGCGCATGCGCTCTCGGAGTATCTGAAGGGCAATCCGCAGCCACTGACCGCACAGGCCGCACCCGATCCCGACGAGGCCGTGGAGGACGAGAACGGCAACGCCGTGTACACGGCCGTCCAGTGCAACGACGCGTCCTGGCCGACGGACTGGAGGGTCTGGGACCGCGACAACACCGCGCTGGCGCGCCGGGCGCCGTTCGAGACCTGGGCGAATGCCTGGATGAATCTGCCGTGCGCGTACTGGCCGGCGCCCCGGCAGCGGCCGCTGGACCTCCGCACCGGCCCCGGCGAGCTGCCGCCGCTGCTGATCCTGGCGGCGGAGCGGGACGCGGCGACGCCGTACGCCGGGTCGCAGAGGCTGCAGCAGCGGCTGGCCGGCTCCGTGCTGATCACCGAGAAGGGCTCCGGCTCGCACGGCATCTCGGGCGGTGACAACGCCTGCGTCAACGGCCACATGGAGGCGTATCTGCTGACCGGCAGGACGCCGGTGCGGCGCGCGTCGTGCGCGCCGCACCCGCAGCCGGACCCGGTGTCGCTGGACCAGCGGGCGGTCGAGCGCAAGCCGCCGCCGGCTGTCTGATCTTCCGGGTCAAGGGGAGACGGGCCGCGTCTGCGGCCCGTCTCCAGGTCATGCGAGAAGCAGGTCAGGTGAGGAGCAGGTCAGGCGAGCCCGGCCACCAGATCGGCGACGCTCTTCCTGCGCCCTGTGCCGCATCTCCCGGGGGCCACCCCCCGGACCCCCGGCCGGGAGGCATCACGCAAGACCGGCCACCAGCTCCGCAACGCTCTTCCTGCGCCCCGTACCGCATCTCCCGGGGGCCACCCCCCGGGCCCCCGGCCGGGAGGCATCACGCAAGACCGGCCACCAGCTCCGCAACGCTCTTCCTGCGCCCTGTGTAGAACGGGACCTCTTCGCGGACGTGCATACGGGCCTCGGAGGCGCGCAGGTGGCGCATGAGGTCGACGATGCGGTACAGCTCGTCGGCCTCGAAGGCGAGGATCCACTCGTAGTCGCCGAGCGAGAACGAGGCGACCGTGTTCGCGCGCACGTCGGGGAAGCCGCGGGCCATCTTGCCGTGGTCGGCGAGCATCCGGCGGCGGTCCTCGTCGGGGAGCAGGTACCAGTCGTACGAGCGCACGAAGGGGTACACCGAGACGTAGTTCCGCGGCGTCTCGTCGGCGAGGAACGCCGGGATGTGCGCCTTGTTGAACTCGGCGGGGCGGTGCAGCGCCATGTTCGACCAGACCGGCTCCAGCGCGCGGCCGAGGCGGGTGCGGCGGAACAGGTTGTACGCCTCCTGAAGCTGGTCCGCGGTCTCCGCGTGCCACCAGATCATGAGGTCGGCGTCCGCGCGCAGGCCGGACACGTCGTACGTACCGCGAACGGTGACGTCCTTGGCCGCGAGCTGGTCGAACAGCTCCTGGACCTCGTCGGCGTAGCCGGCACGGTCCTGCGGCAGCACGTCGCGCAGCTTGAAGACTGACCACAGGGTGTAGCGGATGACCTCGTTGAGGTCCTTCGCCTTCTTACCGGCGTTCGGGATCTTTTCGGGCGCACTCATACAACTATTCTCGCCCGTCACGGGCAGTGCCCTGCACCAGGGGGGCCGTGGCGATGATCTCGTCCGCGGCGCGCTGTCCGCTGCCGATGCACGCGGGGATGCCCACGCCGTCGTACGCCGCCCCGCAGACCCGCAGCCCGGGCAGCTTCGCCACGGCGTCCCGGACCCGCCCGACGCGGGCGAGATGGCCGACGGGGTACTGCGGCAGTCCGCCGATCCAGCGGGTGACCTCGGTCGCGACGGGGCGCGCGGTGAGGCCGGTCGCCTCGCCGAGGTCCTTCAGGGACACCGAGACGAGGTCGGCGTCCTCGCGCTCCAGCTGGTCCTCCTCGCCGAAGCGGCCGACGCTGGTGCGGAGCAGGAAGAGGTCCGGGGCGCTGCGGGCCACCCAGTCCCACTTCTGGGCCGAAAAAGTGGACGCCTTGATCGTGCGGCCGTCGACGGGCGGCACGAGGAAGCCGGAGCCGGCGGGCAACTGCCCGGCGAGGTCGGCCCGCCGGAACGCGAAGGTGATCAGCGCCATCGACGCGTACTCGACGGCGGCGAGCTCGGCGGCGGCGGCCGGGGACTCGTCGGCGAGCAGCGCGGAGGCGGACCAGGCGGGGGCCGCGAGGATCACACCGTCGGCGTCGAAGTGACGCTGGTCGGTGCGGATGCGCCACCCCTCGGTGGTACGGGTCAGGCCCAGTACCGGGGCCTCGGTGTGGATCTCCCCGCCGGCGGCGCGGACCGCGTCGGCGACCGCGAGCGGGAGGGTGCCGACGCCGCCTTCGATGCCCATGAAGACGGGTCCGGTCTGCTGCTGCTCCGCGGCCCGCCGCTGCACCTCGCGCACCGCGTCCAGCAGGGAGCCGTGGGCGGCCCTGGCCGCCTCGAAGAGCGCGGGGACGGCGGCACGCATGGAGATGCGGTAGGCGTCGCCCGCGTACACGCCGCCGAGCAGCGGCTCGACGAGCCGGTCGACGACCTCGCGGCCGAGGCGCTCCGCGACGTACGCGCCGATGGCCACGTCGTCGCCGATCTCGGCCGGGGGCAGGTCGCGCTCGTGATCGATCCGGTCGAGACCCTCCGCGGACAGCAGTCCGGACAGGGCGTCGGGGCTGCCGGGCACCCCCATCACATGGCCCTTGGGCATGGGGCGCAGGGCGTCGCGTGTCCAGACGGAGGCGGTGGCGGTGGCCGGGGGCTGCAGCCGGTCGCCGAGGCCGACGGCCCGCGCGAGGGCGATCGCCTCCGGCCGGCGGGCGAGCATCGACTCGGCGCCCAGGTCGACGGGGCCGCCGGCGATCTCGCCGGCCTGGAGCTTGCCGCCGAGCCGGGTGGTCGCCTCCAGCAGGGTCACGCGCAGCCCGGTGGTCAGCAGCCGGTGTGCGGCTGCGAGGCCCGCGATACCGCCGCCGATGACGACGACATGGCCGGTGCGGGCGGCCGGGCGCTCTGAGATGGACAGCATGCCTCCACTCTCTCAAACGCCCGTCGGTGTCCCGTAACGAGTCCTGACCGTGACCGCTTCGGAACCGGAATACGGCAACCCGCTCACCTGCCTCGCGCGTCGAACCGGCACCAGCCACCAATCCCTTGGGGGGACCCGATATGCGTGCACGGCACAGGCTCGCGGCAGTGCTCCTGGCCGCCTCACTCGCCCTCGCCGGGTGCGGCTCCGACGACACGGACACCACCGCCCTTGACAGCAAGGCAGGCGGGGACGCGGCCGCGGCGGCGAAGGGCTCTGCCCCGGACTCCGGTTACGCGGGTGCCCAGCCGTCCGAAGGCAAGCAGCAGCAGCCGAAGGTTCCGGAGACCCACATCGTCAGGACCGCCGAGCTGAGTGTGGAGGTGAAGGACGCCACGAAGGCGCTCGACTCGGTCCGCAGGACGGTCGAGAGTGCCGGCGGGCACGTCGCCAACGAGTCCACCGAGCGGGTCGACGACACGCATGTGTCGTCCCGGGTGGTGCTGCGCGTGCCGCAGGACCGGTACACGGGGATTCTCGCGGACCTGGCGGGCAGCGGAAAGCTGTTGTCGCGCCGGGCGGACGCCAAGGACGTCACCGCCCAGGTGGTCGACGTGGAGAGCAGGATCGCGACGCAGCGGGCGAGTGTGGCGCGGGTGCGGGCGCTGATGGACCGGGCGACGCAGCTGAGCGATGTGGTCACGCTGGAGGGCGAGCTGAGCAGGCGTCAGGCCGAGCTGGAGTCCCTTCTGGCCCAGCAGGCGTCGCTCAAGGACCGTACGACGATGGCGACGATCACGCTGGAGCTGTCCGAGGCGGAGAAGCCGAGGGAGCCGAAGGACGAGGACGACACCGGCTTCCTGGACGCGCTGGAAGGCGGCTGGAACGCGCTGGTGACGACTGTGCGGTGGATCGGGCTGGTGCTGGGCGCGGTGGCGCCGTTCGCCGTGGTGTTCGCGGCGCTGTACGCGGTGTGGCGGTGGCTGGTCCGGCCGCGGCCGGCCAGGCGCACCGCCGCGGTCCCGGCGCCCCGGCAGGTCCCCGCGACGGGGCCGGCTCGTGCGACGGGGCCGGACCGTGCGGCGGAGCCGGACCCGGCGCCCGGGCAGGACTGAACGGCCGCTCCCACGTAGCGTGTTCCTCATGGAACGACTGGTGGTCATCGGCGGCGACGCGGCGGGCATGTCCGCCGCGTCGCAGGCCCGCAGGCTCAAGGGCCCAGAGGCGTTGGAGATCGTCGCGTTCGAGCGCTCCCACTTCTCGTCGTACTCGGCGTGCGGCATTCCGTACTGGGTCGGCGGCGATGTGACGGACCGGGGCGAGCTGATCGCCCGTACGCCCGAGGGGCACCGGGCACGCGGGATCGATCTGCGGATGCGCACCGAGGTCACGGAGATCGACATCGCGGGGCAGCGGGTGCGGTCCCGGGATCTGGAGTCGGGCGCCGAGTCGTGGACGGGCTTCGACAAGCTCGTCGTCGCGACCGGCGCCCGGCCGGTGCGGCCTCCGCTGCCGGGGATCGACGCGCCGGGCGTCCACGGGGTGCAGACCCTCGACGACGGGCAGGCGCTGCTCGACACCCTCGACCGCACCGAGGGGCGGCGGGCCGTCGTCATCGGCGCCGGCTACATCGGTGTGGAGATGGCGGAGGCGCTGCTGAAGCACGGCTTCGACGTGACCGTCGTCAACCGCGGCGCACAGCCCATGGCCACCCTCGACCCGGACATGGGCCGGCTGGTGCACGCGGCGATGGACGGGCTCGGCATCACGACGGTCGACGGCGCCGAGGTCACCAAGATCCTGACGGGCCCGAACGGACATGTCCGCGCGGTCGCCACGGAGGACGCCGAGTACCCGGCGGACGTCGTCGTGCTCGGCATCGGTGTGGAGCCGGAGACGACCCTGGCGGGCGCGGCGGGGCTGCCGCTCGGAACGTACGGGGGTCTGCTCACCGATCTCGCGATGCGCGTACGCGGCCACGACAACGTCTGGGCGGGCGGCGACTGCGTCGAGGTGCTGGACCTCGTCTCGGGCCGGGAACGCCACGTCCCGCTCGGCACGCACGCCAACAAGCACGGCCAGGTCATCGGTGCGGGAGTGGGAGGCGGCTACGCGACCTTCCCCGGTGTCGTGGGCACGGCCGTGAGCAAGGTCTGCGACCTCGAGATCGCCCGTACCGGGCTGCGTGAGAAGGACGCCCGCGAGGTGGGGCTGCGGTTCGTGACCGCGACGATCGAGTCGACGAGCCGTGCGGGCTACTACCCGGGCGCGGCCCCGATGACCGTCAAGATGCTGGCGGAGCGCCGCACCGGCCGGCTGCTGGGCGTCCAGATCGTCGGCCGCGAGGGGGCGGGGAAGCGCGTGGACATCGCGGCGGTCGCGCTGACGGCCGGGATGACGGTGGAGCAGATGACCACTCTGGACCTGGGCTATGCGCCGCCGTTCTCACCGGTGTGGGACCCGGTGCTGGTCGCGGCGCGGAAGGCGACGGCGGCGGTGCGCGCGGCCGGGTGACGGCCGAACCCGGGCACGGTGCGCTCGCCGCAGAATGTCCGGCGGCGAGCACACCCGGGCCAGGGCCTGTGTCAGCGCGCGGTCGCGGTGTGCACGTGCTCCACGAGCCGGGTCAGCGCGTCCGGGTCGGTGGTGGGCAGGACGCCGTGGCCCAGGTTGAAGACATGGCCCTCCAGTCCGGCGGCGGCGTCGAGAACCTCGCGGGTCTTGGCCTCGACCGCCTCCGTCGACGAGAACAGCACCGCCGGGTCCAGGTTCCCCTGGAGCGCCTTGCCGGGGCCGACGCGACGGGCGGCCTCGTCGAGCGGGACGCGCCAGTCGACGCCGACGACGTCCGCTCCGGCCTCGCCCATCAGGCCGAGCAGCTCGCCGGTGCCGACGCCGAAGTGGATGCGCGGGACGCCGTACGACTCGACGGCGCGGAACACCTTCGCGGAGGCGGGCATCACGGAGCGCCGGTAGTCGGCGGGGGCCAGTGCGCCGACCCAGGAGTCGAAGAGCTGCACGGCGCTCGCGCCCGCCTCGATCTGCACCTTCAGGAAGGCCGCGGTGATCTCCGCGAGCCGGTCCAGGAGGTCGGCCCAGAGCTGCGGGTCGCCGTACATCAGCGCCTTGGTGTGCTCGTGGTTGCGGGAGGGGCCGCCCTCGACGAGGTAGCTGGCGAGGGTGAAGGGCGCGCCCGCGAAGCCGATGAGCGGGGTGGCGCCGAGCTCGCCGGTGAGCATGCCGATCGCCTCGGTGACGTACGCGACGTCGTCGGGGGTCAGATCGCGCAGCCGGGCGAGGTCCTCGCGGCGGCGGATCGGTTCGGCGACGACCGGGCCGACGCCCGGCTTGATGTCGAGGTCGATCCCGATGGCCTTGAGCGGGACGACGATGTCGCTGAAGTAGATGGCGGCGTCGACCTTGTGGCGGCGTACCGGCTGCAGGGTGATCTCGGTGACCAGCTCGGGCCGCATGCACGACTCCAGCATCGGAATGCCTTCGCGCACCTTCAGGTACTCGGGCAGCGACCGCCCGGCCTGCCGCATGAACCAGACCGGCGTGTGCGGCACGGGCTCCCGTCGGCACGCCTTGAGGAAGGCGGATTCCCTGACGGCGTCGGTCTTCGTCTGCTGGCCCGAGGATGGGGTGTCCCCGGCTCGGGCGAAGCCTCGAGCCGGGGGAAGGTCGTTGGCACTCACGCCCAGAATCTTCGCATGTGCGCGCAAGGCGCTCGGCCGGGCCGGGTGTCCCTCCCTGCGCGCGGCGCGCGTTCCGCTTACTCTTCCCGGCATGGCTGCGGCTCAGGGACAGTTTTCCGATCAATCCGACGGCGCTGAGGAAACGGACAGCGCGGAGCGGAAGTCCGTCCCGCGCGCGTTCCGGCTCGCGGTCGAGGCGCTGCGCACGGCACGGCTGCGGCCGGAGATCGAGGTGGATCCGACCCGCCCGCCGCAGCGCCTCGCGCCGCACGCGTACGCCGTGGAGGCGGCGGTCGTCGACGACGGCGAGGACCTCGCGGACGGGCGGCTCGTGCTGCTGCACGACCCGGCGGGGCACGAGGCGTGGCAGGGCACGTTCCGGCTGGTGACGCTGGTCCGTGCGGAGCTGGAACCGGAGATGGCGGCGGACCCGCTGCTGCCGGAGGTCTGCTGGTCGTGGCTGACCGGCGCGCTGGAGGCGCGGGGCCTGTCGTACGGCGAGGCGAGCGGCACCGTGACCCGCGCGGGGTCTCACTACTTCGGAGGACTCGCGAACCGCCGCCCGGCGACCCAGATCGAGATCCGCGCCTCCTGGACTCCGCGCTGCGGCCACGACGGCGTCCCGGACACCGCCGCTCACATCGCGGCCTGGTGCGACCTCCTCTGCCAGATCGCGGGCCTTCCCCCGGCAAGCCCCGCGGGCGTCCCGGACGGCGCCGCGGGCGTCGTGTCCCTCCCCCAGCGCCGCGGCCCCCAGGCCCCGTAACCGCGCCGGCCCGCGCGTCCCGCGTCCGGGGCGGGGGCGGAGACGGGGACGCCCGGCCCGGTCGTCTCCGGCGCGGGAAGCCGGCCCGGCCGTTGCCGTACCCCTCACCGCTCATGGGCCGATGCCGCCTCCGCCTCCGGCACCGCCGTCGGCGCCGCCCGGCGGGGGCAGGACGGCGGCGAGGGACGGCGGTGCGGGACGGCAGCCTGGGAAGCGTGGACGGGCGCGCCCGCGCCCGACGCCCCGATTCGCCCGTGGAGCAGGCCTTGGGCCCGCCACGACCACGGCTCGCCTTCCGGCGGCACGGGGGCGGGACAGCGCCCCGGGACGTGGGAGCGCTTGCTCATAGGATGATCGATCACGCGTCCGAATTGCCGGAATTGTTACTCACCAAATCGTGATCTTTCTCTAAAGGCGCGCGGGTTTGCTGCCGAAGAGGTGGTGACCCTTCAAGCACGGTCCGCCCCGGCTTTTTCCCCGAGCCGGCCCCGTCCCCCACCTTCCCAGGAGGCCTGGTGTCCGTTCTCCTCGAGCAGCCCGCAAGCCTGGTCGCCTACCGCCCGAACAAGCCGACGGCCATGGTCGTCGTGGCCGACCCGCGCGTCCGTTCCACCGTCACCCGCCACCTGTGGGCGCTCGGGGTGCGTGACGTCATCGAGGCGTCGTCCATCGCGGAGGCCCGTCCCCGCGTCGGCAACCCGCGTGACATCTGCGTTGCCGACGTCCACCTGCCCGACGGTTCCGGGCTGACCCTGCTGTCCGAGACCCGCGCCGCGGGCTGGCCCAACGGCCTCGCCCTCTCCGCGGCCGACGACATCGGCGCGGTCCGCAACGCGCTGGCCGGCGGGGTCAAGGGCTACGTCGTCACCGGTACGCGCACGAACCTCGGCCACCCCACCCGCCCCGGAGCCGCCCCCATCGGCGCCGCGGCCGCCCGGCTGCACCGCCGTCCCCCCGGCGCTCCGAGCCACCCGGGCGGCTACCGCGAGCTCTCCGGCCGCGAGGTGGAGGTGCTCCGGCTCGTCGCCGAGGGCCAGTCGAACAAGGCGATCGGCGTCTCGATGGGCCTGTCCGCTCTGACGGTCAAGAGCCACCTCGCCCGTATCGCACGCAAGCTCGGCACGGGCGACCGGGCCGGAATGGTGGCCGTCGCGCTGCGTACCGGAATCATCCACTGACCGCTTTACACCACACCCGTGTCCGTCGACGGAACGTTCCGTCGACGGACGCGTTCCGTTCACAGATACCCTTGACATGTGACCGACGCCCAAGAGACCGCAGCAGAGCCAGACCTGCGAATCCCCGGGGGCGGCCCCCCGGACGACGGCCTCGCAGTCGAGAGGGTGCCGATCCCCCTGCTGGAGCCGCGCGAGGGCATTCCCCCGGTGGTGTCCACGCCCGAGGCCCTCGAATCCGTCATCGCCGCGTTCGCCGCCGGCAGCGGACCCGTCGCCGTGGACGCCGAGCGTGCGTCCGGTTACCGGTACGGGCAGCGCGCGTATCTCGTGCAGCTGCGCCGCGAAGGCGCGGGCACCGCGCTGATCGACCCCGTCGGCTGCCCCGACCTCTCCGGGCTCGGCGAGGCACTCGCCGGCACGGAGTGGATCCTGCACGCGGCGACCCAGGATCTGCCGTGCCTGCGCGAAATAGGCATGGTGCCGACCCGGCTCTTCGACACCGAGCTTGCCGGGCGGCTCGCGGGCTTCCCGCGGGTGGGGCTCGGCGCGATGGTCGAGTCGGTCCTCGGCTACGCGCTGGAGAAGGGCCACTCCGCCGTGGACTGGTCCACGCGGCCGCTGCCGGAGCCCTGGCTGCGGTACGCGGCGCTCGACGTGGAGCTGCTCGTCGATCTGCGGGACGCGCTGGAGAAGGAGCTGGACCGGCAGGGGAAGCTGGAGTGGGCGCGGCAGGAGTTCGACGCGATCGCGTCCGCGCCGCCCGCGCTGCCGCGCAAGGACCCGTGGCGGCGTACGTCCGGGATGCACAAGGTGCGGCGCCGGCGGCAGATGGCGGTCGTACGGGAGCTGTGGACCGCGCGCGACAAGGTGGCACAGCGGCGGGACGTGTCACCGGGCAAGGTGCTCAGTGACGGGGCGATCGTCGAGGCGGCGCTGGCGCTGCCGCCGAACGTGCATGCGCTGACCGCGCTCCCCGGCTTCGGGCACCGGATGGGCCGACGGCAGCTGGAGCAGTGGCAGGCCGCGGTGGACCGGGCACGGGCACTGGCGGACGCGGAGCTGCCGCAGCCGGGGCAGCCGGTGACGGGTCCGCCGCCGCCCCGCTCCTGGGCGGACAAGGACCCGGCGGCCGCGGCGCGGCTGTCCGCGGCGCGCGCGGCCGTGTCCTCGCTCGCGGAGGAGCTGAACCTTCCGCAGGAGAACCTGATCACCCCGGACACGGTGCGGCGCCTCTGCTGGGAGCCGCCGCAGGAGGCGACCCCGGAAGCGGTCGCCTCGGCCCTCGCCGCGCTGGGCGCGCGCGCCTGGCAGATCGAGCAGGTGACTCCCGTGCTGACCCGGGCCCTCCAGGCCACGGTCTGACGCGGGGCCCTCCGGGGGTGCGGGGGCCCTCCGGGGGTGCGGTGCGGGGTGCCTCTGGCGGGGTGCGGGGTGATGGTGTGCCCGGTGCCGTGGGCGCGGCCGGTGTGTCCGTCCTCAAGCTCCCCCTACGCCCTGCGGCGTGGGGGACCCCCAGACGGGCTTGGGTGGTCGGGGGTGTCCGGGACCGGGCGGTTGCCGTCCGGGGCCGCTCCGGGGCTCGTATCCGGGACGGCATGATTTACGGCGCGCCACCCCGTGCCGTGCAGGCACCGCGGACGTCGCGCGCCACAAATCACGCTTCAGTGTCCCGAACACGACCCCTGCACGTCCCCGGGTTGCGTACCCGTGGGGGCTGACCCCGGTGGCTGGCGTCCACCGGCCCGCGGCCGGAAAGCGGGCCGGGGCGGGGCCGTGCAGGGTCGCCCCCGCAGAAACTCGGGCGGTGGTGCCGGATGACGCCGTATCCACCGATTTCCGAGGAGGCGAGCCCGGAGGGGCCCCGCCCCACCACCCACCGGCGCACCCCAAGCCCGTCTGGGGGTCCCCCCACGCCGCAGGGCGTAGGGGGAGCTTGAGGACGGACACACCGGACGCCGTCACGGCACCGGGCAACCCCGCCAAACCCGGCCCGTCCCGGCCGCACCGCGACAAGGGGCAAGCCCGACCACCCAAGCCCGTCTGGGGGTCCCCCCACGCCGCAGGGCGTAGGGGGAGCTTGAGGACGGACACACCGGCCGCGCAACCGGTACCGGGCACACGCACAGCACGTCCGGTGTTTGAGGAAACGGACACACCGGATGCGCAACCGGTACCGGCAGCCGGACAGCCGGGCGGGCCCGGAGTGAGGGCCGGGGTCCTCGTGTGTGACGTTCGCCGCTCCCGCCGTGGGGGGTGGGCAGCATGGTTACCCACAAGTAGCATGAAGGAAGCAAGCGCGCGCTCAGGCGCGTGCCCGCAGCAGTGCCATCCCGCACCCTGGAGGAGAGCCATCGTGCCTCGTACCGTCAGGGACGTCGTCTTCGTCGACGGCGTCCGCACCCCGTTCGGCAAGGCGGGCCCGAAGGGCATCTACCACGAGACCCGCGCCGACGATCTCGTCGTGAAGGCGATCCGGGAGCTGCTGCGCCGCAACCCGGACCTCGACCCCGCGAAGATCGACGAGGTCGCCATCGCCGCGACCACGCAGATCGGCGACCAGGGTCTGACCATCGGCCGTACCGCCGGCATCCTCGCGGGTCTGCCGCAGTCCGTGCCCGGGTACTCGATCGACCGCATGTGCGCCGGCGCGCTGACCGCCGTGACCTCGGTCGCGGGCAGCGTGGCCTTCGGTGCGTACGACGTCGCCGTCGCCGGCGGTGTCGAGCACATGGGCCGCCACCCGATGGGTGAGGGCGTCGACCCGAACCCGCGCTTCGTGTCGGAGAAGCTCGTCGACGAGTCGGCCCTCTTCATGGGTATGACCGCGGAGAACCTGCACGACCGCTACCCGCACATCACCAAGCAGCGCGCCGACGAGTACGCCGTGCGCTCGCAGGAGAAGGCCGCCAAGGCGTACGCCAACGGCAAGATCCAGCAGGACCTGGTGCCGATCTCGGTACGCCGCACCAACCCCGAGGCCGGCGAGACCGGCTGGGGCCTGGTCACCGCCGACGAGCCGATGCGCCCGGGCACCACCCTGGAGAACCTCTCCGGTCTGAAGACCCCGTTCCGTGTCCACGGCCGCGTCACCGCCGGTAACGCCGCGGGTCTGAACGACGGCGCCACCGCCTCGCTCATCGCCTCCGAGGACTTCGCCCGCGAGAACAACCTCCCGGTCAAGATGCGCCTCGTCTCGTACGCCTTCGCCGGCGTCGAGCCCGAGGTCATGGGCTACGGCCCGATCCCGGCGACCGAGAAGGCTCTCGCCAAGGCCGGTCTGTCGATCGAGGACATCAACCTCTTCGAGATCAACGAGGCGTTCGCCGTCCAGGTCCTGGCCTTCCTCGACCACTACGGCATCGCCGACGACGACGCCCGCGTCAACCAGTACGGCGGCGCGATCGCCTTCGGTCACCCGCTCGCCTCCTCCGGTGTGCGTCTGATGACGCAGCTGGCGCGGCAGTTCGAGGAGCAGCCGGAGGTCCGTTACGGCCTCACCACGATGTGCGTCGGCTTCGGCATGGGCGCCACCGTGATCTGGGAGAACCCGCACCACAAGGACGCCGGAGGCACCAAGTGAGCACCACCGCTGAGCTCCTGAAGGGCGCGGCCGAGCTGTTCCCGGACGAGGTCGTCACCCAGGCGCACGTACGCCACCTCGACCTCCCCGGCGGCGCGGGCAAGTTCGCCCTCATCACGCTGGACAACGGCTTCGACCACACCAAGCCGACCACCTTCGGACCGCAGTCCCTCGCGAACCTCAACACCGCGATCGACCAGGTCGAGAAGGAGGCGTCCGAGGGCGCCGTCGTCGGTGTCGGCATCACCGGAAAGCCGTTCATCTTCGCCGTCGGCGCCGACCTCAAGGGCGTCGAGCTGCTCAAGCAGCACTCGGACGCGCTCGCCATCGGCAAGGGCGGCCACGACGTCTTCAAGCGGCTCGCCGGCCTGGCCGTCCCCACCTTCGCGTACTACAACGGCGCGGCGATGGGCGGCGGTGTCGAGGTCGGTCTGCACTGCTCGTACCGGACCGTGTCGAAGGCCCTGCCGGCCTTCTCGCTCCCCGAGGTCTTCCTCGGTCTCGTCCCCGGCTGGGGCGGCTGCACGATCCTGCCGAACCTGATCGGCGCCGACCGTGCGGTCTCGGTGATCATCGAGAACTCGCTCAACCAGAACAAGCAGCTCAAGGGCAAGCAGGTCTTCGAGCTCGGGATCGCCGACGCGATCTTCGAGGGCGCCGACTTCCTGGAGCAGTCGCTGATCTGGACCGCGAACGTGCTGAAGGGCGACGTCACCGTCGAGCGCCCCGAGATCGACCGTGGTGAGGCCTGGGACCAGGCCGTCGCCCGCGGCCGGTTCATCGCGGACTCCAAGGTGCACGGCGCGGCCCCGGCCGCGTACCGCGCCCTCGACATCATCGAGGCGTCCAAGGACGGCGACCTGCAGAAGGGCTTCGACGCCGAGGACACCGCGCTCGCCGACCTGATCATGGGTGGCGAACTGCGTTCCGGCATCTACGCCTTCAACCTGGTGCAGAAGCGCGGCAAGCGCCCCGCCGGTGCCCCGGACAAGAGCCTGGCCCGTCCGGTCACCAAGGTCGGCGTCGTCGGCGCCGGTCTGATGGCCTCTCAGCTGGCGCTGCTCTTCCTGCGCCGCCTGGAGGTGCCGGTCGTCCTCACCGACATCGACCAGGAGCGCGTCGACAAGGGTGTGGGCTACGTCCACGCCGAGATCGAGAAGCTGCTGGGCAAGGGCCGGATCAACCAGGACAAGGCCAACCGCCTCAAGGCCCTGGTCTCCGGTGTCCTGGACAAGGCCGAGGGCTTCGCGGACGCGGACTTCATCATCGAGGCCGTGTTCGAGGAGATGTCCGTCAAGCAGAAGGTGTTCGCGGAGGTCGAGGCGGTCGCCCCGGCGCACGCGATCCTCGCCACCAACACCTCCTCGCTGTCGGTGACCGAGATGGCCTCCAAGCTCCGGCACCCGGAGCGCGTGGTCGGCTTCCACTTCTTCAACCCCGTCGCGGTCCTGCCGCTGCTGGAGATCGTCCGCGGTGAGAAGACGGACGACGCCTCCCTCGCCACCGCCTTCGGTGTCGCGAAGAAGCTCAAGAAGACCGCGGTCCTCACCAAGGACGCCCCGGCGTTCGTCGTGAACCGCATCCTGACCCGCTTCATGGGCGAGATCCAGAACGTCATCGACGAGGGCACCCCGGTGGCCACGGCCGAGAAGGCGATCGAGCCGCTCGGTCTGCCGATGTCGCCGCTGGTCCTGCTGGAGCTGGTCGGCCCGGCCATCGGCCTGCACGTCTCCGAGACCCTCAACCGCGCCTTCCCGGAGCGCTTCAAGGTCTCCGAGAACCTGGCCGCGGTCGTCAAGGCCGGCAAGCGCGGCTTCTACGTCTACGACTCGGGCAAGCCCGAGCTGGACCCGGAGGTCGCCGCCCTCCTCAAGCAGGGCGACAGCGTCCTGACGGAGGAGCAGGTCCGCGACCGTGTCCTGGACGCGGTCGCGCAGGAGATCGGCCTGATGCTGGAGGAGGGTGTCGTCGCCGAGGCGCAGGACATCGACCTCTGCCTGATCACGGGCGCCGGCTGGCCCTTCCACCTGGGCGGCATCACGCCGTACCTGGACCGCGAGGGTGTCTCGCAGCGCGTGAACGGCAAGCCGTTCCTGGCGCAGGGCGTCGCGAGCGTCCCCGCGTAACACCGGCGATACGGCGGAAACGCGAGAACGCAAGAACGCGAGAACGCGAGAACGCCAAAAACACAGAACGGGCCGTACGGGATCTCTCCCGTACGGCCCGTTCTGTGTTCATCGCCGTAGCGCCGTGGCGCCGTGTGCCGCCGTATCGCCGTGGCGATGTATCGATGTATCGAGTGTCGCCGGGCCGAGGCGCTCGGACGCAGAGGGTCAGACGACCTTCCACGCCTCCATCGCCAGCCCCGTCTCAGCCTTCTGGCGGGTCACCCTCAGCGTGCCGTCCGCGCCGAACGCGGCCAGCACCACCCGGCCGTTGCCGTCGATCGCGAGGGCCGGGGCACCGACGCACGGCTCCCCCGTGGACGTCCACTCCGCGCCCGCCGACTCGTCCTCCGTCGGGTACGCGGCGAGCGCCGGCCGGCCGTCCTTGCCGCGCTGCGCGAGGATCGTGCAGTCGTGTCCGTCGACCGGGGTGCGGAGCATGGCGACCGGGCCCGTACCGCCGTCGCCGCCCAGGGCCGCCGGGGCCGTGCCCTCGCGCCAGGCGTGGACGGTGCCCGAGGCGGCGTCGCGCCACACATGGGTGAGCCGCTCACGGCCGGTGCGCTCGGAGCTGAGCGAGCTGTCCGCGGCCGAGGTCTCGATGTCCTCGGCACGCTGGAACTTCACCCCCGCGGTCTCCTGGGTCCACCGCATGACGGCGTCCGGCGTGGGCGCGAGGACCTCCATCAGCCCGTTGTCGGTGAGGGCGGCGGAGGGCACGCCCAGCATGCGGCTGCCCTTGAAGTCGGCCCACTTGTTCCACTTGCCGTTCGGGACCTGGCTGCGGCCGCAGACGCCGCCGCCCGCGTTGCGCAGGAAGACGTGGAGTGAGCCCTCCGCGTCCACGACGGCCGCCGGGAGCCCTATCTTCGCGGCCAGCTCGCGGTCCTTCGCGTACGGAGTGCCGAGCGAGTACCAGTCCCGCATCGGGCGGCCCGACTGGTACTGGATGGTCTGCACGACGTCCGTGGCGATCTCCCCGCCCGCGACGGGCGTGCGGCGCAGCCCGACGAGCTGCACATAGCCGTCGGTGCCCTGGGCGATCGCCAGATACGGAAGCACTCCGGGCGCGGGGAACAGCTCGGGGCCCGTCCAGTCGGGTCCGCCCGGCCGCGTCTCGGTCCACCGCAGCACGCCGTCGGCACCCGGCGCGTACGCGGAGAGCCGGCCGTCCTTGCCGCGCAGCAGCCAGCCGGTCGTCGGCGGCAGCGAGGGGTCCGCAGGCAACGCCGGGTTCGCCCGGAGCGCGCGACGCGGCTGCCTTCCGGTGGTCCCGGCGTCCCCGGTGTCCCCTGCGTCAGGCTTGCTCGTCCGACGCTTCGACCTCCGCGCAGACCGCAATGACATGGCCCGTTGCCCACCTTCCCTGAGCGCCGTGCAAGCGCTTGATTTACGTGACGATAACACTCGGCGGCGCGCCCGATCCGCCCGCCCGAGCCCTGCTCTGTGCCACGCTCCCGACATGCCAATTCTCTTGATCGTCGATGCCGCGAACGTGGTCGGTTCGGTCCCGGACGGCTGGTGGCGCGACCGCTTCGGTGCGACCGAGCGGCTCCGTGACGGACTCGTCCCGTTCGCCCAGGAGGGTATCCCCGGACACCCCGGTCCGGCAGAGGTCGTCCTCGTGGTCGAGGGGCGGGCCCGGGGTGTCACGTCCGTCCCGGGCGTACGCGTCGAGCCGGCGCCCGGCAGCGGCGACGACCACATCGTGTCGCTGGTCGCGGTGGCGCGGGACCGCCCCCGCGTCGTCGTCACGGCCGACCGCGGGCTGCGGGAGCGCGTGGAGGCACTCGGGGCGCAGTGCGCGGGACCGCGGACGGTACGCCCGGCCTGACGGCCGGACGCGGCCGTGGTGCCGGTGTCAGCGGCCCGCCCGGTCGCCCCAGCGGTCCGCGGGCGGTCGCGGGGGACATACGAGGCCCACGGGATCGGGCGGCAGAACCTTTCGGTACGTGGCGTCCCTCAGTACGTGGCCTCCTTGCCCAGCTTGCCGAGGCGGCTCGTCCGGTACCCGTACACGAAGTAGACGACGATGCCGATGGCCATCCAGATGGCGAACCGCAGCCACGTCTCGGTCGGCAGGTTGAGCATGAGCCAGACCGAGGCCGCGATGGACAGGATGGGGACCACCGGCACCCACGGGGTACGGAAGGCACGGTGCAGGTCGGGCCTGGTGCGGCGGAGAACGATGACGCCGAGGGCCACGACGACGAACGCGAAGAGCGTGCCGATGTTCACCAGCGCCGCGAGGGCCTCGAGACTGGTGAAGCCCGCGACGAAGGCGATGACCACACCGAGCAGGATGGTCGCCCGGTGAGGGGTGCGGAACCGCGGGTGGGTGATGGAGAAGAAGCGCGGAAGCAGTCCGTCGCGGCTCATCGCGAAGAACACCCGGGTCTGGCCCAGCAGCAGGATCATGCAGACGGTGATGAGGCCGACGATCGCACCGAGGCTGATGGCGCCGGCGAAGAAGGGCTGGCCGACGGATTTGAAGGCGTCGGCGAGCGGGGCGGTGGCCGACATCTCCGTGTAGTGCTGCATTCCGGTGACCACCAGCGTCACGGCCACGTAGAGCGCGGTGCAGATGAGCAGGGAGCCCAGGATGCCGCGCGGCATGTCCCGCTGGGGGTTCCTGGTCTCCTCCGCGGCGGTGGCCACGACGTCGAATCCGATGAAGGCGAAGAAGACGATGGAGGCCGCGGTGAAGATGCCCATGATGCCGAAGTTCGTCGGTGCGTAGCCGAACAGCACCTGGACCAGCGGTGCCTTGAGGAGTTCGCCGCCCCCGGGCTGCGGCTGGGCCGGGGGGATGAACGGCGAGTAGTTGGCCGACTTGACGAAGAACAGGCCCGCGACGATCACCAGCAGCACGACGGTGACCTTGACGGCGACGACGACCGCGGTGATCCGGGCGGACAGCTTCATCCCGAGGACCAGGATGCCGGTCAGCAGCAGGACCAGCAGGAAGGCCAGCAGGTCGAAGGTGCCTCCCGCGTCACGCCCGGACAGCGCGGCAGGCATGTCCCAGCCGAGATTGGTGCTCAGGAGGCTGCGTGCGTACCCGGCCCAGCCGACCGCCACCACGGCCGTGCCGAGGGCGAATTCCAGGACCAGGTCCCAGCCGATGATCCAGGCGGGCAGCTCGCCGATGGAGGCGTACGAGAAGGTGTAGGCCGAGCCGGCGACCGGCACGGTGGACGCGAACTCGGCGTAGCAGAGCGCCGCGAGGGCGCAGGCGATGCCGGCGGCGACGAAGGCGAGGGCGGTGGCGGGTCCGGCGTTGTCCCTGGCCGCAATGCCCGTGAGGACGAAGATGCCGGTTCCGATGATGACGCCGACGCCGAAGACGGTGAGGTCCCATGCGGACAGGGACTTCTTCAGCGCGTGCTCGGGCTCCTCGGTGTCACGGATCGACTGCTCCACCGTCTTGGTGCGGAACACCCCGGAGCTCTGACGGGGCTGTTGCTCTGTGCTCACCGGCGTACCTCCGTAGCCATGGCCGTATGCCCATGATCGAGAGGGGTGCGGTGCCTCGCCCGCCGAGCAGGTGCGTTTCACACGAAAGGACCGGCCGGAGACCCCTGGAGGTACTCCGACCGGTCCAATGTGTGCGCCGGGTGGCTCAGGCCGTCAGTCGCGCGCGGGCTCCGGGGCCGCGGCCGGGTCGTCGTCGAGGCGGCCGTCCAGCCGGGAAACCAGGCCGGTGACCTGCCGCGCGATGTCCGGTGCGGTCAGACCGATCTCGGCCATGACCTCCTTGCGGGTGGCGTGGTCGAGGAAGCGCGGCGGAATGCCGAAGTCGCGCATCGGTACGTCCACCCCCTCGTCGCGCAGCGCCTGGGAGACGGCGGCGCCGACACCGCCGACGCGGCTGTTGTCCTCGACGGTGACGACGACGCGGTGCTGCTCGGCGAGCGGGGCGAGCGCCTCGTCGACCGGCTTGACCCAGCGGGGGTCCACGACGGTCGTGGAGATGCCCTGCTTGTCGAGCAGGTCGGCGATCTCCAGGCACATCGGGGCGAGCGCGCCGACCGAGACCAGCAGCACGTCGGGCCTGACCGTGCCCGCCTTCCGCAGGACGTCCATACCGCCGATACGGCCGACGGCCGGGACGGCGGGGCCGACCACGCCCTTCGAGTAACGGACGACGGTCGGGGCGTCCTTGACCTCGACGGCCTCGCGGAGCTGGCTGCGCAGCTGCTCGGCGTCGCGCGGGGCGGCGATCCGCAGGGTCGGGACGACCTGGAGGATCGACATGTCCCACATGCCGTTGTGGGAGGCGCCGTCGTCACCGGTGACACCGGCGCGGTCGAGCACGAAGGTGACGCCGCACCGGTGCAGGGCCACATCCATGAGGACCTGGTCGAAGGCGCGGTTGAGGAACGTCGCGTAGACGGCGAAGACCGGGTGGAGCCCGCCGGTGGCGAGGCCCGCGGCGGACGTCGCGGCGTGCTGCTCGGCGATGCCGACGTCGTACACCCGCTCGGGGAAGGCCTCGGCGAACTTCTTCAGGCCGACGGGCTGGAGCATGGCCGCGGTGATCGCGACGATGTCCTCGCGCTCCTTGCCGAGCCTGACCATCTCGTCGCCGAAGACGGAGGTCCAGCTCGCCGCGGCGGTCTTGACCGGCAGGCCGGTGTCGGGGTGGATCGGGCCGATGCCGTGGAAGCGGTCCGCCTCGTCCTGCTCCGCGTGCTGGTAGCCGCGGCCCTTCTCGGTGAGGCAGTGGACGATGACCGGGCCGCCGAACCGCTTGGCGCGGGTCAGCGCGGACTCCAGCGCCTCGATGTCGTGGCCGTCGATGGGGCCGACGTACTTGAGGCCGAGGTCCTCGAACATGCCCTGCGGGGCGATGAAGTCCTTCAGGCCCTTCTTGGCGCCGTGCAGGGTCTCGTAGAGCGGCTTCCCGACGACGGGGGTGCGCTCCAGGATGTCCTTGCCGCGGGCGAGGAAGCGCTCGTAGCCGTCGGTGGTGCGCAGTGTGGCGAGGTGGTTGGCGAGGCCGCCGATCGTGGGGGCGTAGGAGCGCTCGTTGTCGTTGACGACGATGACGAGCGGGCGGTCCTTGGCGTCCGCGATGTTGTTCAGCGCCTCCCACGCCATGCCGCCGGTGAGCGCGCCGTCGCCGATGACCGCGACGACGTGGTCGTCCTTCTTCAGCACCTCGTTGGCCTTGGCGAGGCCGTCGGCCCAGCCGAGGACGGTGGAGGCGTGCGAGTTCTCGATGACGTCGTGCTCGGACTCGGCACGCGAGGGGTAGCCGGACAGGCCGCCCTTGGCGCGCAGCTTGCCGAAGTCCTGCCGGCCGGTGAGGAGCTTGTGGACGTAGCTCTGGTGCCCCGTGTCGAAGAGCACCTTGTCCTTCGGTGAGTCGAAGACGCGGTGCAGGGCGATGGTCAGCTCGACCACGCCGAGGTTGGGGCCGAGATGGCCACCGGTCTTGGACACGGCGTCCACGAGGAAGGTCCGGATCTCTGCGGCCAGCTGATCGAGCTGCTCCGGGCTGAGCCGGTCCAGATCGCGCGGTCCCCTGATACGGGTCAGCAGCGGCACCCGTGCCTCCTTGCGTGTGAGCTGATCGAGCTTGGCAACGATTTGTCGAGTCTAATGTTCCGCTCGTAGCGGCTGTCATCGGGCAGCGGGTTGTGTGTCATGCCTTCGGAGGACACGCAGAAGTGCCCGGCGCCGGTTCCGGCGCCGGGCACTGACAGGAGGTGCCGTCAGGCGCGGCCTGCGGTCTTCTGCGTCCTGCGGGTGACGGAGTCGATCACGACGGTGGCCAGCAGCACACCACCGGTGATCATGTACTGGATCGGCGTGGCGATGCCCTCCAGCGCGAGTCCGTACTGGATCGAGACGATCACCATGACGCCGAGCAGCGCGTTCCAGGTGCGGCCGCGGCCGCCGAAGAGGCTGGTGCCGCCGATGACGGCCGCCGCGATGACGTTCATCAGGAGGTCACCGGCGCCGGCGCTCTGGTTGGCGGCCGCGATCTTGGAGGCCCAGAACAGGCCGCCGATGGCGGCGAAGGTGCCCGCGATGGCGAAGACCGAGACGCGGACCGCCGTCACGTTGAT
Source organism: Streptomyces sp. NPDC053673 (assembly GCF_055585225.1). Lineage (NCBI taxonomy): Bacteria > Bacillati > Actinomycetota > Actinomycetes > Kitasatosporales > Streptomycetaceae > Streptomyces > Streptomyces sp. NPDC053673. The sequence goes on along the minus strand of NZ_JBVJKN010000025.1, from coordinate 91,006 downwards.
ACCGGCGCGGCGGGACGCCTCGACGCTGCCGCCGAGCGCGAAGATCTTCCGGCCGTACGCGGTGCGCCGCAGGACGAAGTCCGTGATGACCAGCACCGCCAGGAACAGCACCAGCGCGAGGGGCAGTCCCTTGTACTGGTTGAACATGAACGCGGCGGCGAAGGACACGACCCCGAGCAGGGCCGAGCGGAAGATGATGTCCCCGACCGGCCGGGACGGGATTCCGGCGGCCTCACGACGGCGGCTGTCGAAGAACGACGAGAGGAAGAAGACCGCCACGGCGACCGCGGCGAGGCCGTAGGCGGCCGCCACGTCCGAGAAGTAGTACGTGGTCAGCTTGCCGACCACGCCTTCACCGTCCAGGTTGATGGTGCCCTGGTCGCCGAGGAGCTGGAGCATGAAGCCCAGCCAGAAGAGCAGTCCCGCCAGGGTGACGGCGAACGCGGGTGCGCCGATCCGGGCGAAGAAGAATCCGTGCAGGGCTCCGATGGCCGCGCCGCTCGCGATGGCGACGAGGACGGCGAGCCACTCGTTCATGCCGTGAGTGACCGTCAGTACGGCGACGATCGCGCCCGACACACCGCTGACCGAGCCGACCGACAGGTCGATCTCACCGAGCAGCAGCACGAAGATGATGCCGACGGCCATCATGCCGGTGGCGACCATCGTGACCGCGATGTTGCTGAGGTTCTGCGCGGAGAGGAAGTTCGAGTTCAGGCTCTGGAAGATCACGCAGATGAGGATCAGACCGATGACGACCGGGATCGAGCCCAGGTCACCGGCGTGCAGCTTGCGCTTGAACTCCGAGACGTAGCCGGCGAAGCCCTGCTCGCGCACCAGCAGCCGGGGGTCGACCGCGGTGACCGCGTCATGGGCGGCGTCCGGGTTCACTACCTCGTGTCCGCCGCCGATGGGGGCGGAGGTCTTTTCGGTGCTCACTTCTGCGCCTCCGAGGTGCGCGCCGCACGACGGGTCACGGCGTTGTCCGTGGCGCCGGTGATGGCGGAGATGATCTCTTCCTGCGAGGTGGACTTGACGTCGAAGACGCCGTTGTTCCGGCCGAGCCGGAGCACCGCCACCTTGTCCGCGACGGCCTTCACATCGGCCATGTTGTGGCTGATGAGGATGACCGCGTGGCCACGCTCACGCAGCCGCTCCACGAGGTCGAGCACCTGTGCGGTCTGCTCGACGCCGAGGGCGGCGGTGGGCTCGTCGAGGATGACGAGCTTGGGCTCGCCGAGCATCGAACGGGCGATGGCCACGGTCTGCCGCTGACCGCCGGAGAGCGAGGCGATCGGGATACGGACGCTGGGGATGCGGATCGAGAGCGTGCTGAGCAGCTCACGGGAGCGGCGCTCCATCTCCACCTCGTCGAGGACGCCGCGCTTGCGCAGCTCCCGGCCGAGGTAGAGATTGCCGACGACGTCGATGTTGTCGCACAGCGCGAGGTCCTGGTAGACGGTCGCGATGCCCAGGTTCTGGGCGTCGTGCGGCTTGCCGATCGACACCGGGCTGCCTTCCCATTCGATGACGCCCTCATCGATGGGGTGCACGCCGGCGATCGTCTTGACCAGGGTGGACTTTCCGGCGCCGTTGTCGCCTACGAGGGCGACCACCTCGCCGCCGTGGACCTCAAGCTCTACGTCGGTGAGCGCCTGAACAGCACCGAACCGCTTGGAGACCCCGCGCAACGCCAGCACGGGCGTAGCGGACACGTGAACCATCTCCTTCGCCGCCTGACCGGCGGGGATGCCGCGCCGTAGGGGTGGCGCGGAGGTTGAGCAGAAGCGAACGACACTTGCGTCGATGGGAGAAGCGTTTCTGTCCGGTGCCCCGCCCCGATAGCGGGGGCTGGAAGGGGGCAGGGGCACCGGGCAGGCTTCGCGGGCGGTCCCTTCCGGGACCCGGGGCCTACTTCAGGCCGAGCGCGTCGCAGGCGGCCTTGTACTTCGGGGTGCAGATCTCGGCGACGGTGTAGACGCCGTCCTTGAGGACCGTGTCCTTGATGTTGTCCTTGGTCAGCGAGACGACCGGGACGAGCACCGACGGGACGCCCTTCTGGGTGGGGCTGTCGACCTTGGACTTGGCGATCGAGTCGAGCTTCTCGCCCTTGGCGAGCGCCACGGCCATCTCGGCGGCGGCAGCGGCCTCCGGCGCGTACGGCTTGTAGACGCTCATGAACTGCTCACCCGCGACGATCCGCTGCACACCGGCGAGCTCGGCGTCCTGGCCGGTGACCGGCGGGAGCTTGGAGAAGCCGGCGGCCTTCAGGGCGGTGATGATGCCGCCCGCCATGCCGTCGTTGGCGGAGTACACGCCGACGATCTTGTCCTTGCCGATGGCCGAGATCGCCGCCTCCATGTTGGCGTTGGCGTTCTCCGGCTTCCACTCCTTGGTGTCGTACTCCTTGCCGACGTTCACCTTGCCGTCGAGCTCGGCGTGGGCGCCCTTCTTGAACAGGGCGGCGTTCGGGTCGGTGATCGCGCCGTTCATCATCACGATCTGGCCGTCCTTGGCCTTGGCGCCGAGCGCGGCGAGGAGCGCCTTGCCCTGGACGTGGCCGACCTCTTCGTTGTCGAAGGAGGTGTAGGCGTCGATCGGGCCCTCGGCGAGGCGGTCGAAGGCGACGACGGGGATGCCCTCGTCCTTGGCCTTCTTCACGCTGCCGGCGATCGCCTTGGAGTCCACGGCGTCGATGATCAGCGCGTCGACCTTGTTGGTGATCATCGTGTCGACCTGCTGGGTCTGCAGCGTCGCGTCCTGCTTGGCGTTGGCGTAGACGACCTCGGCCTTGCCGTTCGTGAGCTCGCTGATCTTCTTCTCGATGAGCGGCTTGTCGAACTTCTCGTAGCGCGCGGTCTGGTTCTCGGGGAGAAGGAGACCGATCTTGATGTCGTCGCCCTTCGCGGCGCCGGTCTTGGAGCCGTTGTCCCCGGACTCCTTGGCGCTGCCACAGGCGGCGAGGGACACGGCCATCGCGGTGGCGGCCACAGCCACGGCGGCACGACGCATCTGCGTGTTCATTCAGAAACCTCCCTGACGAGGCCGCGTCCTTGCGGCCGAGGTGGCTCGAAGTCAACTCGGCCGCAACGCCAGCGTCAAGAAGTAAATTCTTAACGAGATGACAACGGTGCCGTTCGTTATCTAAGTGAAGGCAGGCGTCCCGGCCGGTACCGAACTGTCCAGAAGTGTCGAATCGCCCATTTCACTGAGTACGAGTGCCAGCGCCCCCAGCACCTCGGCCCGTCCGCCCAGCGCCCCCGGAAGGACGGAGAGCTGGCGGGCTGCGCTGGGAATCGCGTACCTGGAGACCGATTCACGGATCGGTGCGAGGACCAATTCTCCCGCTTCGGCCAGATTCCCGCCGAGCACGACCCGGCTGGGATTGAGCAGATTGCACAGATTGGCGACGCCGCTCCCGATGTGCCGTCCCACGTCGGCGATCACCCGGCGGCAGCCCGGATCGCCCTCCCGTGCGAGCTGCACGACGCGTTCCATGGTCAGATCCGGGCCGTGGCTCGGCTGGAGCAGTGGCAGGACGTACCGGGCGGCCGCGAAGGTCTCCAGGCAGCCACGGTTGCCGCAGCGGCAGACGGGACCCGACTCGTCCAGCGTGATGTGGCCGATCTCCCCGGCCGTACCACCGGGGCCCCGGTAGATCTGTCCCTCTATGACGAGACCGGCGCCGACACCGCTGGCGACCTTGATGTACGCGAGGTCCTTGACCCCGCGGCCGCTCCCCCAGACCAGCTCGCCGAGCGCGCCGAGGTTGGCGTCGTTGTCGACGTACACCGGCACCCCGAGACGGGCGCAGAGCTCCTCGCTGGGGTTGATCCCGGTCCAGCCCGGCAGGATCGAGGTGGAGCCGAGCGTTCCGGACTCGACGTCGATCGGGCCCGGGACGCCGAGGCCGACGCCGATGACCTTGTCCCGGCCGATCCCGGTGGCCTCGATCAGCCGTGTGACCAGCTGTTCCGCCCGTCCGAAGCCCTGCGCGGACGACGCGTCGACATCGAGCGGCTCGGACTCCTCGGCGAGCACCTGGTGGGCCAGGTTCCCGACCGCGACCCGCAGGTGGGTGTGGCCGAAGTCGACACCGATGACGACGCCGGCGTCCCCGCTGAGTGAGACGCTGCGGGCCCGGCGGCCGCCCGCCGAGGTGGGCGTCACCTCGACGGTTCCGCCGTCCTTCAGTTCACGAACGATGTTGGAGACCGTGGCGGCGGACAGGCCGGTGCTCCTGGCGATCTCGGCCTGGGTGAGCGAACCGGCCATACGCACGGCCCGTACGACCCGCTCGAGATTGGCCCGATGCAGAGATGTCTGCGACCCCGGAGTCTCCATCGACTCACACACTCCCGCTGTTTACTCCAACATGTGAACTCTAAGGGGAGCCTTTCGGGTCGCTTCCCGTCAAGACCTGAGCATGCGCAGAACCGCCCGCCGGCGGCTGCCGACGGGCGGTGTACGCGTCACACGAAGGGCGCGGAGGGTGCTTCGGTGCTACTGCGGAGGCTGCTTCGGTACTACTTCAGAGCTCCTGCCGTCAGACCGGCCACGACCTGGCGCTGGAAGATCACGTACGCCGCCAGCACCGGCAGCATCGCCATCACCAGGCCGGCGAACAGCCCGGACCAGTCGCCCTTGTACCCCTGGCTGACCGCAAGCTGCACCAGGCCCTGGGAGAGCACCTTGTTCTCCTGCTCGGTGTTCAGCACGGTCGGCAGCATGTACTGGTTCCACTGCCCCAGGAAGTTGAAGATCCCGACGCTGATCAGGCCCGGCTTGGCCATCGGCAGCATGACCTGGAAGAACGTCCGGGTGTGCGAGGCCCCGTCGATCAGGGCCGCCTCGGCCACCGAGGTCGGCAGCGTACGGAAGAAGGCGGTCAGGAAGAACACGGTGAACGGCAGCGAGTAGGCGATGTAGACCAGGATCAGGCCGTGGATCGTGTTCAGCAGCTGAATGTTGTTCATGACGTAGAACAGCGGGACCAGCGCGAGCATGATCGGGAAGCTCATTCCTCCGATGAAGAGGAAGTAGATGAAGCGGTTCCCCGGGAAGTCGAAGCGGGCGAGGACGTACGCCGCCATGGAGCCGAGGAGCAGCGTGCCGGCCAGCGACCCGGCCACGACCAGGATCGTGTTGAGGAAGTAGTCGCTCATGTGCGCCTGGCTCCAGGCGCGCGACCAGTTCTCGAAGTGCAGCGTGTCCGGCAGCGACCACGGCGAGCTGAAGATCGCGTTGTCGTCCTTGAAGGACGTCATGACCGCCCAGAGCAGCGGCATGACGACCATGAAGGCCCAGAGGATCAGCATGCCGTGCGAGAAGACGTTGAGGACCTTGCCCTCGCCGCGCTTCTTCTTCGCCGGAGCGGAGAGTTTGGCCACCGGCACCGGCTCGTCCGAGCGCGGGGCGGGACGGATGTCGTCTGTGACCTTCACCGGGAATCACCTCGTGCTGTCATTCCGGCCGCCTCGGCCGAGCTGCCGTTCTGCCGGGGGTCCGGGGGCCCCGCGACGGAGTCGCAAATGTATTCGTCCCCGGGAAAACACCGCATCTCAGTACTCCAGCCGCTCGCGCCGGCCCAGCTTCATCACGACGGCCGCGAAGGCCAGCGTGACGATGAGCAGGGCGACGCCGATCGTGGTCGCATAGGCCGCCGCACCGTCGCGGAACGCCGACTGGTACACGTACAGCACCATCACGGTGGTCGAGTAGTCGGGACCGCCCGGACCCGTGGTCATGATCTGCACCACCGCGAAGGACTCGGCTCCGAGCGCGAGGATGCCCATGTAGACCCAGCCGGACTGGATGGTGTCCCAGAGCAGCGGCAGCGTGATGCGGAAGAACGTGGTGATCCGGCTCGCGCCGTCCAGCAGCGCCGCCTCGTAGAAGTCCTTGGGGATGGAAGCCATGCCCGCGGAGAACAGGACGACGAAGAAGCCGACCGTCGACCAGACGAGGACCGCCATCACACACCACAGGGCGAGGTCCGGGTCGCCCAGCCAGAGCGGCTGGATGCTGTCGAGGCCGATGGCCTTGAGGGCGGAGTTGATGGCTCCGCTCTCCGGGTTGTACGCGAACTGGAAGAGCAGGGCGACGATCGCGATCGAGAGCACCTGCGGGAAGAAATAGGCGATCTTGTAGAAGGAGGAGCCGCGCACTCCGGAGACCGCGGCTCCCTTCCGGTGCCGTCCGCCGACATTGATCATGAAGGAGAAGAACAGCGCCAGGCCGATCGTCACCAGCGGCAGCAGCAGCGCGAACAACAGGCTGTGCTGAAGCGACTTCCAGAAGATGTCGTCGTCCAGAAGCCGCGCGTAGTTGTCGAAGCCGACCATCTTGAAGTCGGGACTCAGGCCGGTCCAGTCCGTGAACGAGTAGTAGATGGACTGGACGAACGGCCAGATGACGAAGACCGCGTACAACGCCAAGGGGGCCGCGAGGAACCCCACGATGAACCGGTACTTGCCGTGTTGCATGGTTACCGATCCCGACCTTCCGGAGTGTGCTGCCGCTGGTGCTGTGTACTCCCGGGGGCCCGCCCCCGGGCCCCCGGGCCGCTCACTGGTGCTTGTAGTGCTTGATGGAGGAGTCCTGGGCCGCCTTGTCGGCGAAGCCCTGGATCTTGCTGATGGCCTCGGCCGGGGTGAGCCGTCCGGCCATCATCTCGCCCAGACCGGCGACGCCGATCTGCTCCTTCTGGAGCTTGACATACCAGTCCTGCAGGCGCGGGTTGACGACATTCGTTCCGGCCTTGTCGAGCGCGGCGACTCCGGACTTCAGACCCGGCGTCAGCTCGATGCCGTCGGTGCCGCCGTTGAACGCGGTCAGCGACTTGACCTGCTTGGTGAAGTTCTTCGAGGACTCCTCGCTGAGCATGATGCGCAGCTGCTCCATGCCGCCCTCGACGTTCTTCGCCTTGGCCGGAACGATGAAGGGCTCACCACCGGACGCCCAGATGGTGCCGAACGGCATCTTGTCCGACTTGTCGAGGCCGGAGGGGGCGGAGACCGCCAGGTTGAAGTCCTTGGGCATGGTGGCGGCCGCCTCGTTCTCCACCCAGGAACCGTTGGGGATGAACAGGGCCTTGCCCTTGGTCCAGGCGGTCTGGGACTGGATGTGGTCCAGGCCCGGGGTGCCCTTGAGGATGTAGCCCTTCTTGTAGAGCTCGTAGTACGCCTCGAACGCGGCCTTGACGGCCGGGTGCTTCCAGGCGTTGGGCTCCAGGTTGTCGATGGCGTCGAGGACCTCGACGCCGCCGATCTTGGCAATGAACGGGTAGAGCGAGAACGGAAGGTAGTAAGGGTGCTTGCCCGCGTACGTCCAGCCGGCGATGCCCTGCTTCTTCGCCTTCTCGCACAGGGCGAGCATCTCGTCCCAGGTCTCGGGGTACTGGGCGTCGAGCTTGTCGAGCGCGGTCTGCGAGTACCAGACGCCGTAGACCGTGTAGGCGTAGTAGAAGATCCAGACCGGGTCGCCGTCGAACTGGCCCATCTCGACGATGCCCGGACGGAGCGTGTCGCGGACCTTCTTGTTCGGGTCGTCGATGGAGGCGGCGTCGAGCAGCGGGGTGAGGTCGGCGAGCTGCTTCTTGCCGACCAGGACACCCATGTCCATCTGCTCGGCACCGGAGTTGTCGATGAGGTCCGGCGGGGTGCCGCCGTTGAAGCGCGGCTGGAGCTCCGACTGGATCTTCTGGGTAGCCTTGTGCTTGACCTTCGGGGCCTTCGGGAAGGCCGTGTTGAACTTCTTCTCGGCGTCGATCGCGTACTGCTGGCCGAATCCTCCGTCGAAGATCACGACCTCGAGGGCGGCGGTCTCGTTGACGCCGAGCGGGTTCTCCTTGGTGACCTTGCCCTTGTCGACCTTGTCGCCACCGCTGCCGCCGTCGCCGCTGGCGCAGGCCGACAGGAAGCTCATCGCGGGAATGCCGGCCAGGCCGATTGCCGCCGATCGCTTGATCAGATCGCGACGGCCGAGACCGCCGTTCGTGTGCGCGGAGGTGGATCCCATGCTCAAGTCCTCGCCTTCTCCAGGACTCAGGCGGTGAACCGGTCGCCCGTCCTTCTCGCCTGAGGCGAAGGGCCCCGCCACCGCGGTCAATTACTGAAGCTGGGTCGTGCAGGGGTGTCGTGGGGAACGGAGAAGTGCGGGCGGCAGGCGGCGCTTTCGGCTGCCCGGCTGTCCGGCCTCCCCCCGTCCCCCTTGTCCGCCACCGTGTCACCGGCAAGTCCGGACGCCGACAGGTATAGTCCACTTCCCGCCACGTGAGCAAGATCGAAAGCAAGGTTGGGCGGCAGTCTTTCCCGAGTTGAGACCTCGCGGACACGAGACCCGCCCGGATCCGTCCGCCGGGGGATTCTCGCCGAATCGGCCGATTCCGTGTCCCACACACCGTCAACACCCTTGACACCATGCGGCACTTACCTCCCTACTGGTGCCTGCGCATTGCGCCTGACAACGTTGTCCAGCATCGCTTCGGCGGGAGGAAAGGCTCAGTATGCAGCCCAGACCCAGCCCTCGGCACAGACTCACCCGCGCGGCCGCCCTGATGGCGGCCGCTTCCCTGTTGGTGGTGACGGCGCAGTCGGCGGCCACCGCGCTCCCCTCCCCACCCACCGCCCCGTCCCAGGAATTCTCCACCTCGTTCGAAGCGGACGAAGATCAGCCCGACTGGCGCAATACCGTCGAAACAGGCCCTGACGGAAAGAAGCGGTCCGCGGGGGTCGACGGGGGATTCTCCTCCGGAATACCGGGCAATGTCACCGACAAGGTCATCGAACTGCGTGCCAGCGACGAGAACTCCGGCGCCGGGGAGACCAAGGAGAATCTGGTCGATCTCCAGCCGTCCACCAAATGGCTGGCGTTCGAGCCGACGGCCTGGGTCGAGTTCGACATGGACGCCCCGGTCAAGGTCGCCACCTACGCGCTCACGTCGGCCAACGACTTCGACATCCGCGACCCCAAGGACTGGACCCTCAAGGGCTCACCCGACGGCAAGGAATGGAAGGTCCTGGACAGTCGCGAGGGCCAGACCTTCGAGAAGCGCTTCCAGACCAGGACGTACGACATCAGTGCCGCGAACGCGGCCCCGTACGCGCACTACCGGCTGGAGATCAGCAAGAACAACGGCGCCTCGGACATCACCCAGCTGGCCGATGTCCAGTTCTCCGACGGGAACACGCAGACCCCGGCCCCGGAGGACATGCGCAGCCAGGTCGACCGCGGCCCCGGCGGCTCCCCCACGGCGAAGGCCAACGCCGGCTTCACCGGAAAGCGAGCCCTGAAGTACGCGGGCACGCACAAGCCGGACGGCCGCGCGTACTCGTACAACAAGATCTTCGATGTCGACACGGCCGTGAGGCGCGACACGGAGCTCTCGTACCGGATCTTCCCGTCGCTTCCCGAGACCGACCTCAACTACCCCGCCACGAACGTGGCCGTCGATCTCGCGTTCACCGATGGCACCTATCTGAGTGACCTCCGGGCGGCCGACTCGCACGGCGGGCTGTTGACGCCGCAGGGACAGGGCGCCGCCAAGCGGCTCTATGTGAACCAGTGGAACCAGGTGGCGTCCCGGATCGGCTCGGTCGCGGCCGGCAGGACCGTGGACCGGATCCTGGTGGCGTACGACTCGCCCAGGGGGCCGGCGAAGTTCCAGGGCTGGGTCGACGACATCCGCCTCGCGCCCACGGCGCCCGAGAAGCGGCTCGCGCATCTTTCGGACTACGCCTCGACCGTCCGCGGGACGAACTCCAGCGGCTCGTTCTCGCGCGGCAACACCTTCCCGGCGACCGCGGTGCCGCACGGCTTCAACTTCTGGACCCCGGTCACCAACGCGGGCTCGCTCAGCTGGCTGTACGAGTACGCGCGCGCGAACAACGCCGACAATCTGCCGACCGTGCAGGCGTTCAGCGCCAGCCATGAGCCGAGCCCCTGGATGGGCGACCGGCAGACCTTCCAGCTGATGCCGTCCATCGCCGAGGGCACGCCCGACCCGGCGCGCACGGCCCGCGCGCTCCCCTTCCGCCACGAGAAGGAGACGGCGCGTCCGCACTACTACGGTGTGACGTTCGAGAACGGGCTGAAGGCGGAGATCGCCCCCACCGACCATGCCGCGATGATGCGGTTCACCTATCCCGGTGAGAACGCCGCGGTGCTCTTCGACAACGTCACCGACCAGGCCGGGCTCACGCTCGACCCGGCGACGAGCTCCTTCACCGGCTACTCGGACGTCAAGAGCGGGCTGTCCACGGGCGCCACCCGGCTGTTCGTGTACGGCGTCTTCGACGCGCCCGTCACCTCGTCCGCTGCACAGGGCGTCAAGGGCCATCTGCGCTTCGACGCGGGTGCGGACCGTACGGTGACATTGCGCATTGCAACGTCACTGATCAGCATCGACCAGGCGAAGCAGAACCTCGCCGCCGAGATCCCGGCGTCGGCGACCTTCGGCGGGATCAAGGACCGGGCGCAGGACGCCTGGGACGACATCCTCGGCCGGGTCGAGGTCGAGGGAGCGACCCACGACCAGCTGGTGACCCTCTACTCGTCGCTCTACCGGCTGTACCTGTACCCCAACTCGGGCTTCGAGAAGGTCGACGGCAAGGACAAGTACGCGAGCCCGTTCTCCGCGCAGACGGGCCCCGACACCCCGACCCACACCGGCGCGAAGATCGTCGACGGCAAGGTGTACGTCAACAACGGCTTCTGGGACACCTACCGGACGACCTGGCCGGCGTACTCCTTCCTGACGCCCAGGAAGGCGGGCGAGCTGGTGGACGGATTCGTCCAGCAGTACAAGGACGGCGGCTGGATCTCCCGCTGGTCCTCCCCCGGCTACGCCGACCTGATGACGGGCACCTCGTCCGATGTCGCCTTCGCCGACGCGTACGTCAAGGGCGTGCGCGGCTTCGACGCTCAGGCGGCGTACGAGGCCGCGCTGAAGAACGCGACCGTGGCTCCGCCGAGCAAGGGAGTCGGCCGCAAGGGCATGGAGACCTCGCCGTTCCTCGGCTATGCCTCGACCCAGACCCATGAGGGCCTGTCGTGGTCGCTGGAGGGCTACCTCAACGACTACGGCCTCGCCAAGATGGCCGACGCCCTGTACGCGAAGACGAAGAAGGCGCGCTACAAGGAGGAGTCGGCGTACTTCCTCAACCGGGCCCGTAACTACGTCACCCTCTTCGACTCCAAGGCCGGTTTCTTCCAGGGCCGGAATCTGAAGGGCGACTGGCGGGTTCCCTCGGCGCAGTACGACCCGCGCGTCTGGGGCTACGACTACACCGAGACCAATGGATTCGGGTACGCCTTCACCGCCCCGCAGGACTCACGCGGCCTCGCCAATCTCTACGGCGGCCGCTCGGGCCTCGGCAAGAAGCTGGACACCTACTTCAGCACTCCGGAGACGGCCTCGCCGGAGTTCGTCGGCTCGTACGGCAGCGTCATCCATGAGATGACGGAGGCCCGCGACGTACGAATGGGCATGTACGGGCATTCCAACCAGGTCGCCCACCATGTCACCTACATGTACAACGCGGCCTCGCAGCCCTGGAAGACGCAGGAGAAGGTGCGCGAGGTCCTCTCCCGCCTCTACACCGGCAGCGAGATCGGACAGGGCTACCACGGCGACGAGGACAACGGCGAACAGTCCGCCTGGTACCTCTTCTCGGCGCTCGGCTTCTATCCGCTGGTGATGGGCAGCGGGGAGTATGCGATCGGCTCACCGCTGTTCACCAAGGCCACCGTGCACCTGGAGAACGGCCGCACCCTGGTGGTCAAGGCCCCGGCGAACAGCGCGCGGAACATCTACGTGCAGGGTCTGAAGGTCAACGGCAGTTCCTGGAACTCCACCGCGCTGCCGCACGCGCTGCTCGCGCGCGGCGGAACGCTGGAGTTCGACATGGGCGCGAAGCCGTCGCGCTGGGGTACGGGCAAGAACGCCGCTCCGGTGTCCGTCACGACGGACGACAAGGTTCCGTCGCCACGGCACGATGCGATCAGCGGGACGGGCGCGCTCTTCGACAACTCCTCCGGTACGGAGGCGGCGGTCGAGGCGGCCGTGGAGCTGCCGGTCGCGGGCGCCGCCCGCGCGGTCCAGTACACGCTCACCTCCTCGGCCCGGGACAAGGCACCCGCGGGCTGGGTGCTGCAGGGCTCCCGGGACGGTACGGCGTGGACCGATCTGGACAAGCGGTCCGGTGAGACGTTCGCCTGGGACAAGCAGACCCGTGTCTTCACGGTCGCGCGCCCCGGGACGTACGAGAAGTACCGGCTGGTGCCGGCCGGGGCGGCGACGCTCGCGGAGATCGAGCTGATCTCGTAGCCGGGACGGTGCACGACGGTACGCACAGAGGCGGGGCTGCAGCCGAGGAGGCTGCGGCCCCGCCGTATGGCCCTGTGCCCTGTGCCGCGGTCCGGCACGGGTCCGTGGGCCCGGACCACGTCGAACCGGGGGCGGTGATCGTGACCGGAGGGCCTGCCGGAAGATGACCGTCATGTCGAACACTTCGCGGCGCAGTCTGCTCGCCGCCTTCGCGGCTTCTGCCGCCTCCGTCCCCCTCAGCGGTCTGGCCGCCGCGCCCGCGCGCGCCGCCGAGTCCGCCGCCGCCTCCGTACAGCCGCTCGCGGCCCCGGCGGGGCTCGGCTCGGCGCGGTCCTCGGTGACCCTGGTCCCGCTGGACGCGTCGTTCTTCTCCCAGGTGTCGCTGACCACCCCGCTCACCGCCACCGTGCTGCCGGGCACACCCGTGCGTACCGAGGTCGCCTCCGGCGGCAAGCGGGTCGCGCTGCTGACCCACGGGGCCCGGACCGTCGTTCTGCCCGGCCCGGAGCGTACGTTCACCGAGAACAAGAAGCCCTTCGTGGACGACTTCCAGCGCCTCGCGCCCGACGTCGATCTTCAGGACGATCACCCCGACTTCTGGGGAACTTCGCCGGGCGGCGGCAGTTGGTCCACGTACGGGCCCACCGAAACCAGGACGACGGACTACTCACTGGTGCCGGGCAGCGCCGTCATCAACGTCAGCACCGAGAACAGGAGCCGCTGGGCGACGGTGCGCGACGACGAGATCAGCGACGTGGACGTGCGGGCCACGGCCACGTTCGACAAGGTGCCCACCGGTCAGGCCTGTTCGTACGCCCTTGTCTTCGGCTACGGCGGTGTGTCCGACAACTACCGGGCCCGGCTGTCCTTTCTCACGACCGGCGCGGTCGAGCTGCGGGTCGAGAAGGAGGTCGCCGACACCGTCACCCAGTTGACCTCGGTGCTCACCCTCGCCACGGGCAATCCCGCGGGCACCGCGTGGACGATCCGGGTCCGTCGCGAGGGCGCGGGCATACAGGTCAAGGCCTGGCGTGCGAGCGCCGCCGAACCGTCCGCGTGGGCCGTCGACATCAGCGATCCCACCATCGCCAAGGGCCGGGTGGGGCTGCGCGCGTTCGCCGGTACCGGCTGCACCAGCCTTCCGGTGAAACTGACCGTCAGCCGCTTCCAGGTGGACGCCGCCGACTGGGCGGTGCCCCCCAGCGTCACGCACGGCGACTGGGTGCGGGTGCTGCCCGAGCCGTTCGACGGGAACTGGACGCCGGAGCTGGAGCAGACCATCCGGGGCTGGGCCGGTTCGACGGCGCCGGACGTGCTCGCGTACGCGGCGATGTTCCTCGCCGGGGCGCCGGCCGTGACGAGCGGGGACGGCCAGACCAAGGGCAAGACGGTGCTGGGCGGGGCGGGCTACGGTTACCTGGACCCGCAGGGCTACCGCTACGAGGGCGCCGACTTCCACGAGTACATGAACCTCGGCTGGACTTTCCCCGACGGGACCTACGTCGGGCCGTCCAGCAAGCAGATCGGCAACCTCGACTGCTCGGGCTACACCCGCATGGTCTACGGCTACCACATGGGCGTGCCGATGGCCGCTGACGAGGACACTTCGGGGAACCGGATCCCGCGCAGGTCCCGGCACATGGTCGACTACGCGCCCGGCGTGCGTATCGACCGGACCGACGGGACGAACCCGCCCACCGCGACCCTGCTGCAGCCCGGCGACCTCGTGCTGTTCAACGCCGACTCGGGCGACGACGACCTGCCGATCGTCACGGTCGACCATGTCGGCATCTACCTGGGCGAGGACGCGGCCGGCAAGCGCCGCTTCCTGTCCAGCCGCAAGACGGGCAACGGACCGACCATGTCCGACCTGGGCGGTGCCTCGCTCCTGGACGGCACCGGCACCTACGCCAAGAAGCTGCACACCGTGCACCGCATCTGACGCCGCGGGGCGACCTGGCGCTGCTGCCGCAGCGGCGGTCCGCAACGGTGCTCTGACCTCGCGCTTGCGTAAGGCGCTGGACACGGCGAAGGGCCGCACCCCCGGGCGACGGGAGTGCGGCCCTTCGTACCTGGCCGGACCGCTTACTTGCGGATCAGGCTGCGCAGCACGTACTGCATGATGCCGCCGTTGCGGTAGTAGTCGGCCTCGCCGGGGGTGTCGATACGGACGACCGCGTCGAACTCGACGCCCGTGTCGGTGGTGACCTTGACCGTGCGCGGGGTGGTGCCGTCGTTCAGCTCGGTGACGCCGGTGATGGAGAAGGTCTCCTCACCCGTCAGACCGAGGGACTGGGCCGAGGCGCCCTCCGGGAACTGCAGCGGGAGGACACCCATGCCGATGAGGTTCGAGCGGTGGATGCGCTCGTACGACTCGGCGATGACGGCCTTGACGCCGAGCAGCGCGGTGCCCTTGGCGGCCCAGTCGCGGGACGAGCCGGAGCCGTACTCCTTGCCGGCCAGGACGACCAGCGGGATGCCCTGCTCGATGTAGTTGCGCGAGGCGTCGTAGATGAACGACACCGGGCCGTCCGCCTGGGTGAAGTCGCGGGTGTAGCCGCCCTCGGTGCCCGGGGCGATCTGGTTGCGCAGGCGGATGTTGGCGAACGTACCGCGGATCATGACCTCGTGGTTGCCGCGGCGCGAGCCGTAGCTGTTGAAGTCGCGGCGCTCGACGCCGTGCTCCGTGAGGTACTGGCCGGCCGGGGTGTCGGCCTTGATGGCGCCGGCCGGGGAGATGTGGTCGGTGGTGACCGAGTCGCCGAGCTTGGCGAGGACGCGGGCACCGGCGATGTCGGTGACCGGGGTGGTCTCCATCGTCATGCCCTCGAAGTACGGGGGCTTGCGGACGTAGGTGGACTGCGGGTCCCACTCGAAGGTGTTGCCGGTCGGGATCGGCAGGGCCTGCCACTGGGCGTCGCCCGCGAAGACGTCCTGGTAGGACTTGTTGAACATGTCCTCGCCGATGGCGTTGGCGACGACGTCGTTGACCTCGGCCTCGGTCGGCCAGATGTCGGTCAGGTAGACCGGGTTGCCCTCGGTGTCGGTGCCGAGCGCGTCGCGGGTGATGTCGACCTTCATGGAGCCCGCGATGGCGTAGGCGACGACCAGCGGCGGGGAGGCCAGGTAGTTCATCTTGACGTCGGGGTTGATACGGCCCTCGAAGTTCCGGTTGCCGGAGAGGACCGAGGTGACCGCCAGGTCGTGCTCGTTGACGGCCTTGGAGACCTCCTCCGGCAGCGGGCCGGAGTTGCCGATGCAGGTGGTGCAGCCGTAGCCGACGAGGTTGAAGCCGACCTTGTCGAGATACGGGGTCAGGCCCGCCTTGTCGAAGTAGTCGGTGACGACCTTCGAGCCCGGGGCGAGCGTGGTCTTGACCCACGGCTTGCGGGTCAGGCCCTTCTCCACGGCCTTCTTCGCGACGAGCGCGGCGGCGACCATGACGTACGGGTTCGAGGTGTTGGTGCAGGAGGTGATCGCGGCGACGGTGACGGCGCCGTGGTCGATCTCGTACGTGGTGCCGTCGGGGGCCGTGACCAGGGTCGGGCGGGTCGGGACGCCGTTGTGCTCGGCCGGGGCGTCGGAGGCCGGGAAGGACTCCTTGCCCGCCTCGTCGTCGTCCTCGACGTAGTTGCGCACGTCCTGCGCGAACTGCTGGGCGGCGCCTGCGAGGACGATACGGTCCTGCGGGCGCTTCGGGCCGGCGATGGAGGGGACGACCGTGGCGAGGTCGAGCTCCAGCTTCTCGGAGAAGTCGGGCTCGGCGGACGGGTCCAGCCAGAGGCCCTGCTCCTTGGCGTACGCCTCGACCAGCGCGACCTGCTGCTCGTCGCGGCCCGTCAGGCGCAGGTACTTCAGGGTCTCGTCGTCGATCGGGAAGATCGCGGCGGTGGAGCCGAACTCCGGCGACATGTTGCCGATGGTGGCGCGGTTGGCGAGGGAGGTGGCGGCGACGCCCTCACCGTAGAACTCGACGAACTTGCCGACGACACCGTGCTTGCGCAGCATCTCGGTGATGGTCAGCACCAGGTCGGTGGCGGTGGTGCCGGGCTGCAGCTCGCCGGTCAGCTTGAAGCCGACGACGCGCGGGATGAGCATCGAGACCGGCTGGCCGAGCATGGCGGCCTCGGCCTCGATACCGCCGACGCCCCAGCCCAGCACGCCGAGGCCGTTGACCATGGTGGTGTGCGAGTCGGTGCCGACGAGGGTGTCGGGGTACGCCTGACCGTTACGGACCATGACGGTGCGGGCGAGGTGCTCGATGTTGACCTGGTGGACGATGCCGGTGCCGGGCGGGACGACCTTGAACTCGTCGAAGGCGGTCTGGCCCCAGCGCAGGAACTGGTAGCGCTCCTTGTTGCGGCCGTACTCCAGCTCCACGTTCTGCGCGAAGGAGTCGGGGGTGCCGAACTTGTCGGCGATGACGGAGTGGTCGATGACCAGCTCGGCGGGGGCGAGCGGGTTGATCTTCGCCGGGTCGCCGCCGAGCTCCTTGACGGCCTCACGCATGGTGGCGAGGTCCACGACACAGGGCACGCCGGTGAAATCCTGCATGATCACGCGGGCCGGCGTGAACTGGATCTCCTGGCTCGGCTGCGCCTGCGAGTCCCAGCCGCCCAGCGCCCGGATGTGGTCGGCGGTGATGTTCGCGCCGTCCTCGGTGCGGAGCAGGTTCTCCAGCAGGACCTTGAGGCTGTAGGGGAGGCGGGCGGACCCCTCGACCTTGTCCAGCCTGAAGATCTCGTACGACTCGTCGCCCACGCGCAGCGTGCTGCGGGCGTCGAAGCTGTTCGCCGACACGACAGTCTCCTTCATCAATGTGCGCGTACTGACCGCATCCTGCCGCCTGCGTCTTCCCAGCGATCCGCTAAGGTAAGGCTTACTTAGGCCACCCTTAGCAAGCAGCCCCGGCGGACGGCGGTGCGGTACGCCTCCGTGCAGATATCTCGATGTCGAGATAACTCTAGTACATGACCGCTGAACGGTCATGCCCGGACGCCCCGGCGACAGCCCGCGCGATGCCGCAATCCGGCCGTAAGCACCCTTTCCATGGCGGCGCGACCGGGACCCGCGACAGCGCGGCGCAGCCTCGGGAGTCACCCGAATGAACCACACCTTTTGTCCGAGTTGGTCCGATGATGGACCATCAAAACAGGGTGTCACCCGGATGGTCCATCCCATTGGACGTCTCATCTCATATCTGAGATAGCCTGCCCCTATGGCAGACGACTACCTCGTACGCATCGGCAAGCTCATCCGTGACGCCCGACAGCACCGGGGCTGGACACAGACGCAGCTCGCCGAGGCACTCGGCACCAGCCAGAGCGCCGTCAATCGCATCGAGCGCGGCAATCAGAACATCAGCCTTGAGATGATTGCCCGGATCGGTGAGGCGCTCGACAGCGAGATCGTGTCGCTCGGCTACGCCGGGCCCATGCATCTGCGGGTCGTCGGCCGGCGCCGGCTCTCCGGGGCCATCGACGTCAAGACCAGCAAGAACGCCTGCGTCGCCCTGCTGTGCGGCGCACTGCTCAACAAGGGCCGCACCGTACTGCGCCGTGTCGCGCGGATCGAAGAGGTGTACCGGCTGCTGGAGGTCCTCAACTCCATCGGCGTACGGACCCGCTGGATCAACGACGGCACCGACCTCGAGATCGTCCCGCCGGCCCGCCTCGACATGGATGCGATCGACGCGGAGGCCGCACGCAGGACCCGGTCGATCATCATGTTCCTCGGTCCGCTGCTGCACCGGATGGACCAGTTCCGCCTGCCGTACGCCGGCGGCTGCGACCTCGGTACCCGCACCATCGAGCCGCACATGATCGCGCTGCGCCGCTTCGGTCTCGACATCACCGCGACCGAGGGGCTGTACCACGCCGTCGTCGAGCGGTCGACCACTCCGGACCGCCCCATCGTGCTGACCGAGCGCGGCGACACCGTGACCGAGAACGCGCTGCTCGCGGCCGCCCGCCACGACGGCGTCACCGTCATCCGCAACGCCTCCTCCAACTACATGGTCCAGGACCTGTGCTTCTTCCTGGAGACGCTGGGCGTACGCGTGGGGGGCATCGGCACGACCACACTGACCGTGCACGGCGTGGCCACCATCGACGTGGACGTCGACTACTCGCCCTCCGAGGACCCGGTCGAGGCGATGAGCCTGCTCGCCGCCGCCGTGGTCACCGAGTCCGAGCTGACCATCCGCCGGGTGCCGATCGAGTTCCTGGAGATCGAGCTCGCCGTCCTGGAGGAGATGGGCCTCGACCACGACCGCTCGGCGGAGTACACCGCGGATAACGGCCGCACGAGGCTGGTGGATCTGACCGTGCGCCCCTCCAAGCTGGAGGCGCCGATCGACAAGATCCACCCCATGCCCTTCCCGGGCCTCAACATCGACAACGTGCCGTTCTTCGCGGCGATCGCCGCCGTCGCCCAGGGCCAGACTCTCATCCACGACTGGGTCTACGACAACCGCGCGATCTACCTCACCGACCTCAACCGCCTCGGCGGCCGCCTCCAGTTGCTCGACCCGCACCGCGTCCTCGTCGAGGGCCCGACCCGCTGGCGCGCCGCCGAGATGATGTGCCCGCCGGCACTGCGCCCCGCCGTGGTCGTCCTGCTGGCGATGATGGCGGCCGAGGGTACGTCGGTGCTGCGCAACGTGTACGTCATCAACCGCGGCTACGAGGATCTGGCGGAGCGGCTGAACTCGGTGGGGGCGCAGATCGAGATCTTCCGCGACATCTGACGGAACGCCGGCCCGTGTTCCGTCGCAGCGCCGGCGAAGCAGCGGACCTCTCGTCGTGCGAAACGCCCACCCGAGGACGCCCGGCATTCGGCCCACCACCGACCAGCCGGGCACGGCGGGGGTGCGGCGACGCCGTCAGTCCGAGGGCAGTGCCTGTTCCGTCCAGACGGTCTTGCCGCCGCTGGTGTAACGCGTCCCCCAGCGCAGGACGAGCTGGGCGACGATGAACAGTCCGCGCCCGCCTTCGTCGTCGTCCCCGCTGTGGCGCGGGTGCGGCGCGGTGTGCCCGGCGTCCGCGACTTCGCACACCAGTGTGCGGTCGTGGATGAGCCTCAGGTGCAGCGGCCCCTCGGCGTACCTGACCGCATTGGTGACCAGCTCGCTGGCGATCAGCTCGGTGGAGAACACCAGCTCGTCCAGGCCCCACTCGCTCAGCCGGCCGGCGACCAGCTCCCGCGCGCGGCCGGCGGCGACCGGTTCCGCCGGCAGGTCCCAGGCGGCGACCCTGTCGCTGTCGAGCTCGCGGGTGCGGACCAGCAGGAGGGCCGTGTCATCGGTGGTCGTGCCGCCCGGAAGCAGTTCGCGGATGACACGGTCACAGAGTTCCTCCAGGGAATCCGCGCCCTCGCCGAGGACCCTCCTCAGGGTTTCCAGCCCTTTGTCGATGTCCCGGTCACGCGCCTCGACCAGACCGTCCGTGAAGAGGGCCACCAGACTGCCCACCGGCAGTTCGACCTCGAGGGACTCGAAGGGCAGCCCGCCCAGCCCCAGAGGTGGCCCGGCCGGCAGATCCGGGAAACTGACGCGTCCGTCGAGTGCCACGACCGCGGGCGGCAGATGGCCCGCGCGGGCCACCGTGCAGCTCCGCGACACGGGGTCGTAGACCGCGTAGAGGCAGGTGGCACCGAGGACGACAGTGTCGTCGCCGGGACACTCGCAGAGGGCGTCGGCGCTGTGCTCCGCCGACTGCCCCACGAGATCGTCGAGCCGTTTGAGGAGTTCGTCGGGAGGCATGTCCATGGGTGCGAGCGCGCGTACCGTCGTCCGCAGCCGTCCCATGGTGGCCGCCGCGTGGAGCCCATGGCCCACCACGTCCCCGACGACGAGCCCGACGCGCGTCCCGGACAGCGGGATGACGTCGAACCAGTCGCCGCCGACGCCGCTCAGATCGTCCGTGGGCAGATAGCGGTGGGCCACTTCGACCGCCGAGTTCGACGCCAGATGCTGGGGCAGGAGCTGGCGCTGGAGGGCCAGGGCCGCGGCGCGTTCGCGTGTGAAGCGGCGAGCGTTGTCGACGGACACCGCGGCACGGGTGACCAGCTCGTCCGCCACCGCGACGGCACCACTGTCGAAGACGTCCGACCCGCTGTCGCGTACGAAGGTGACAAGGCCCAGGGCGCTGCCCCCGGCGCGCAGCGGCGCGACCAGAGTGTTGTCCTCGACCACCAGCCCGCCCGAGGCAAGGCTGCGGTGCTGGGGCGAGCCGTCCGGGTACTGCACCGGACGCGGTGGACGGCCCCGCGCCCCCGTGGTGTCCGCTGCGCCGCCGGCTGCTGCCGAGCGGGAGGAGGCGCGGACCAGCTCGATGCCCGCCGAGCCTGCGGTGCCGGGCACCTCACCGTCCAGCACCGCCGGGGCGAGATCGACCTCGACACGGTCGGCGAACCCGGGCACCGCCACCTCGGCCAGCTCGTCCGCGGTGACGATCACGTCGAGTGTGGTTCCGACCCGGCGCCCGGCCTCGACCAGCAGATTGAGCTGCCGCTGCGTCTCGTAGCGGTCGGAGATGTCGAACGCGTCCTCGCACAGGCCGATCACACGGCCGTCCGCGTCCTGCAGCCGGTAGTAGGAACAGGACCACAGGTGTTGCCGTCCGGGGTCGCTGGGCTGCTCCGCGCGGAAGTGCAGGTCGAGGATCGGCTCTCCGGTCTCCAGTACCTGGCGCATGACCCCGTCGAGCGTATCCGGGTATCCGCGTGTCACGAATCTGCCTTCGGGGTACAGCTCGTCGGCGAGGCCGCCCCGGACTTCCGCGAGCGGCCGCCCGAGCTCCTCCTCGGACGCGGCGTTGCACCATACGAGACGGAGATCGGTGTCGTAGATGGCGAGACCCAGAGGTGACTGGGTGGCCAGACCGTGCAGCATGGCCAGCAGGGATTCCCAGTCTCTGAGCTGCTCGCGGTCGGCCGCCACGAGGACCCGCTCCGCCGGCCCGGTACCGGAGAGGGAACAGACCGCAGTGACAAGTTGCAGAAGGTGACCGTCCCGGTGGACGGCGACCTGCACGTCGCGCTCCGGGACGGGCGGGACCGGCTCCCCGACGGTCCGTCCGGCCGACGCGGATTCGGCCGCGGCCACCAGGAAGGTGCCGACGGGCCGCCCGACGATCTCGTCCGGGCGGTAGCCGAGGAGCTCCTGGGCCGCAGGACTCCAGCCGATGACCGTGTCCTGGGCGTCGAGGACGAGCGTGGCGGCTTTCGTGACGTCCAGCGGGCCACGGAAGTCGGCGTCCCCGGTCGCCTTCCTTGCGTAGGTCATGACGCCCTCATCGGCCTGCTTCATCAGGTTCCAGAATCCGCCTGATGCTGACCCTGCGCAACCGATCGGACCGGTCGTGCGCCCAAGCCCGCGTGACCATGCCGAGCCTCCGACCCGGAGGGGCTGAGACATCGCTCTCTTCCGCTCCGGTGCCGCCACGGCACCGGGTGGTCACACCCTTTCCAGGACCATCCGGAGAACGGTGGAGCGCCGCTCACGCAGGAACTTGAGCGCTGCACGTTGCTCTCTGATGATGTCGGAAACAGCGTCCTCGCCGATGAGTTCGGCGCCTCGGGCCCGGTTGGCCTGACCCCGCTCCAGCCAGCTCTGCACGGTCAGTACGCCGTCTTCCGGATCGCTGCGCACCGCAAGAACCCTGAACAGTCCGCGGCTCGCCTCGGTCAGCTCGGCGCGGTTCGGAAGGAAGCACTCGGGAAACACCTTGCGCGATGCGTGCAGACCCTCTCGGATGTTCTTCGCGCCGTCGTAGATGTCTTCCTTGAGGCCGAGGCGTCTGCCCTTGCCGTTGCCGTCCGTGCTGCTCTGCGGGTCCAGCCGCCGGGCCGGCAGGAGCAGGGACGCGAGCCATCCGCGGTCGTTCCATGCATTGGCCTGCAAGGACATCCGCCCACCGGGTACCAGCCAGGAATGGCTGCGCTCGAAGAACTCGCGGTAGCGGGCCACACGCTTCGCCCGCCACATGGTGTTGCCCGCGAAATGCTCGATGGCCTCGATGGCGATGATGGCGTCGTAGGGCGCGTCCGGCTCATGGTCGAACCAGTTCTCGGCCCGGATTTCGCAGTGCGGCCAGCCCTGGTCGCGTACCCAGGCGGCTTGGCCCGGACTCATGGTGATCCCCACCACGTGCTGAACGTGGTGCGTCTCGACCAGTCGCTGCATGAGACTGCCCCAGCCACAGCCGACGTCGAGGACGCGCCCCGCGCCCACGGCCCGCGCCGCCTCGGCGTGGTGGTCGAGTTTGCGCAGCTGAGCGGATTCGAGCGTGTCACCGGGCTCCCACATTCCGTAGGAGTAAACGAGTTCGGGGCCCAGGGTCAGCCGGTAGAAGTCGCCCAGGAAGTCGTACTGGTGACGGATCGCCTGGGACGACGTGCCTTTGTAGGCAGAGGATTTCCTCGATCCGGACAACACCATCACCTGCCTGTCGGTTCGGCGCGGAGCGGGCGGCCGGGGTGTCGGCCGGCAGCGCAATGAGCGCATAACAACCATTTCATGCTAGCCCGGGTGCAATCGTTCAGCGAGGTCACAGCCCGTGAGCAGGCTCCGGGCGGGCGGGACGAGGGCCACTCGGGGCCTGCTCGGGGCCTGCTCGGGGCCTGCTGCCCCGCCCTTGAGGCGTTCGATGTCCGAGGGGCGCACCTGGATGACGACGAGGGCGATCAGCGCGGCGACCGCGGTGAAGACCGCGGCCATGACGAACGCGGTGGACACCCCGGCGGTGAGCACCTCGTCGGCCCATGGCGGCGGCAGCTCCCCGGTACGCCGGAACCGCAGGCGTTCCAGGGGGGTCGCCCGGGCGAGGAAGTCCGGCACCTGTCTCGCCGCCTCGTCGGCGCCGGCCGCGCCGAACACCGTGACCAGGATGGACAGTCCGAGCGAGCCGCCGACCTGCTGGTGGACGTTGAGCAGGCCGGACGCCGCTCCCGATTCACGGATCGGGACATGGGAGAGGGCCATCAGGGTGAGCGACACGAACTGCATCCCCATGCCGAGGCCGAACATGAGCATCGGCCCCAGGATGCTGCCCGGATAGGTGGAGTGGACATCGGTCAGGGTCAGCCACGACAGGCCCCCGGTGGCCAGCAGTGCTCCGGTCACCATGAAGGGCTTGGGTCCGTACCGGGGCAGGAGCCGGGACGCCAGGCCCGCGCCGGTCGCGATGACCGCGCTGACGGGCAGGAACGCGAGGCCGGCCTGCACCGGGCTGAAGTCCAGGACGTTCTGGACGAACAGCGTCAGGAAGAAGAACAGGCCGAACATCGCGGCGGCGAGGCTGAGCATCATCGCGTACGTACCGGCGCGGTTGCGGTCGGCGAACATGTGCAGGGGCGTGATCGGCTGTACGGAGCGGGATTCCACGAGCAGGAAGACCGCGAGGACGACCGCCGCCGCGGCGAAGGACGCCACGGTGAGCCCGTCGCGCCAGCCGTCCTGCGCGGCCCGGATGAAGCCGTAGACCAGCAGGACCATGCCGAGCGTCGAGGTCAGTGCCCCGGTGAGGTCGAAGCGTCCGGGGTGCCGCTCGGACTCCTTGATCCGGCGCGGGGCGGCGAGGACGATGAGCAGCCCGATCGGCACATTGACGAAGAACACCCAGCGCCAGTCGAGCCATTCGACGAGCACGCCGCCCGCGAGCAGACCGATCGCGCCGCCGCCCGCGGACACGGCCGCGAAGACGCCGAACGCCCGGTTGCGTTCGGGGCCTTCCTTGAACGTCGTGCTGATGAGGGCGAGGGCGGTCGGTGAGGCGACGGCGCCACCGGCGCCCTGGAGGGCGCGGGCGGCGAGGAGCTGTCCCGAGTTCTGGGCCAGTCCACCGAGCAGTGAGGCGACGACGAACAGCAGGACGCCGAAGACGAACACCCGGCGCCGGCCCAGGATGTCGCCCGCGCGACCGCCGAGCAGCAGCAGACCGCCGAAGGTGAGGGTGTAAGCGCTGACCACCCAGGAGAGGCTCGTGGTCGAGAAGTTGAGCGATCTCTGGATGTGCGGCAGCGCGATGTTCACGATGGTGGCATCGAGGACCACCATCAGCTGGCACGAGGCGATGACCAGGAGCGCCATCCTGTGACCGCCGCCCGGCAGAGGGGCGGCGGTCCGCGGTACGGGAGTCGGCTGGGGCGAGGTCATGGCGCGGCACCCCCGCCGGAGGTCCGGCGGACGGCTCCGAAGGGTCGGTGGACGGCTTCGTCCACCGTTCAACGGTAAGCCGGGTACGGGGGCCGCCACCAGTCGACCGGACGGTGGCGTGCGGTCGGTCAGGCGGTGGTGTCCGGCTCCGGCCCGGGCTCGGCGATGAAGTCGCGCAGCACGGCGGAGAGCCGCTGCGGCTGATCCTCGGCGATCAGGGTGCGGCTGTCCTCGATCTCCACGAGCCGTCCCAGCGGCAGGAGTTCGGCGAGCCGACGGCCGTGTTCGCGGGGCATCATCCGGTCCTCGACCGCCCACACCACCAGGGCCGGGCGGTCGAACTTCCGCAGCCCTTCGGCCGCTTCGAGGAGTTCGGTCTTCCGTACGGCGAGGCCGTAGCGGCGGAAGTCGTCGCGGATCGCCTTGTCGGTGAGGAGCGGATGCAGCCAGGCGTCGACGATCTCGTCCGGCACGGGGTACTTGGTGAGCGCACCGACACCGACGGGCAGCCGGCGCAGGGGCTTGAGCGCGAGGGTGCGGGCCAGGACCGCGACGGCGCCGGGGATGCGGCAGGCCAGCAGGATCATCTTTCCGGGCACACCCGGCGGGTAGTTGTCGAAGGCCTCGCAGGAGACGAGGACGAGGCGGGCGAGCCGCTCCGGGTGGCGCGCGGCGACGGTCTGGGCGCGGCCGCAGTCGTTCTCGACGAGGGTGACGTCGCGGAGGTCGAGCCGCTCCAGGAGTTCCACGATGAGCTCGTTGACGGCGTCCGGGCCGAGCGGCGCGTCCGGACGCATGGGGATGCGGTGCGAGCCGTACGGGAGGGTCGGGGCGATGCAGCGGTGGCCGGGGGCCAGTTCGGCGATGACCTTGCGCCACACGCTCGCGTCGTGGACCAGTCCGTGAAGGAGGACGACGACAGGACCAGGGCCGCCGGTGTCCTCGTACGCGATGGTCCCGGCGGAGAGTTCGATCTCGGGCATGGAGCCTCCTCGTGTCATAACGATGTTATGGGACGGGGGTCCGCCGGGACGTAGATTTGGCAGGGGCGGCAGGGCGGCAGGGCGCGGGATGCTGCGCGGCGGCAACGGCCGACGGACTGCTCGGCCGCACGGCCGCACGGCAACTCTGTGCATGGGCAGGGCCGGTCGACCGTCGGCGCGGTGGCGCGGTGGCGCGGTGGCGCGGTGGCGCCCTCAGCGGCTGCCGAGTGTGCGCTTCGGCCGCGGCTCCACCGGCTCGTCCCTGGCCTGCGCCCACAGAGAGCGGACATGGCCGAGATGGCGGGCCATGCACGCCTCGGCGCCCGACTCGTCGCCGGCCACCATCAGATCGAGCAGCTCGTGGTGCTCCTCCGCGGACGTGATCAGCTGGCCCCGCTCGTCGAGCTTGGTGAGGCCGTAGAGCCGGGAGCGCTTGCGCAGGTCGCCGACCGTCTCGACCAGCCGGTCGTTGCCGGCCAGCCCGAGCAGGCCGAGGTGGAAACGGCGGTCGGCGTCCAGATAGCCGATCAGATTGTGGTCCCTGGCGTGCGCCACGATCTCCTCGGCGACGGGCCGGAGCTCCTCCAGCTGCTCCGCCGTCGCGATCTGTGTGACCCGGCCGATGGTCGGCACCTCGATCAGCGCGCGGAGTTCGGTGTACTGGTCGAGGTCCCGCTCGCTGACCTCGGTGACCCGGAAGCCCTTGTTACGGACCGGCTCGACCAGACCTTCGCGGGCGAGGTCGAGCATCGCCTCGCGCACCGGAGTGGCCGAGATCCCGAAGTCGGCCGCGAGGCCGGGCGCGGAGTAGACGTTGCCGGGGCGCAGTTCGCCGGCGACCAGGGCAGCGCGCAGCGCGTGGGCGACCTGGTCGCGCAGCCGCTCCTGGGCCGTGATCAGATTGATCTGCTTCAGGTCACCCATGGCACTTCCTCCGTGAATCCGCCGGAGGCCAGCGTACAATGTCACGTTGCGCTGCCCGGCTCCCCTGTCGCTGCCCTGTGGACAGCCGCCGCCACAGCGAGATCCTCCCAGGCCATGCCCACACTCTTGAAGAGCTGTGGACAACCCGCGGTCGGGGCGATCTGCCCGGTGACCAATTCGGCGAGCGTACCCGCGAGGTGTCCCGGCCCGATGGCGCCCTCCGCCTCCGGGACGAGCAGATCTCCTGCCTCGCGCAGCGCCGCCGCCCGCGACTCGACGTACACGGCGGAGCGGCGGACGAGCGCGGTGTCGGTCTCACGCGCGTCCGGTTCGTGCGAGCCGACCGCGATCACGGTGGCGTGCTCGGGGACCAGTCGCCCGTCGAACAGCGGCTCGCGTGCCGTGGTGCAGCAGATGACGAGATCGGCGCCGGCCACGTCCTGGGGGCTGCCGGTGCGGGCGTCGAGGCCGTGCGTCCGGGCGTGGGCGGCGAGCGCCTCGGCCGGTTCGCGGCGGGGCGCGACGACCGTCACGCGGGTCAACGCGCGTTCCGCGAGAGCCGCCCGCAGATGGCCGTAGGCCTGCGGCCCGGCGCCGAAGAGCACCAGATGCCGGGCATTCCGCGCCGCCAGCTGCCGCAGTGCGACGGCGGAGACGGCCGGGGTGCGCAGGGCGGTCAGCGCCGGCCCGTCCAGCAGTGCGAGCGGGACCAGGGTCTCGCCGTCGAGGAGCAGATAGCTGCCGGTGATCCGGGGCAGTCCGCGCCGGGGGTTGTCCGGCGCGACACCGGCGATCTTGACTCCGGCGTACGCTCCGGCCGCGGCGGGCATCAGCAGCAACTGGCCCGCCGGAACACTGGTGCCGGTGCGCGGCGGGCAGGTCTCCGGGTCGAGTCCGGCCCTGAGTACGGCCTCCACGGCGTCGGCCGCGCCGGTCGGCGTCAGCAGCCGGGCGATGTCGTCCGCGTCCAGGTGGAGCAGGTCCTTCGGGTGTGCGTTCACAGCAGAAAGCCTGTCGCCAGGGTGTCGTACGGGTCGCGTACGAAGGTGTGCTCGCCGGTGCGGTGCGCGGTGCCGGTGACGTCCGTGACGATGCCCTGCTCCGTACGGGAGACGACGCGGCCGGTGAAGACCGTCCCGACGACCGACTCGTGGTGCAGGGTGTCGCCGGGGCCCAGCCTGCCGTCCTCGGCGAGCAGGGCGAGGCGTGCGGAGGTTCCGGAGCCGCAGGGCGAGCGGTCGATCTGGCCGTCGGCGAAGACGGTCACATTGGCCTGGGCGGGGCCGGTGGCGGTGTCGGGCAGTTCCTCGTGCAGGATCACACCGTAGACGCCGGACAGCAGCGGGCTTTCGGGATGCCAGGTGGCGGGGTGCCCGGCCAGGGCGGCACGGATCTCCCGCCCCGCGCGCACGAGTTGCGGCAGTGAGACGCGGTCCACGTCGAGACCGAGCTGCGCGGCGGGCACGGACGCGTAGCAGGCCCCGGCGTGTACGACATCGACGTCGGCGGTGCCGAAGGCGGTGGCGACCGGGATCTTGCGGGCGGTCACGCGGGCCGGGACATTGCGGAAGGTGACGGCGGTGGTGCGGCCGTGCTCACGGTGGACCGTGGCCGCGACCCGTCCGGAGGGCACATCGATGCGCAGCTGAACGGAGCCGTCGTCGGGCGCGGCGACGCGGCCGCTGTCCACGGCCCACGCTCCGAGCGCGAGCGTGCCGTGGCCGCATGCGGTGGAGTAGCCGTCCTTGTGCCAGAACAGGACACCGAGGTGGGCACCGTCGTCGTCGGGCGGTACGACGAACCCGCCGTACATGCCGGCGTGTCCGCGTGGTTCCTGGACGAGGAGCCGCCGGATGTCGTCGAGCGGGCCGGGACGGGGTGCGGTGGCGGAGCCTCCCGCGCCGATGGCGTTGGCGCAGCGCTCGGCCACGGTGTCGCCGGGGACGGCGGGCAGCCCGTCGGTGACGATACGGAAGGGCTCACCGGCGGTGTGGTAGTCGACGGTCCGGATACGGGTGTCGGCGGGCGGTGCCGGCGCGGCCGGCGGAGCCTGCGGCGTCGGCAGGCTCGGCGGGGCCTCCGGGGCCGGCAGGGACGCCGGGGACTGCGCGGCCGGCCGAGTCCGGGGAGTCGGGGCAGTCATAGGAGGAAGCCTCCGGGGAACGGGTCGGACGGGTCCAGGAAGTACTGCGCGGTCCCGGTGATCCAGGCGCGGCCGGTGACGGTGGGGACGACGGCGGGCAGTCCGCCGACCGTGGTCTCCTCGGTGAGCCGGCCGGTGAACTCCGTACCGATGAAGGACTCGTTGACGAAGTCCCGGCCGATGGGGAGTTCGCCACGGGCGTGGAGCTGGGCCATCCGGGCGCTGGTGCCCGTGCCGCACGGGGAGCGGTCGAACCAGCCCGGGTGGATGGCCATGGCGTGCCGGGAGCGTACGGCGTCGGAGCCCGGGGCTGTGAGGTAGACGTGCTTGCAGCCGCGGATGCCGGGGTTCTCGGGGTGGACGGGCAGGTCGGTGGCGTTGACCGCGTCCATGACGGCGAGTCCGGCGGTGAGCAGGTCGTCCTTGCGGGCGCGGTCGAAGGGCAGGCCGAGGGCGTCCAGGGAGACGATGGCGTAGAAGTTGCCGCCGTATGCCATGTCATAGGTGACCGTGCCATGTCCGGGTACCTCGGCCTTGCGGTCCAGCGCGAGGCAGAAGGACGGGACGTTGGTGAGCGTGACGGACGTGGCCTGCCCGTCGTCGACCCGGACGTCCACGCTCACCAGCCCGGCCGGGGTGTCGAGCCGGACCCTCGTCACGGGTTCGGTGACGGGCACCATGCCGGTCTCGACGAGCACGGTGGCGACGCCTATCGTGCCGTGGCCGCACATCGGCAGCAGCCCTGACACCTCGATGTACAGCACGCCGTAGTCGGCGTCCGGCCGGGTGGGCGGTTGAAGGATCGCCCCGCTCATGGCGGAGTGACCGCGCGGTTCGTACATCAGCAGGGTCCGGATGTGGTCGAGGTGCTCGATGAAGTGCAGCCGGCGTTCGGCCATGGTGGCGCCGGGAATCACTCCGACGCCGCCGGTGATGACTCGGGTCGGCATGCCTTCGGTGTGCGAGTCGACGGCGTGGTAGACGTGGCGGGTACGCATGGTTCCCCTTCTCGCTGCGGTGTACTTGATGCCCTCGGTCCACTTGTGGCTCGTGATGTATGGCCCGCTGCTTGTGGCCGTTGCCTGTGGCCGCTGCGTGACTTGTGGCCGCTGCGTTGCGCGAGCCCCTTACTTGTGGCCGTCGGCGAGTGCCTTCTCGGTGGCGGCGCGCACGGTTGCCTCCTGGGACGCGGTCAGCGGGGAGCGCGGCGGGCGGGTCGGACCGCCGGGGCGGCCGGCCAGGTCCATGGACAGCTTGATGGCCTGGACGAACTCGGTCTTCGAATCCCAGCGCAGCAGCGGATGCAGGGACTTGTAGAGCGGCAGCGCGGTCTCCAGGTCGCCGGCCGCCGCGGCCCGGTAGAGCGTGGCGCACGACTCGGGCAGCGCGTTGGGGTAGCCGGCGATCCAGCCGACGGCGCCGGCCACGGCGAGTTCGAGCAGGACGTCGTCGGCGCCGATCAGCAGGTCGAGTCCCGGGGCGAGTTCGGCGATCTCGTACGCACGGCGGACATCGCCGCTGAACTCCTTGACGGCGACGATGCTGTGCTCGCTGTGGAGACGGGCGAGCAGGGCGGGGGAGAGGTCGACCTTGGTGTCGTACGGGTTGTTGTAGGCGACGACCGGCAGGCCGGCCCGTGCGACCTCGGCGTAGTGGGCGGCGACGGTGTCGTCGTCGGCGCGGTAGGCGTTGGGCGGCAGGAGGAGGACGGATCCGGCACCGGCCTCGGCGGCCTGGTCGGCCCAGCGGCGGGCTTCGGCGCTGCCGTAGGCCGCGACGCCGGGCATCACCCGGTCTCCGTCGCCCGCGGCCTCGACGGCGGTACGGACGACGCGGGCGCGCTCTTCGTCGGTGAGGGTCTGGTACTCGCCGAGGGAACCGTTGGGGACGACGCCGTCGCAGCCGTTCTCGACGAGCCAGGCGACATGGCCGGCGTAGGCGTCGTAGTCGATGGAGAGGTCGTCACGCAGGGGCAGGGCGGTGGCGACCATGATGCCGTGCCAGGGGCGCGTGCGGGGTGCGGGTGCCATAGGGACTCCTAGAGTGCGGTGTGACATTTTACTAGCCGGTGTGCTGCCGCGACAAGGGCAGACCTCGCCGCGGGAGCGGGCGCCTGACGGGGCGTCGGTGGCTGCTCGGGCGGGGCCGGCGATCCGGCGGCTATTCGGCCGGGCCGTGCGGTCCGGCCGAATCGGGCGGTCCGGCCGGGCCGTGCACCGGTGCCGGCAGGTGGACGAGGTGGTTCAGCGGCACCGGGCAGGACAGGGGGCGCCGGTCCGGGGCGGGCCCCTCGCCGGCCAGGCACGCCACGGCGGGCCCGCACATCCGTCCCTGGCACCAGCCCATTCCGGCGCGGGTCAGCAGCTTGACGGTGCGGGCGTCGTGCGCGCCGAGCTCGCCGACGGCCTCCCGGATCCGCCCGGCCGGTACCTCCTCGCAACGGCACACGGCAGTGGAGTCGTCGAGCCAGTCGGTCCAGCCCGGTCCCGGGCGGTGGGCGGCCGCCATCGCGTCGGCGAAGGCGCGCAGCCGGTCGCGGCGGGCGGTCAGTGTCCCCGTGCGGCGCCGGGGCGGCGGAGTGCCCCGGAGGGTGTGCGCGATGGATGCCGCGGCCAGTTCGCCTTCCGCCAGCGCGAGTTCGGCCCCGCCGATTCCCCCGGTCTCCCCCGCCGACCAGACACCGGGGACGGAGGTGCGCTGTTCGCCGTCGAGGTCCAGGGCGAGGGTGCCGTCGGGCGACCGGCGGGTGGCGCAGCCGAGGCCGGTGGCGAGTTCCAGCTGTGGGACGAGTCCGTGGCCGACGGCGAGCGCGTCGCACGGGATGCGCCGCCCGCTGCCGGGTACGGGCCGCCAGTCCCGGTCGAGCCTGGCGACGGTCACGGCTTCGACGCGGCTCGTGCCGTGGGCCGCGGTGACCGCGTGCCGGGTGAGCAGCCGTACGCCGTGCCTGAGCAGCGTGCCGCCGTGCACGGCGCCCTCGGTGAGCTTGCCGGGGTTGCTCACGAGGGCCTGGAGCTGACGCGCGTACGCCGTGTAGGCGGCGGCTTCGACGACTGCGGGCACCGTGGCCCCGGCGGATGCGAGCGATCCGGCGACGGCGAGCAGCAGGGGGCCGCTGCCCGCGACGACGACCCGGCTGCCGGGGAGCACGAGACCGGACTTGAGCATGGCCTGCGCACCGCCGGCGCCGACGACTCCGGGCAGGGTCCAGCCGGGGAAGGGCAGTTGGCGCTCGTATGCTCCGGTGGCCAGGAGCACCGTGCGGGCCCGGACGGTGACCGCGTGCTCGTCGGCTCCCGCGACGGCGTGCAGGTGGAAGCCGGGCGTCGCGTCCGGTTTCCGGGCGTCGGGCGCCTCCTGCGGCAGGACCGTCCAGACATGGTGTCCGGGCAGGTGCCGGATGCGGCCCGTCGCCTCATGGGCGCGGAGCCTGCGTAGCCGGTCGGTGAACGACCGCCAGCGGTGGTGCAGGGCTTCGGGGCGCGTGGCCCGGAGGCCGGGTGCGGGATGCCGGTAGTACTGCCCGCCGGGCTGCTCCCCCGCGTCGAGCAATGTCACATACAGCCCGAGATCCGCGGCGGTGACGGCGGCTGCGAGCCCGGCGGGGCCGGCTCCCACGACGGCCAGCTCGGAGCACGCCGGCGTCGCGGCGTCAGACGGCGAGGTCGTCATGGCCGGTGCCCTTCTGGGTGGTGACCGTGTCGCCCGGGCGGGCCGGGACCATACAGGCGCGTTGGTTGGGGCGGCCGTTGACGGTGGCGAGGCAGTCGTAGCAGGCTCCGATGCCGCAGAACGCTCCGCGGGGCTCGCCGGTGTCGCGGGTGGTGCGCCAGGCGAGGATGCCCGCGGACCAGAGTGCGGCGGCGATGCTCTGTCCGGGCAGCGCGCTGACCGGACGTCCGTCGAGGGTGATCTCGTACGGGGGGCCTGGCTCCGCCCGTACCAGGGAGGCGGGTGTTCTCGTCACGGCGCTGCTCCTGCCTCGTCGGGGCCTGGTACGGCGGGGTGTGGCGTGTCGAAGCGGTCCGGTCTGAACGGCCGCAGGTCCAGGGCCGGCTGTTGGCCGGACAGCGCGGCGGCGATCAGCAGTCCGGTGGCCGGGGCGAGTCCGATGCCCGCTCCTTCGTGGCCGCAGGCGTGGAAGAGCCCGGGGACGCGTGGGTCGGGCCCGATGGCGGGAAGGTGGTCGGGAAGGTAGGGCCGGAAGCCGTGGTAGGTGCGGATCACGCGTACGTCCGCCAGGGCGGGGAAGAGGGCGGCGGCCTGGCCGGCGAGCCGGCGCAGTGCGTCGGTGGACAGGCGCCGGTCGAAGCCGACGCGTTCGCGGGTCGCGCCGATCAGGACGGGGCCCGAGGGTGTGCCTTCGACGACGGCGGACGACTGGAGGGCGGCGGAGCCGCTGGCGACGTCGGCGATGTAGTCGGCGGCGTACACCTTGTGGCGTACGACGCGCGGCAGCGGCTCGGTGACCAGGACGAAGCCGCGGCGCGGGAGGACGGGCAGTTCGGTGCCTGCGAGGCGGGCGAGGGCGGCACCCCAGGTGCCGGTGGCGTTGACGACGGCGGGGGCGAGGAGTTCGCCGCCGGGGGTGCGGATGCCGCGGACGGCGCCGTGCGGTGCGGTGAGGATGCCGGTGGCCTCCTCGCCGAGTCTGACGAGGGCGCCCGATGTTTGTGCTGCTCGCAGTAGCTGGGCGGCTGCCTGGGCGGGCTGGACCTGGGCGTCCTGTGGGTAGTGGAAGCCGCCGGCGAGGCCGTGTGCGAGGTGGGGTTCGAGGTCGTGGAGCCGGTCGGCGGGGATGTCGTGCGCCTCGACGCCCGCTTTCCGCTGTTGTTCGGCGAAGTCGCGCAGTGCGGTGAGGGCGGTCTCGTCGGGCGCCACGACGAGACCGCCCTTGGGCTCGTACTCGGTCTCCGGTGGGAGCGCTTGGGCGAGCTCGCGCCAGAGTCGGGTGGACAGCAGCGCGAGATCGAGCTCGGGTCCCGCCTCCTTGTCGGAGACGAGCAGATTGCCTTCCCCGGCACCGGTGGTGCCGCCGGCGACGGAGCCGCGGTCGACGACCGCGACGGCGAGTCCGGCCCGGCTCGCGTAGTAGGCGCAAGCCGCTCCGACAACGCCGGCGCCGACGATGACGGCATCCAGGGGGTGTCTGTTGGGCACGGCAGTAATATGTCACATTGCCGCGTTCCCGGGGAAGGGAATCGCCGGAAACCACGATCAGCTGCGCAGCGGTCCCTCACAGCTGTAGGACGACGTGCCGGCCCGGCCGTTGGTCCAGATCTCGACCGGCCCGAAGGAGCAGTTCATGTCGGCGAGGTTGTTGGACGCGGCGCCGGCCCGGTCGAGGATGAAGTAGTCGACCGTCTCGGACATGTCCTTGAAGACGAGGTCCGGGCTGCCGGCGTCGGAGAGGTTCGCGGTGATCCTGCCCGTGCAGGTGAAGCGCCGCTTGCCCGGTTCGCCGCCCTCCGCGCAGGCCGGGTCGGAGTGCGTCGCGGAGGAGAAGGACGAGCGGACGGCGTCCAGCGAGGCGTCCCTGAGCTGCCCGTTGGGTGTGTATGTCGTGTGGGGCACGAACAGCTCGTCGGCCTTGGCGATCTGTGCGTCGAGGAACGTGTCGTACGCGCGCTGCAGCGCCGCATCGCCGCCGAGCCGGCTGCGCCAGGCGTCGAAGCCCGCCGGGTCGTCGGCCCGCAGACGGCCGTACATCTCGCGGAGCAGGGAGGGCCGCTGCGTCCACAGGAACTCGAAGAACGTGCCCGCGTAGTTGTAGAAGCGGAAGCCGTCCCCGTCGTAGGTGGCGTGCAGCAGCTGGTTCACGGTCATCCGCGGGCCGCCGCCCGCAGTGTCCCTGATGATCCCCTTGACCAGGGACTTGCGGACGGCGATGCCGTCGTCGCGGGTGGCGCCGTCGAAGAACTCCGCGGTGCCCTCGTCCATGGCGGTGGTGCGGTCGCCGGTGTACCAGGGACCTTCGCCGAAGTAACCGGGCACCGCCCAGCGGCCGTTGAGGTAGTGGACGTACTCGTGCCGGAAGAGTTCTTCGAGGGTGAGCGAGGAGTCCTGTGGGACGCGTCGCTGATAGGTGTAGAAGGTGGCGCCGCGCTCGATGTAGATGCCGCCGTTCTCGGTGCCCATGCCGGTGAGGATCGGGTGGTAGACCTCGTAGTCGGCGCGGGAGGCGTACAGCACGATGTTCAGTGAGGTGTTGGTGTCGCCGGCGAGTGGCTGCTCGGCGCCGAGTACCCGGTGGAACTGCGCCTTGACCTGCTTGCTCGCGTAGTAGAGCTGGTCGACGGTGGCGCGGTCGAGTCCGGTGCGAACCTTGATGGCGCCGTTGTCGTAGGTGTACGTGTAGGGGAAGATCTGCCGCTCGATGTCGTCCTTGCAGACCGCGTACGGCTTGCACGCCTCGTAGAAGTTCAGCCAGGAGACGAGTGAGGCCCAGGGGCGGCTGCCGTTGCCGAAGTTGGTGCGCGTGACGGGCAGCAGGGCGCCGAGGTCGGGCACGGTCTGCGCCTTGAGGGCGTCGATCTGGCCGAAGCGGCCGTACTCGCTGAGCGCGTCGCGCACGACCCATTCGTTGGCGGTGCCCTTGAGGTGGGTGTGGCCGGCGAACGCCCTGAAGGCGGCCCGGTACGAGGCGTTCTGCGTGACCACGTTGTGGAACGCGGTGTCGCGGTTGCCGGGGTAGATGCCGAGGTAGTTGACGGAGAGGGCGGCCAGGGCCGCGCCGCCCCAGGAGGCGTTGTCGTACTGGCCCGGGTGGTACCTGTCCATCGTGGCCAGGACCTTCTGGATGAGCCTGAGCTGGCTGTGCCGCAGGCCGGGAGCGCTGGCGGTGTAGAGCGCCTCGCGCAGGGTCTCGGCGTTGGCGCGGGTGACGTCGAAGGTGCGGGCGGCGGTGCCGAAGTCGTTGATGGCCCGGCGCAGCACTTCGGTGGTCGGGACGTCGGTGATGTCGATCTCGGGGCGCGAGAAGTCGTGGTACGCGACGGCGTGGAGATAGGTGAACATCTCCAGCATGTGGGTGCTGTTGCGGCCGTCGTGGCGGGCGGCGAGCGAGGAGATCCGCCGACCGACGGCCTGGACGTGCCGGTCCGACATGATCGGCGCGAGCCGGGCGTCCCAGGTCCATATGAGGCCGCTGAGACAGCCGTCGGCGGTGACGGCGGGGGCGGCGAGGAAGTCGGCGAGCTGCTCCGGGCCGAGGCGGGTGACGCCGTCGAGGGTGCAGGGGACTCCGGCGGCGCGAACAGCGGCGCCGCGGGCGGCCGTGCTCTTCCTGGGGCCCTGCCGGCCGGGGGTACGGCCTTCGGCCAACTCGCCGGGGGCCGGGGCCGGTCCGACGGCCGGCTTGGGGGCCCTGGCGAGACGCTCGACCTCGTCGAAGGGGTTCTCGGCGTGCGGAGCACCCGTGGCTGCGGCGGCGGCCTGGCCCGGCCGGGCGGCGAAGGCGGCGGGGACGGTGGAGGAGGTGGGCGTCGTCGCTTGCGTACCGGACGCCCGGGCGGTCTGCCCGAGCGGGGCGAGGAGGGTGACGGCGACGGCCGCGGCGAGCAGGGGTGTACGCGCGGATCTGGGCAGCACGGATCTGGGCTGGGACACCGAAAGCTCCTGTGTGTGGGAGGTGGCTGGGGTGTGGCAGCGGTGCGGTCATCGCGAAGCGCCGTGGCGCATATGGGGATTGGCCGTTTGGCCGTATCGGCTGGCGCGATGTGACCCGTAACATAGTAATGTGAAATTGCACTGACAACCCCTCAATGCATTTCCGTCACCAAGGAGTCGCGATGTCCGGCACCCCGCCGCGCCTCAACACCGGAAGTCATGACCTCCCCGTCTCAGCGGAGTTGGCCGCGTTCATGGGCAGCGGCTGGGCGGCCTCTCCCCTGCCCGCCGGTGCCCGCGTCCCGGCTCATGCCGTCACTCCGGCCCGCCGCGCCCGTCTGTCGGCGCGCTTCCCCGGTGAGCGACTGCTCGTCCCCGCCGGGGAGTTGAAGGTCCGCTCGAACGACTGCGACCACCGCTTCCGGCCGCACAGCGCCTACGCCTGGCTGACCGGGCTGACCGGCGAGGACCAGCCGGGCCATGTGCTCGTCCTGGAGCCGTCGGGGCCGGGCGGCCATGAGCCCGTGCTCTATCTGCGGCCGAGGTCGACCCGGGGCAGCGGCGGTGACGACGAGTTCTACCGGGACCGTCGCTACGGCGAGTTCTGGGTGGGCCGCCGTCCCGATGTTGCCGAGGCGGAGCAGCTGACCGGCATCCGCTGCGCACACCTCGACGACCTCGACCGGTTGCCGCCGGGCCGCAATGCGGCGTCCGACCCCGAGCTGGCCACGGCCCTGTCCGAGTTGCGTCTGGTGAAGGACTCCTGGGAAGTCGAACAGCTGCAGCTCGCCGTCGACCACACCACCGCCGGCTTCGAGGACGTCGTACGCGCGCTCCCCCGCGCCCTCGCCCACCCGCGCGGCGAGCGCTGCATAGAGGGCGTCTTCGGGCTGCGCGCCCGGCTGGAGGGCAACGGCACCGGCTACGAGACGATCGCCGCATCCGGCGCGCACGCCTGCGTACTGCACTGGATACGCAACGACGGCCGGCTCGACCCTTCGGAGCTGCTGCTGCTCGACGCCGGTGTGGAGACCGACACCCTCTACACCGCCGACATCACCCGCACGCTGCCGCTCTCGGGCCGCTTCTCCCCTGTTCAGCGCCGGGTGTACGAACTCGTTCTCGCCGCCCAGGAGGCGGGGATGGCGGCGCTCAGGCCCGGTGCGAGCTTCCGGGACTTCCACCGGGCCGGCATGCGAGTGATCGCCGAGGGGCTGGCCGACTGGGGGGTGCTGAAGAACGCCGAGGGCGATCTCCACCGCCGCCACACCCTGTGCAGCAGCGGCCATATGCTCGGCCTCGACGTGCACGATTGCGCGAAGGCCCGCGCCGAGACGTACCTCGACGGTGTGCTGGAGGAGGGCCAGGTCCTGACCGTCGAGCCGGGCCTCTACCTCCAGCCCGACGACGAGACGCTCCCCGCGGAACTGCGCGGTATCGGCGTACGGATCGAGGACGACCTGGTCGTCACGGCGGACGGCGCGCGGCTGATGTCGGGTGCGCTGCCGCGTACGCCGGACGCCATCGAGGAGTGGATGGGCGCGCTGCTGGACGGGTGAGCGTGCGGTGCCGCATGTCCGTGCAATGTCACGTGTCCGTGCAGACGTGCGGCGTCACGTGTCCGTGCAGACGTGCGGTGTCAGGTGTCCGTGCAGACGTGTCACGGCAGTACGGCGATCCCGTCCAGTTCGACGAGTGCCTGTTCGTCCCAGAGGCGTACGGCGCCGATGACCGCCATCGCGGGGTAGTCGCGGCCGGCGAGCCGGTGCCAGATGCGGCCGAGTTCGGCGGTGTGGGCCCGGTAGTCGGCGATGTCGGTGGCGTAGACGGTGACGCGGGCGAGGTCGTGGGGGGTGCCGCCGGTCGCGGCGAGGGCGGCGAGGAGATTGGCGAGGGCTGTCTCGAACTGCTCGACGAGCCCGGTCCCGGTCACCTTGCCGTCGGCGTCGAGCGCTGTCTGCCCGGCCAGGAAGACGAGCCTGGATCCGGTCGCGGCGACGGCGTGCGAGAAGCCGCTGGCCGGGGACAGTCCGGGCGGGTTGATGCGTTCGAGGCTCATCGGGTGTCGGCGTCCTTCCGCGTGTCGGCGCCCGTCCGGGCGTACAGCTCCTTGGCGATGATGCTGCGCTGCACCTCGCTGGCGCCTTCGTAGATGCGGGGGGCGCGGACCTCGCGGTAGAGGTGTTCGAGGAGATGGCCGCGCTGGAGGGCGCGGGCCCCGTGCAGTTGTACCGCTGTGTCGACGACGTACTGGGCGGTTTCGGTGGCGAACAGTTTGGCCATGGCGGAGCGTTGTGGCACGTCCGGGGCGTCGTTGTCGTAGGCGCAGGCCGCGGCGTAGACGAGTAGCCGTGCGGCCTCGGTCCTGGTGGCCATTTCGGCGGCCTGGTGGGCGACGGCCTGGAGGTTCTTGAGCGGCCCGCCGAAGGCGGTGCGCCGGGTGGTGTGGGCGAGTGTGGCGTCGAGTGCGGCCTGCGCCATGCCGATGGCGAAGGCGCCGACGCTGGGGCGGAAGAGGTTGAGGGTATTCATGGCGACCCGGAAGCCGCTGCCCGGTTCGCCGAGGACGTCGTCGCGGGTGACGGGCACCGCGTCGAAGGCGAGCGCACCGATGGGGTGCGGGGAGAGCATCTCCAGGGGGCTGCCGGTGAGGCCGGGGCGGTCGGCGGGGACGAGGAAGGCGGTGATGCCCCGGGCTCCGGGAGCCTCACCCGTTCGGGCGAAGACGGTGCAGAAGTCGGCTTCGGGGGCGTTGGAGATCCAGCGTTTCTCGCCGGTGAGGCGCCAGCCGTTGCCGTCCGGTGCGGCTTCGAGGGTGAGGGCGGCCGCGTCGGAGCCGGCGTCGGGCTCGCTGAGTGCGAAGGCGGCGATGGCGCGGCCGGTGATGACTTCGGGGAGCCATCGGGTGCGCTGTGCGCCGGTGCCCGCCTGGACGAGCGGGTAGGTGCCGAGGCCCTGGAGCGCGAGTGCGGTTTCGGCTTCCGTGCAACCGTGGGCGAGGGATTCCCGTAGCAGGCACAGGTCGAGCGCTCCGGCGTCGAAGAGCCGTTTGAGCAGGCCGAGTTCGCCGAGGGCGGCGACGAGGGGGCGGTTGACGCGGCCGGGTTCGCCCTTTTCCGCGAGGGGGCGCAGCCGTTCGG
This sequence comes from Streptomyces sp. NPDC053673, assembly GCF_055585225.1. NCBI lineage: Bacteria > Bacillati > Actinomycetota > Actinomycetes > Kitasatosporales > Streptomycetaceae > Streptomyces > Streptomyces sp. NPDC053673. The sequence continues at coordinate 51,723 of NZ_JBVJKN010000025.1, read as the reverse complement.
CGGCCAGGGTGCGCAGTTCGGCGCACCAGGCGGTTTGTGCCGGATCGAGCGAGAATACGGGCATCCGTGCCCCCATTTCCTGCGGTCGGGGGGTCGGGGTCGTGCGGAGGAGCCGCACGTGCAGGTGTCCCCGGGAAGGCAGAGTATCGCGGAGTGTTGACTGTCGTCACCTTGGCGATACGCTCGATGCGCGACCCCACCACGCCTAGGGGGCGAACATGGAGCTGACACCTTCGGCTCACCGCGACACGTTCACGCGCGACCATCTGCCGCCCGTGGACGAGTGGCCCGAGCTGATTTTCGATGTGTCCGGGCCGCCCGGGCTGCGCTATCCGGAGCGGCTCAACTGCGGGGCGGAGCTGCTGGACGGGACGGTCGAGCGGTATGGACCTGACCGGCCCGCGTTCCGTGACGGGTCGGGTGGTGTGTGGACGTACGGCGAGTTGCGTGAGCGGGTCGACCGGATCGCGCATGTCCTGACCGGCGAGCTGGGTGTGGTGCCCGGCAATCGGGTGCTGTTGCGTGGGCCGACCACGCCGTGGCTGGCGGCGTGCTGGCTGGCGGTGATGAAGGCGGGCGCGGTGGCGGTGACCGTTCTTGCGCAGCAGCGCGCCCGGGAGCTTGCCGTCATGTGTGACATGGCACGAGTCACGCATGCTCTGTGTGACGTCCGCGCCGTGGACGACCTGGTGAAGGCGGAGGTGGCCGGGCTGCGGATCACGGTGTTCGGCGGGGATGCGCCGGATGACCTGATGCGGCTCGTGGAGGGGGTGCCGTCGTCGTTCCGGGCGGTGGAGACGGCGGCCGACGATGTCGCGCTGATCGCTTTCACGAGCGGTACGACGGGGCGGCCGAAGGGGTGCATGCACTTCCACCGGGACGTGCTGGCCGTTGCCGACACGTTCTCGGCGATGGTGCTGCGGCCGACGCCCGACGATGTGTTCGCGGGCAGTCCGCCGCTCGGTTTCACTTTCGGGCTGGGCGGGCTGGTGATCTTTCCGTTGCGGGCGGGTGCGTCGGCGCTGCTGCTGGAGCAGGCGGGCCCCAAGCAGTTGCTGTCGGCGATCGCCGAGCATCGGGTGTCGGTGCTGTTCACCGCGCCGACGGCGTACCGGGTGATGCTGGACGATGTCGCCGGTCACGACGTGACGTCGCTGCGGCGGTGTGTTTCGGCGGGGGAGAATCTGCCGGCGGCGACCTGGCGGGCGTGGTTCGAGCGGACCGGGCTGCGTCTGATCAACGGCATCGGTGCGACGGAGCTGCTGCACATCTTCATCTCGGCCGCTGATGAGGAGATCCGGCCGGGGACGACGGGGGTGCCGGTGCCGGGGTGGGAGGCGCGGGTGGTCGACGGGGGGTCCGGGGAGCCGGTGCCCGACGGTGAGCCGGGGCTGCTGGCTGTGCGCGGGCCGGTGGGCTGCCGCTATCTGTCGGATCCGCGGCAGAGCGTGTATGTGCGGGGCGGCTGGAATTTCACGGGTGACACGTATGTGCGCGAGCCGGACGGGTGGTTCCGTTATGTCGCCCGGGCCGACGACATGATCATCTCGGCGGGGTACAACATCGCGGGTCCGGAGGTGGAGGACGCGCTGCTGGATCATCCCGATGTGGTGGAGGCGGCGGTGGTCGGCCGCCCCGACGAGCTGCGTGGCCAGATCGTCGTGGCGTATGTCGTGGTGCGCGACGGTGTGGTGCGTGGTGAGCGGACGGCAGGGGTGCTGCGGGACTTCGTCACCTCGCGTCTGGTGCCGTACAAGTGCCCGCGGGTGATCGTCTTCGTCGACGCGCTGCCCCGTACGCCGACGGGCAAGCTCCAGCGGTTCAGGTTGCGGGCCCTAGAGTGATCACGTGGCCGAGCAGCACACTCCCCGTTCCCTGATTGTCACCCTGTACGGCGCGTACGGACGCGAGAGGGCAGGTTCGCTTGCGGTGGCGGAGCTGATCCGTCTGCTGGGTGCGGTCGGTGTGGACGCGCCGTCGGTGCGCTCGTCGGTTTCCCGGCTGAAGCGTCGTGGGCTGCTGGTTCCGGAGCGTACGGCGTCGGGGTCGGCGGGTTATGCCTTGTCGGCCGATGCGCGTCAGCTCCTCGACGACGGTGACGAGCGTATTTACGGCCACCGGGCGTCGAGGCTGTCGGACGGCTGGGTGCTGGCGGTGTTCTCGGTGCCGGAGGCGGAGCGGCACAAGCGTCATCTGCTGCGCTCGCGGCTGGGGCGGCTGGGTTTCGGTGCGGCCGCGCCCGGTGTGTGGATCGCTCCGGCCCGTTTCTACGAGGAGACCCGTCATACGTTGCAGCGGCTGCAGCTGGATCCGTATGTGGATCTTTTCCGGGGTGAGCATCTGGGGTTCGTCGCGACGGCGGAGGCGGTGGCGCGCTGGTGGGATCTGGCGGCGATCGCGAAGCAGCACGAGGAGTTCCTGGATGTGCACGGCCCGGTGCTGCGGTCGTGGGAGTCGCGCGCCGGCACTCCGGCCGAGGAGGCCTACCGTGACTATCTGCTGGCGCTGGATTCGTGGCGGCGGCTGCCGTATGCGGATCCGGGTCTGCCGCAGGAGCTGCTTCCGGCCGGGTGGCCGGGTGGTCGTTCGGCGGCGGTGTTCGCGGGACTGCACAAGCGTCTGCGGGACGCGGGTGCGGGGTTCATGACGGAAGAGTGAGCCGTGGTCGGGGTGCGTCGGTGCGGCCGGTGGGTGGTGTGCGGCTGCCGGCGCGGTAGGGCGGGGGCCAGGGGGCGGCGGGGCCGGTGTAGTTCTGGTCGGCGGCTGCGTGGAGGGTCCAGTGGGGGTCGTAGAGGTGAGGGCGGGCGAGGGCGCAGAGGTCGGCGCGGCCCGCGAGGAGCAGGGAGTTGACGTCGTCCCAGGAGGAGATGGCGCCGACGGCGATGACGGGGATGTGGAGGGTGTTGCGGATCCGGTCGGCGTAGGGGGTCTGGTAGGAGCGGCCGTATTCGGGGTGTTCGTCGGGGACGACCTGCCCGGTGGAGACGTCGATGGCGTCGGCGCCGTGTGCGGCGAAGGCGCGGGCGATGTCGATGGCGTCGTCGGCGGTGGTGCCGCCTGGGGCCCAGTCGGTGGCGGAGATCCGGACGGTCATGGGTTTGTCGGCGGGCCAGATGTCGCGGACGGTGTCGAACACTTCGAGGGGGAAGCGCAGCCGGGCGGTGAGGGTGCCTCCGTAGGCGTCGGTGCGGTGGTTGGTGAGGGGGGAGAGGAAGCCGGAGAGGAGGTAGCCGTGGGCGCAGTGGAGTTCGAGGAGGTCGAATCCGCTGTGCACGGCGCGGTGTGCTGCGGCGGCGAACTGTTCGCGGATGGTGCGGAGTCCGGCCTGGTCGAGTTGGTGGGGGATCTGGTTGATGCCGGGCCGGTACGGGAGTGGTGAGGCGGCGACGAGGGGCCAGTTGCCGTCGGGCAGGGGCTGGTCGATGCCTTCCCACATGAGGCGGGTGGAGCCTTTGCGGCCGGAGTGGCCGAGTTGGACGCCGATGGCGGTGCCGGGTGCCTGGGTGTGGACGAAGTCGGTGATGCGGCGCCATGCGTCGGCCTGTTGGGTGGTGTAGAGGCCGGTGCAGCCGGGGGTGATGCGGCCTTCGGCGCTGACGCAGACCATCTCGGTCATGACGAGCCCGGCTCCGCCGAGGGCGCGGGCGCCGAGGTGGACGAGGTGGAAGTCGCCGGGGATTCCGTCGTCGGCACGGTATATGTCCATGGGTGAGACGACGACGCGGTTGCGCAGGGTCAGTCCGCGCAGCCGGAAGGGCGTGAACATCGGCGGCGTGCCGGGCGGGCAGCCGAAGTGCTGCTCGACGGACGCGGTGAACGCGGGGTCGCGCAGCCGGAGGTTGTCATGCGTGACCCGGCGGCTGCGGGTGAGCAGGTTGAACGCGAACTGCCGTGGCGGCTGGTCGAGATACGTCCCGAGCTCCTCGAACCAGCGCAGGCTGGCCGCCGCGGCGCGCTGCGTCGACTCCACGACGGGCCGGCGCTCGGTCTCGTACGCCGCGAGGGCCTCGGGGAGCGTGGGCTGTTCCTCGATGCAGGCGGCGAGGGCGAGGGCGTCCTCGACGGCGAGTTTGGTGCCGGAGCCGATGGAGAAGTGGGCGGTGTGCGCGGCGTCGCCGAGGAGCACGGTGTTTCCGTGCGCCCAGTGGTCGTTGACGACGGTGCGGAAGGCGGTCCAGGCGGAGGTGTTGCCGCGCAGCGGCCGGCCGCCGAGGGCGTCGGCGAAGATCTTGGCGCAGCGTTCGGCGGACTGCTGTTCGTCGCATTCGTCGAGCCCGGCGGCTCGCCAGACCTCTTCCCGCATTTCGACGATGACGGTGGAGGCGTCGGGCGCATAGGGGTAGCCGTGGAGTTGCATCACGCCGTGCTCGGTTTCGGCGATCTCGAAGCGGAAGGCGTCGAAGGCGAAGTCGGCGGCGAGCCAGATGTAGCGGCAGCGGTGGGTGGTGATGCGGGGCGCGAAGGCGTCGGCGTGTGCGGCGCGGGTGGGGCTGTGTACGCCGTCGGCGGCGATGACGAGGTCGTGGGTGGCGGCGAGTTCGGCGGCGGGCGGGGCCGGTGTGCGGAAGTGGAGCCGTACGCCGAGGGAGGCGCAGCGGTCGTGGAGGATTTCCAGGAGGCGGCGGCGGCCGAGTGCGGCGAAGCCGTGGCCGCCGGAGGTGAGGGTGTGGCCGCGGTGGACGATGTCGATGTCGTCCCAGCGGACGAACTCGTCCTGGAGGGCGCGGTAGACGGTGGGGTCGGCGTGCTCGATGCCGCCGAGGGTTTCGTCGGAGAGGACGACTCCGAAGCCGAAGGTGTCGTCCGGGGCATTGCGCTCCCACAGTGCAATGTCACGTGTGGGGTCGAGCCGTTTGAGCAGCGCGGCGGCGTACAGGCCGCCGGGGCCGCCGCCGATGACGGCAATACGGAGAGGGCTGCGTGGGCTGCGGGCGGCGCTGGGTGTGCGGGCGGTACGAGGGGTCTGTGCGGGCGGGGGCTGGAGGGGGCCGGGGCAATCTCCGGGGTGGGCGGGCATGGTCATCGCCCTTGCCATTTCGGGGTGCGCTTTTCGGTGAACGCGGCGTGGAATTCCGCGTAGTCCTCGCCGTTCATGAGCAGGGCCTGCGTCGCTGCGTCGAGTTCGACGGAGGCGGCGAGCGGCATGTCCAGTTCGGCGGTGAGGAGTGCCTTTGTCTGGGCGTAGGCGAGGGCGGGGCCTTCGGCGAGGCGGCGGGCGAGGGCGGCGGCCGCGGTGTGGGCCTGGCCTTCCTCGGTCAGTTCGCTGATGAGGCCGATGCGTTCGGCTTCGGTGGCCCGGACGGGTTCGCCGAGCATGAGCAGCCGGGTGGCGTGGCCGAGGCCGACGACGCGCGGCAGCAGGTATGCCGCGCCCATGTCGCCGCCGGAGAGTCCCACTTTGGTGAAGAGGAACGCGAACCGGGCGGAGGGGTCGGCGACGCGGAAGTCGGCCGCGAGTGCGAGTACGGCGCCGGCTCCGGCGGCGACGCCGTGTACGGCGGCGATCACCGGGAAGGGGCATTCGCGCAGGGCGCGTACGACGTGTCCGGTCATCCGGTTGAAGTCGAGGAGCTGGGCGGTGTCCATGGCGAGTGTGGCGCCGATGATGTCGTCGACGTCGCCGCCGGAGCAGAAGCCGCGGCCTTCGCCGCCGAGGACGAGTGCCCGTACGGACCGTTCCCGGGACAGTTCGGCGAGCAGGTCGCGCAGGTCGGCGTAGGCGCCGAAGGTGAGCGCGTTGAGTTTCTCCGGCCGGTCGAGGGTGACGGTGGCGACGCCGTTCTGCCTGGTCAGCCGGATGTGGCGCCATTGCTCGGTGTGGGGTGCGGAGCTGGTAAAGGGGCTCATGGGCGCGGCCTCCTTCAGCCTGCCGGCTACTGCCTGCCTCACGAAGTTATCACTTGTACGTGACTTCCGTCATGAGTGCGCGATACGGATGGTGTGGCCGGTGCGGGCGCTGTGAGAGGACCCCGCGAACGGAACCTGCCTCGCCCGGAGCCCACGGGACCCTTCCCGCCGCTTCCCCGGCGACCGCCTCCTGGCATGTCGCGCTGCCGCACACCGCGGCCGCCGTGCCGATGGCGCGTGCCCTGGTGCGTAGGGCCTGGTGCGTAGGGCCTGGCGCGTGGCGGTCCCGTTCACACTTCCCGCGCGACGTCCTGCGCGGAGCTGACGGGCTGCTCCGCCTCCACCTGGGTCAGGGCCAGCCTCCCCAGCCGGCTCGCGCCGTCCGGTGCGAGTACGGCCAGGGCGCGCAGGACGAGGTACCAGGCACCGGTTCCCAGTACCTCGCGCACGGCGGCCCGAGCCGTGGGATGGTCCTGAGCGCACGTCTGCCGCGGATCCCACCGGCCCGGCCCGCAGGCCAGAATGCGACGCAGTCCCTGGAGTTCCCCCTCGCCCGGAGCGCTGCCGAGGACTTCCGTCCTCGACAGATCGACTCCCGCGGCGAGCGCGGCGATCACCGCGAGCGCCTCGTCCTGGGCGACCGCCTTGCGCCGCTTGCCGTCACGAGCCCCCGGCCCGGCCTCTCCCCGGGCCAGTCGCATGCCTTCCCCGGGATCCCCGAGCGCGGCGAACGCGCAGGCCAGTTCGGCGCACTCCCCCTCCCACTTCACGATGGACGCCTGCAGGCCGGCCGAGGCGCCCGGATCCCCGTCTCGCAGAGCCACCAGGGCCGCGGCCCCGAGTTCGGCCTCCAGCAGGCCCTCGTCGGCCAGCGGCACGGCGACCTCCGCCAGCGCCTCGCGCTCACCGTCCGGCAGTCGCCCACGGTGTGCGATCGCCTCCGAGAGCTGAAGGAACAGCCCGTCGGGGCTGCCGAGATCGGCGAGGTCCTCGTAGTGGTGCGTCAGCCAGGGGTCGTCGTCCCGCTTGATCTCCTCAGCCAGGTCCTGGATCTGGAGCATGGCCCGGTCATGCCATTGCCGCCCGTCCGGCCCGCTGCCGCCCGCCACCGCCGCCAGCACGGAGAACGCGTCGGCCCGGTGCCTCCTGTCCTGGAAGGCGTGGGCGATGTCCCACGCGGACTGCACGTCCCCCGCACAGGTCAGCGCCTGGACGGCCCCGATGAGCCGGTGCCAGTACCCCGTGTCGTAGTGCGAGACCGTTCCGTCCACATCGCGCTCCGCGCCGTACTCGATCGTGCGCCGGGCGTCCTGCGCGAGCGCCACGGCTTGCCGCGGATCGCTGCCGGCCACCGTCAGTGCCAAGTGGTTCAGCACGGCGGCTTTGGCGTCCCTGGCCGGCAGGGAGTGGGCGAGCCGCTCCGCCGGGGCCAGGTCGCCGCTGTCCGCGAGCATCATGGAGATGGCAGCCACCGCGTGCTCCTTGTCCGGCAGGTCGGAGCTGGCGTACGTGCTGCGCTCCAGCTCCAGGGCGATGCCCTCGGCCGCCTCGGGGTCCCGGTGCACCAGGGCGAGAGCGCACAATGCCTCCGCTTCGCGCCGCAGCGGCCGCGGGAGGACGGCGAGCGCTTCCAGGGCCTCCTCCGGCTTTCCGTGTTCGACAAGCCCCCGGGTCCGCTCCATGTTCATCACGTCGTATGCGAGCGCAGCCGTCACGGGGCCGAGGAATGCTCTGCCTTGCGCCGCCGACTCCCTGACCAACGCCCCTTGCACTGCCGCCTGTGTGAAGTAGTTCATGCGCCTGGCGACCGCCCACGCGTCGTCGAACTCCCCGCAACGCGCGAGCGCCTGCGCGGCCATGAGTTCGTCCCTGGCGGCGAACCACCCTGTTGTCGCCGCGGCCGCCGCACGTTTCGCCAGGTTCCGGGCGTACTTCGGCCGCACTCTCGCAAGCAGCAGGGCGACCATGGCCGCGGCGGGTGCGAGCGCCGGATCGCCTTGGCCGTTCCACCGGACTGCCTGTGCCAGCAGTGCGTCGCAGCGCACTCGGTCGGTCCCCCACCAGGCGAGACCGCTGATCGCCAGGAGTGCGGCCCGGTCGGCTCCGTCCCCGGTCTGGGCCGCTGCGAGCCGCTCCGCCACCTCCGCGAAGGTGCCTCGTTCGTCCAGCGGCACATGCCTGAGTGCCTGGATCAGGGCGACGGCCCGTTCGCGGGGGTCCAGAATGCCGAGGACCGTGTTGAGTGCCTGGACGTACTCACCGGCGACGGCCCGGACCACCGCCAGGTCCCGGTACTCCGCCGGTGATCCGCGGCCGGGCGGGTCCGCTTCGCCGAGCAGCCGGCCGGCCTCATCGGCGAGTTCGAGCGCGCGATCGAGGTCGGTACTCAGCAATTGCCGGGCGATGCCCGCCAGCGCCCGGCCCCGGTCGTGGTCGTCCGGGATGCACCGGGCCTGCGCGACGGCCTTGCCGCTCTTGCCCAGTGCGGCCCACAGCACCGGTAATCCGGCCGGCAGCGCGGCGTTGCGGGCCGTCAGGCAGGTGTCGGAGAAGGCGAGCAGCGCGGCGGACCACAGGTCGTCGTCGCGGTCCGAGCCGGCCACCGCGGCACGGGCCGAGGTGATCTCCCTGAGGGCGGCTCCGTCGGCGCCGGTGGCTTCGCGCAGTCGTGCCTGGCGCCGGGTGTCGACGACGAGGTCCACATGCCGGCGGGCGCCCGGGCACTTCTGCTCCACGACCCGCCCGTACGCCTGGAGCAGATACCGGGGGGTCTCCCGCGGCCATCCTCGGTCGCGGTAGCCGTCGGCCCAGGTGTGCAGCCGCTCCAGATACTCGTCGACTCCCGTCCCGAGAGCCTGTTCGGCCTCCTCGCGCAGCGTCTCGTGGGCGAAGAGATATCCGCGGTCGTCCCGGTCGGATCCGTCGGCGGCGCTCAGACCTCTGGACCGTGTGGCGAGACTTCTGCCGAAGGTGCCGCCGAGGCACATCTGCAGTTCGTACGGGAGGCGTCGGGTGAGCTCTTCCAGGTCACGCAGGGTCAGACCGCCCTGCGCGGCCGTGACGAAGCCGACGATCTCGCGCTGGACGTCGTCGCCGCCGCGCAGCGCCCGGTACAGCTCTTCGCGGGCCTCGTTGCGCGTGTGCTGGGCGAACGCGCTGGTCCCCAGGATGCGGGTGGTGCAGTGGCGCAGTGGGTGCGAGGCCGGGACGTCGGACGGCACACCGGGGTGCGGGCGGCTCGTCAGCAGTACGCGGAGGTTGTCCGGGGGCCGAGGGGGCAGGAGCGAGGCGATGCTGGGGCGGCCGCTGCCGGTCGAGGCCGACTCGTCCTCGTCGAGTCCGTCGACGACGAGCAGCAGCCGTTCGCCGCGTTCGTCGAGCCGCTGGGCGGCCTCCTCGATCAGCAGGCGGCGATAGGTGTCACGGTTGCCGACGGTGGTGGCGGGCGATTCGGCCAGCGGCGCCAGCTGGTCGATCAGCGCGTCGGAGAAGGCATCGCTGTCGGCCTGGCCGGCGAGCCGGCGGGTGACGAAGAACGACACGGGGACGACGCCGGCCGGGGGATGCAGGGCGAGCCATGCGGCGAGTGCGGTCTTCCCTGCCCACGGTGGGGCCTGCCACCACTGGTAGGGGTCGTCCCCGGCGCAGAAGGCGACGATCTCGGCGAACTCGTCCTGCCTCCCGATCAGTTCGGGAGGGGCGATGTCCTTGACCTGAGCCCGGTAGGCGTTGCGGACGAGTTCGCCCGGGCCTGCGGGGAGTACGTCGTGGAGGGTCTGGGGCCGGACGGACTGCCCGAGCAGCTCCTGGAGCCGGTTCAGGTCGTCCTCGCCGAGCCCGTCCGCCCAGCGGTCGGCGCGGAGCACGGCGAGCCGGCCGGGACCGTCGCAGGCGTGGTGGAGGCCGACGATGCCGATGAGCCGGCCACCGCTGCACACGGGTGCTCCGGACATGCCCTCCCACGGTGAGTGCGCGGTGTCCGGCTCGTGCTCGGGTGGCGCCACGATGAGTTCGAGGGTGCCTTCGCGCCGGTTGGACAGCACGGGTGCCGTGCCCTCGGCGTGGCAGGTGTCGCGGTAGGTGGTGCCGCTGCCGTCGGTGTCGTCGCGGAGTTTGAACCGGGGAAATCCGAGTGTTGTGCAGCGCAGGACCGCGTCGCGCTCCGCGATCCGGCCCAGGAGGACCGGCTCGTCGGTGTCTTCGCCCGCGACACCGAGCAGCGCCATGTCCGACGGGGCGTGGGACCAGAGGATGCGGGCTGTGCGGGTCCGTTCGCCCGGCTGGTCGGCGTCGAAGCGTACGAGGACGTCGGCCGCGTCGTCGATGACGTGTGCCGCTGTGAGGACGACTCCGCTGCGCACGAGGTAGCCGCTCCCCCGTTGCCGGCCGCCGGTCCGCTGCGTCACGATGATCTCCGCGACGCGTCCGGCGGCCAGACCACCCCGGCCGTGCATGACGCCTCTGCTCCCCCCCTGGGCAGTTCCGTCGAAGGGCCTTGGCCCGTCAGGAAATGTCAGCGTACAAGCTCGGCGACGGTGTCGCGGGGGCTGTCTGCGGGCTGTCCGTGCCGTCCGCGTCGGCGAGGCGCGAATTGCGGCGGCCGTAGAGCGCGTACACGGCGGCGCCGGCGGTCAGGAAGACCGCGAACTGGACCCACGTCGTCCACCCCGTGCCCCACATCAGGTAGAGGCAGAACAGCACGCCCAGGACGGGGCTGACGGGGAACAGCGGCACGCGGAACGCGGTCCTGGTGCCGGGGTGGCGGCGGCGCAGGGCGATCACGGCGATGTTGACGACGGCCATCACGGCGGTGGCGCGGGCGGACTCGCGGATGCCGCGGACCAGGAGCAGGGCGGCGAGCAGGATCACGACGACGGCGGGGATGTTGACGATGCCGCCGTCGCCGGGCGGGCTGGAGAGGGCGGCGGGCAGCTGATGGCCGGTGAGGCTGCCGAGGAGTTCGCCCAGGTACTGGCCCCAGCCGACGGAGACGGCGGAGACGGACACGCCGTACTCCAGCAGCAGGCACCAGCCGGTGAGGAAGGCGACGCGTTCGCCGAGGGTGGCGTAGGCGAAGGAGTAGGAGGAGCCGGACACCGGGATCGCGCTGCCCAGCTCGGCGAAGGAGAACGCGGTGAAGACGCAGGTGATCGCGGCGAGGACGAAGGAGACGACGACGGCGGGGCCGGCTTCGGCGACGCTGTCGGAGAGGCCGACGAAGATGCCGGTGCCGACGATGGCGCCGACGCCGAAGCAGACCAGCTGGAAGAGGCCCATGGTGCGCTTGAGGCCGTGGCCCTCGCGGTCTGCGCCGGCTTCGGCGAGGAGCTGGGCTGGGCTTTTGATGCGCATGGGGGTGGTTCTCTTTTCGGGTCTTGCCAGGTTCGTCAGGTCGTGCACACAACGAAGTGGGGTCCGGGCGTGCGAGCCCGGACCCCACTGATCGGCGATTATCGTAGCGGCTGATTCACATAAGCACCCAATCGGGCGTATGGCTATTCGGCAGTGGCGAGTGTTGCCACCAGGACGGCCTTGATGGTGTGCATACGGTTCTCGGCCTCGTCGAAGACGACCGAGTGAGCGGATTCGAAGACCTCGTCGCTGACTTCGAGTTCGGTCAGGCCGTGGCGCTCGTGGATCTCGCGGGCGACCTTGGTGCCCAGGTCGTGGAAGGCCGGCAGGCAGTGCAGGAACTTGACGTCGGCGTTGTTGGTGGCGCGAAGGACGTCCATGGTCACCCGGTAGGGGGCGAGGGCCTTGATGCGCTCGTCCCAGACCTCCTTGGGTTCGCCCATGGAGACCCAGACGTCGGTGGCGATGAAGTCGCAGCCCTCGACGCCTTCGGCGATGTCCTCGGTGAGCGTGATCGTGGCGCCGCCGGCCTCGGCGAGCCGGTGGGCCTGCGCGACGACCTCCGGGGAGGGCCAGTAGGCCTTGGGGGCGACGATCCTTACGTCCATGCCGAGCAGGGCGCCGGTGACCAGGTAGGAGTTGCCCATGTTGAATCGGGCGTCGCCGAGGTAGGCGAAGACGATGGCGTCGTCGTTGTCGATGCCCTCACCGGTGCCCTTGCCGATGCCCTTGCCGCTGTGCTCGGTCATGGTGAGCACGTCGGCGAGCATCTGGGTGGGGTGCCAGTCGTCGGTGAGGCCGTTGAAGACCGGTACGCCGGCGTGTGCGGCGAGCTCTTCGACGGCGGCCTGGCTGTCCCCGCGGTACTCGATCCCGTCGAACATCCGGCCGAGCACGCGGGCGGTGTCCTTGACCGACTCCTTGTGGCCGATCTGGGAGCCGGAGGGGTCGAGGTAGGTCGTCGAGGCGCCCTGGTCGGCGGCGGCGACTTCGAAGGCGCAGCGGGTGCGGGTCGAGGTCTTCTCGAAGATCAGCGCGATGTTCTTGCCGCGCAGCCGCTGGACCTCGGTGCCGGCACGCTTGGCGGCCTTGAGCTCGGCGGCCAGGTCGACCAGACCGCGGAACTCCTCCGCCGTGAAGTCGAGCTCCTTGAGGAAGTGGCGGCCTTCGAGATGTGTCGCCATGGTGGCTGCTCCTGGGTCGCGAATGCGGGGACTATGGAAGTCTATACACACTCCCGTATTGCTATACGTTCGGGTGGGCGGCGTCCCGCTCCACGGGACAGCTCATGCAGCGGGGGCCGCCGCGGCCCCGGCCGAGTTCGCTGCCCGGGATCTCGATGACCTCGATGCCCTGCTTGCGCAGGTGGGTGTTGGTCGTGACGTTGCGTTCGTACGCCACGACGACGCCCGGCTCGACGGCGAGGACGTTGCAGCCGTCGTCCCACTGCTCGCGCTCCGCCGAGTGCACGTCCTGTGTCGCCGTGAGCACCCGGATGTCCTGCAGCCCGAGGGCGGCGGCGATCGCACTGTGCATGTGCTCGGGCGGATGGTCGGTGACCCGCAGGGACAGGGCCCGCTCGCCGGCGGCCGGCTCGATCGTGTACGAGCGCAGCATGCCCAGGCCGGCGTACTGGGTGAAGGTGTCGTGGTCCACCATCGTCATCACGGTGTCCAGGTGCATGAACGCCCGTCGCTTGGGCATGTCGAGCGCCACGATCGTCCGCGCGGAGCCGGCCGCGAACAGCCCTCGGGCGAGCATCTCCACGGCCTGCGGGGTGGTGCGCTCGCTCATGCCGATCAGTACCGCGCCGTTGCCGAGGACCAGGACGTCGCCGCCTTCGATGGTGGAGGGATAGTCGTCCTGCCCCTCCGACCAGTGGTGGAAGCCGCCCGCCTCGGGGCCGGTGAACAGCGGATGGTGCTTGTAGATCGCTTCGAAGTGCACGGTCTCGCGCCGCCGGGCGGGCCAGCGCATGGCGTTGATGGAGACGCCGTCGTAGATCCAGGCGGAGGTGTCGCGGGTGAAGATGTGGTTGGGGAGCGGGCCGAGCAGGAAGTCGTCCAGGTCCATGACGTGGAAGCGCACGGACGACGGCTCGGAGTGACCGGCGAGGAACTCCCGCTTGGTCATCCCGCCGACCAGCGCCTCGACCAGCACGCCGGTGTCCATCTCGTCGAAGGCGGCCCGCAGATGGTCGGTGGCGAGCGGGCCGTACTCCTTCTCGTCGAAGACCCGGTCCAGGACGAGTTTCCTGGCCGCCGGGATCTCCAGCGCCTCGCGCAGCAGATCGCCGAAGAGATGCACCTCGACGCCGCGGTCGCGCAGGACGTCGGCGAAGCCGTCGTGCTCCTGGCGGGCACGCCGCACCCAGAGCAGGTCGTCGAAGAGCAGCGCGTCCTTGTTGGTGGGGGTGAGCCGCTTCAGCTCCAGATCGGGCCGGTGCAGTATGACCCGGCGCAGGCGCCCGGTCTCGGAGTCGACATGGAATCCCATGCCCTCATCCTCACCGTCCGGACGCCTCTTCACCCGGCGAACGGCTGTACCGTCTCCATTCAGGGCCCTCGCCCGCTCGGGCGTGATGCCGCTGATGGCGCGGTCGGCGGCGAGGCGGAGGGGGAGCAGGGAGGACGAGTCGGCCGCGACGGCTTCCTTCAGCGGCTCGGTCACATGCGTGGCGAGGCTCCCGGATCCTGCTGTCCGGGCGAGTGATCACGCCTTACGGGGAGGCACGGACAACGCCTCCCCGTAAGGCAGGGACAGGGACGGGGTGCTAAAGCCGGGGGTCGACCGGCTCGGACTCCAGCGCGAGCACCGCGAACACCGCCTCGTGGACCCGCCACAGCGGCTCGCCGTCGGCGAGCCGGTCGAGCGCCTCCAGGCCCAGCGCGTACTCGCGCAGCGCCAACGACCGCTTGTGCCCGAGGAACCGGCTGCGAAGCCGGGTCAGGTTGTCCGGGCGGGTGTACTCGGGGCCGTAGATGATCCGCAGGTATTCCCGGCCGCGGACCTTGATGCCCGGCTGGACGAGCCGGCTCTTGTCGTCCCGTACGAGCGCCTGCAGGGGCTTGACGACCATGCCCTCGCCTCCGGTGGCGGTCATCTCCAGCCACCAGTCGATGCCGGCGCGCACCGACTCCTCGTCGCCCGTGTCGACGACGAGGCGGCGGGTGGTCCGCAGCAACGCGGATCCGGTGGCCGTTCCTGTCGCGGTGTCCGCCTCCACCAGCCGGTCCAGCCAGGCCAGTTGTTCGTCGTGGGGCACGGCGGCGAGGGAGCGGCCCTGGACGGCGAGGATCTGGAACGGCGCGAGACGCACCCCGTCCAGGCCTTCGGTCGTCCAGCAGTACCTGCGGTACGCGTCGGTGAACGCGGCGGCGTCCGCGGCCCGTTCGCGCTGCCGCTGGAGCAGTGCGTCGACGTCGAGGCCGCGCGCGGCGGCTGCTTCGAGGGCGGCGGTGGCGCCGGGGAAGACCGCGCCGGAGGCGGCGCCCACGGCCGCGTACTGCTTGCGGAGCAGCCCGGATGCCTTGAGGGACCAGGGCATCAGCTCGGCGTCCAGGAGCAGCCAGTCGGTCTGCAGTTCCTCCCACAGTCCCGCCGCGGTGACGGCGGCGCGCAGCCGCTGGAGGATCTGCTCGGTGACGTCGGGCTCGTCGAAGAAGGGCCGGCCGGTGCGGGTGTGCAGGGACCCCGTGGCGCCGGCCGCACCGAAGCGTTCGCGCGCCACGTCCGCGTCGCGGCAGACCAGGGCGATGGCGCGGGAGCCCATGTGCTTCTCCTCGCACACGACCCGTTCGACGCCGTCCGCCTTGTACTGGGCGAACGCCTCGGCCGGGTGCTCCAGGTAGCCGTCTTCCTGTGAGGTCGCGGTCGGTGCCATCGTCGGCGGCAGATAGGCGAGCAGCCGCGGGTCGACCGCGAAGCGGCTCATGACCTCCAGTGCAGCCGCGGCGTTCTCCTCGCGCACCGCGACGCGCCCCATGTGGCGGGTCTCCACGATGCGGCGGCCGTGGACGTCGGCGAGGTCCAGGGGACGGCCCTGGTGTCCGCCGGGCGCCTCGGTGGTGAGCGGCTTGGCGGGCTCGTACCAGACCTTTTCGGCGGGTACGTCGACGAGTTCACGCTCGGGCCAGCGCAGCGCGGTCAGCTTTCCGCCGAAGACGGCTCCGGTGTCCAGGCAGATGGTGTTGTTGAGCCAGGAGGCGGTGGGCACGGGTGTGTGGCCGTACACCACTGCGGCCTGGCCGCGGTAGTCCTCGGCCCACGGGTAGCGCACGGGCAGCCCGAACTCGTCGGTCTCCCCGGTCGTGTCGCCGTACAGGGCGTGCGAGCGGACCCGGCCGGAGGTGCGGCCGTGGTACTTCTCGGGCAGTCCGGCGTGGCAGACCACCAGCTTGCCGTCGTCGAGGACGTAGTGGCTGACGAGTCCGTCGATGAACTCCCGTACCTGTTCGCGGAACGACGGGTCGTCGGCGTCCTCCCGCTCCAGCTGTTCGATGGTCTCGGCGAGTCCGTGGGTGTGCTGGACCTGCCTGCCCTTGAGCCAGCGCCCGAGCTTGTTCTCGTGGTTCCCGGGCACGCAAAGGGCGTTGCCGGAGGCCACCATGGTCATCACGCGACGCAGCACACCGGGGCTGTCCGGGCCGCGGTCGACCAGGTCGCCGACGAAGACGGCGGTGCGGCCCTCGGGGTGTGCGCCGTCCACATATCCCAGCCGGCCGAGCAGGGTGTCCAGCTCGGAGCGGCAGCCGTGGATGTCGCCGATGATGTCGAACGGTCCGGTGAGGTGCCGCAGGTCGTTGAAGCGCTTCTCCAGGACGACCTCGGCCGCGTCGGCCTCCTCGACGCTGCGCAGGACGTGGACCTTGCGGAAGCCCTCGCGCTCCAGTCCGCGCAGGGAACGGCGCAGCTCGCGCCGGTGCCGCTGGATGACGTGGCGGGGCATGCCGGCCCGGTCGGGTCGTGCCGCGTTGCGTTCGGCGCACACCTCTTCGGGCATGTCGAGGACGATCGCGACCGGCAGCACGTCGTACTGGCGGGCGAGCTGGACGAGCTGGCGGCGGCTCTCCTGCTGGACGCTGGTGGCGTCGACGACGGTGAGCCGGCCGGCGGCGAGGCGCTTGCCGACGATGTAGTGGAGCACGTCGAAGGCGTCACCGCTGGCGCTCTGGTCGTTCTCGTCGTCGGCGACGAGTCCGCGGCAGAAGTCCGAGGAGATCACTTCGGTGGGTTTGAAGTGCCGGTGGGCGAAGGTGGACTTGCCGGAGCCGGTGGCGCCGACGAGGACCACGAGGGAGAGGTCGGGGACGGGCAGTGTGCGGGTGGTGGTGGTCATGCCGCCTCCACCTCCTTCGTGGTCATGGTGAATACGGCCATCTGGGTCGGCGGGCCCACTTCGGGGTCGTCGTCGCCGACGGGCGTGAACTCCACCGCGTAGCCGTGCCGGGCGGCGACCGACTCGGCCCAGGCGCGGAACTCCTCGCGGTTCCACTCGAAGCGGTGGTCGCTGTGGCGCACGTGCCCGGCGGGCAGGGTCTCCCAGCGCACGTTGTACTCCACGTTGGGCGTGGTCACGATCACCGTCCGGGGCCGGGCGGAGCCGAACACCGCGTACTCCAGAGCGGGCAGCCGCGGCAGGTCGAGATGTTCGATGACTTCGCTGAGTACGGCGGCGTCGTAGCCGGCCAGCCGCTTGTCGGTGTAGGTGAGCGAGCCCTGGAGCAGGGTGATCCGGTCGGACTGCCGCTCGCCCATGCGCTCCAGCCGCAGCCGGCGGGCGGCGATGGCCAGCGCCCGTACGGACACGTCGACGCCGACGATGTCGGTGAACCGCACGTCCTTGAGGAGCGCCTGGACCAACTGGCCCTGTCCGCAGCCCAGGTCGAGCACGGTGGCCGCGCCGGCGGTGCGCAGTGCGGCGAGGATGGCGTCGCGGCGCTGCTCGGCGAGCGGGACCGGCCGCTCGTCGGTGTCGGTGGTCTCGTCCACGGCGTTGTCGACGTCCTCGACCTCGAGGTCGTCGCTCTCGGCGAGCCGTACGAGTTCGAGGCGCTCCATGGCCTGGCGGGTCAGGCTCCAGCGGCGGGACAGATAGCGGCTGGTGATCAGCTTCTGCTCGGGGTGCTCGGACAGCCAGCCCTCGCCGGCCCGCAGCAGTTTGTCGACCTCGTCCGGCGCGACCCAGTAGTGCTTGGCGTCGTCGAGGACGGGCAGGAGGACGTAGAGCTGACGCAGCGCGTCGGCGAGCCGGAGCTCGCCTTCCAGCACCAGGCGCACGTAGCGCGAGTCGCCCCACTCCGGGAACTGTTCGTCCAGTGCCACGGGCTCGGCGTCGACCGAGGTCCAGCCCAGCGGCCCGAACAGCTTCCGCACCAGTTCGGCCCCGCCGCGGGCGGGCAGCGCCGGCACTTCGATCCGCAGCGGCAGCGGGCTCTGTGCCCGCTCCGGCATCGCGTTGCACACGCCGCGCAGGGCGCTCTTGAAGACGGTGCTCATCGCGACCGAGAGCAGTGAGGACGCCGCGTACGGCCGGTCGTTGACGTACTGCGCGAGCGCGGAGTCGGGTGCTCCGCCGCGGCCCTTGCCCTTGCCGCGCCGCACCAGCGCCACCGGATCCACCTCCAGCAGCAGCGCGGCCGTGCAGCGTTCGACGGAGGCCTCGGGGTAGAGGACATGCGCCGTGCCGTGGGAGGTCGAGAACGTCTGCGCCTTGTCGGGATGCTTGTGCAGCAGGAAGCCCAGATCCGTGGCGGGACGCTCGGGGGTGCCGGTCGTACTGATCGTCAGGAACACATGTCCGAGTATTGCCCACCCTGGGCCCTTGCGACCAGGCGTTTTCGTTATGCGCCGGTGCCGGTGAGGGCCGCCGACAGCGCGGCGACACGGTCCGGTCCGACGCGGCAGCATCCGCCCACCAGCCGTGCCCCAGCGGCAGTCCAGTGGGGCGCCCTCGCCGGGTCGAAAGTGGCGCCGCCGCGCCAGGTCCCCGTCGTGGCGTCCCACCGCTCGCCGCTGTTCGGATAGACGACGACGGGCTTGCCCGTCGTGCGGGCCGCGAGTGCCACGGCGCGGTCGGCGTCCGCGGGCTCGCAGCAGTTGACGCCGACGGCGATCACCTGGTCGTCGGCTGCGGTGAGGGCGAAGGCCGCCGTCAGGTCCTGGCCGGCCCGGGTGCGCTCGCCCGCGATGGTGTACGAGACCCATACGGGCAGCCCGCAGTCCTCCGCGGCCCGCAGCAGCGCCACGGCCTCGTCGGTGTCCGGCACGGTCTCCAGGGCGAGCGCGTCGGGGCGGGCCGCCGCGAGCGCCTCGATGCGGGCCCGGTGGAAGGCCTCCAGCTCGCGCACGGTCAGCCCGTACCGCCCGCGGTACTCGCTGCCGTCCGCGAGCATCGCCCCGTACGGTCCCACCGAGGCGGCGACCCACACCTCCCGGTCCGCGTGCTCCGCCGCGGCGCGGGCGAGCTCCACGCTGCGGGCCAGCAGTGCCGAGGCCTCGTCGGGGCCCAGGCCGCGCCGGGCGAAGCCTTCGAACGTCGCCTGGTAGCTGGAGGTGATGAGCACCTGTGCGCCCGCCCGCACATACGCGGTGTGGGCGGCCTCGATCTGGTCGGGGCCGTCGGCGAGCAGCCGCGCCGACCAGAGGTCGTCGGACAGGTCGCAGCCCTGCGCCTCCAGCTGGTTGGAGAGGCCGCCGTCGAGGACGAGCGGCCCTTCGGCGAGGGCGGCGGCGAGGCTGCGGGCGGGCTTCACAGTGGCTCCGGGACTTTGAAGACACGACCTGGGGACCTGGCTTTCGGGTCTTGCCGGGCTCGTGCGTCAGTTCAGCTGGGACTGGACCTGGGAGGAGATGAGCTCCAGGTGGTCGAGGTCCGCGAGGTCGAGGACCTGCAGATAGATACGGGAGGAGCCGATCTCGCCGTAGCGGCCGATCTTCTCGGTGACCTCGGCCGGAGAGCCTGCCAGGCCGTTGGCCTTCAGCTCCTCGACGTCGCGTCCGATGGCGGCGGCCCGGCGGGCGACCTCCGCGTCGTTCTTGCCGACGCAGACGACGAGGGCGTTGGAGTAGACGAGGTCGTCCGCCTTGCGTCCGGCCTGCTCGGCGGCGGCCCGGACCCGGTTGAACTGCCGGTCGCTGTCCTCCAGCGATGCGAACGGAATGTTGAACTCGTCGGCGTACCGGGCGGCCAGCCGGGGGGTGCGGATCGCCCCGTGCCCGCCGATGAGCACCGGGACCTTCTTCTGCGCGGGCTTGGGCAGCGCGGGCGACTCCTCCAGTTGGTAGTACGTCCCGTCGTAGGTGAACGTGCTGCCGGCCGGCGTGCCCCACAGGCCGGTCACGACGGCCAGTTGCTCCTCCAGCCGGGCGGACCTCTCCTTCGGGAACGGGATGCCGTAGGCCTTGTGCTCCTCCTCGAACCAGCCCGCGCCGAGGCCGAGCTCGACGCGGCCGCCCGACATCTGGTCGACCTGGGCGACCTGGATGGCCAGCACGCCGGGCAGCCGGAAGGTGCCGGCGGTCATGAGCGTGCCGAGCCTGATCCGCTTGGTCTCCCGGGCCAGCCCGGCCAGGGTGATCCAGGCGTCGGTGGGGCCGGGCAGGCCGTCGGCGGAGCCCATGGACACATAGTGGTCCGACCGGAAGAACGCGTCGAAGCCAAGGTCTTCGGTGGCTTTGGCGACGGTGAGCAGGGTGTCGTAGCTCGCCCCTTGCTGGGGCTCGGTGAAGATTCGAAGATCCATGCATCCATCCTGCACCGTTGTTCGTGCGTCAACCTCACGGTGCGCTGGTGATGCGGCGCGGACGCGGCACGGCCGGATGAAGGGCCGTCGACCGGGCGGGCGGGTCGTCCCGCCGGTGGCCGGGACCGGGCGCTGATCGTCGGTCTCGCGGAGCCGGACCGCCCCGGCGGCGCCAGGACCGGCCAGGGACCCGCGCAGGCACTCAGGGCGGGCTCGTCGCCGAGTCCGCCGGGTCCGGACGGCCGGGGTCGCGCACGCGCTCGCGGTCACGGTCCCGGTCACGGTCCCGGTCCCGGTCGGGAGCAAGGTCGCGGTCGCGCAGGGAGAGGCGGCGGAGCATCGCACGCACGCGGTCGCTCGATTCGTCCGCGGCGTCGATCGCCTCGATGCACTGCCAGTACAGGCCCTCCTCGTCCGTGGCGCATGCGACGCCGACGAGCGCCATGCCCACCTCTCCGAGGAGGGTGCTCAGCGCTGTCAACGCCCGTCGCGGGTCGGTGACTTCGCTGAGCTGGGAGGCTCTCAGGCAGCCGGTGCGCAGTACTTGAGGATCGACCATCGCGCCGCTGCGCCCGCCGGCCTCACTGAGGCCGCGGGCCTCGCCTCTCAGCTCCTGTGGGCCGCGAGCCGCCAGGTGGCTTCCCACCGCCTGTGCGAGGGCCTGCGCCTGCCAGGCTTCCGCCACGACGTCCAGCGCGGCGCGGCACTCCGCCAGTGCCCGCCTGCCGACCGCGATGAGCCGCTCCGCATCCATGTACGCCGCCCCCGTTCATACGACTTTCTGCCCACTGACTCACTACCCAGAGTGAAGGCGGCCCAGACGAAAAGCCAGGGGAATTCGGAAATCTGTGGACAGGAAGCCGGTTGGGGAAAGATCAGTCACTCCGTAGAGTGACGACGCGGTCGTGACGGTCCGTCCGACGGCCTCTCGGCCGGCGGGAAGCGCAGCTCGTTCCGGTCGATCTTCTCGGAGAGCGCGGAGAGCGCGTCGACGCCGAGCACCTCGCAGAACTGCAGCAGATATGCGAGCACGTCGGCGACCTCGTCGGCCACCCGGTGAGCCTTCGCCGGGTCGTCCATGACACGTGCGGACTCCTCCGGGGTCAGCCATTGGAAGATCTCGACCAGTTCCGCCGCCTCGACGGTCAGCGCCACCGCGAGATTCTTCGGCGTGTGGTACGGCTCCCAGTTCCGGGCCGCCGCGAACTCGGCCAGTCTGCGCTGCAGTGCCTTGACGTCCAGTTCTGTCACGGCACCAGGTCTACCACCGTCACTCCCTCGATCCCGCGCGCGGTGTCGCCGTCGCTCACCGCACCCACCAGCCGGAGATGTCCGCCGGCGCTGATCGAGGCCGCCAGTGCGGCCAGTTCGCGCGCCTGACGGCGGTCCAGGCAGCGGTCGAAGCCGTCGGCGAGGACGGTGAGCGACTGCAGGGCGCCGGGGACCTCCGCCGCCTGGTCCACGGCCAGCACACCGGGTCCGGTGAGCAGGACCAGCGCGAGGGCGAGGAAACGCAGTTCGCCGTCTCCGAGCCGCCCGAGCGGGGTGCCCCGTCCGCTCACGACCCGGCCGAGGACCGCGCGCACCGTCCCGTCGGTGAGTTCCTCGACGCCCACGTCGGCGACCGGGCCCGCGCAGCCCGCCCGGGCCGCAGCGGTCAGCCGCGCATGGCGTCTGGCGCACTCGCTGCGGGTGCGGTGGAGCACCGCCGCCAGGTTGTCGCAGCCGTGCCGCAGGCGGCCCTCCCCCGGCAGCACGGGCTCCCGCATCCGCTGGGGCTGCGGATCGCAGGGGAACACCGACCGCAGCGCCACCACCACCTGCTCGGCGGCGGCCAGCACCCGCCGTTGTCCGTCCGTCTTGCCCGCGACGCGCAGCGGCAGCAGTGCCGTGCCCAGCCGGTCGTCGGGCAGCGGGGCGCGGGTGACCCGGGCGGCGCCCGCCGTGTGCCAGGCGGCCTGGACGCAGGTGCGCCCGGGGTCGCGCAGTGCCGTGCTCAGCAGGGTCTGCCCTTCGCTGGTCAAACGCTCGCCGACGATGCGGAGTTCCGGCTCGGCCTGGACGGCGAGATCGAGCTGTACGGAACCGGCCGGGCCGTCGACCGTACAGCCGAGCCTGAATCCCCGTCTGCCCTGGGAGTCCCCCTCCGCACCTTCGGGAACACAGCCCGCGGGGTCCGGGAACACCTCGCCGATCCCGCTGCCCGCGCCGAGCCGGGCCAGTGCCTCGTAGGCCCGCAGCGCGCTCGACTTGCCGCTGCCGCTGGGCCCGGCGAACAGGGTCACCGGGCCGAGGGGGAAGGTGCCCGCGCGATGCGACGCGAAGGCGGAGAGGCGCAGTTCGGTGACCGTGGGACGGGTGCTGATCAACTCCATGCGGAAGACGCTACGCAGCGCGCCGTACGCCGAACCGTTACGCCTGAAAGGGCTTCCTACGAATGAGGGACGGCCGCCGCGGCGACGCCCTCGACCTCCGTGCCGACCGGTGCGAGCAGGAAGACGTTCCGGTCGACCCGGTGCATCCCGCTGCCGAGCCCGAAGACGACGCCGCTGCTGAAGTCCAGGATGCGCTTGGCGACTTCGGTGTCCGCGCTGGTGAGGTCCAGCAGTACCGGGACCTGCGCGATGAGGTGCTCGGCGACGTCGCGCGCGTCCGCGAAGACCTGTACCCGCAGGACGACCATCCGGCGCTGCTCGGCGGCGGCGCCGGCGTCCGGGGCGGCGAAGGCGTCCCGGGGGATCGTGCGATGGTCGATCCTTGACGGCCACTCGTTACGACCGCGCAGCGGGACGACCTGCGCCAGGCCCTCCCACTGCTCGTCGGTGACGTCGTGCCTCTCGTACCTGCTCATGGGACCATCTTCGCGTCCCTCACTCATTCGGCCCAACAGCGACACGAGGCGACGGGCCTCGGTTCTCGAAGCGGTTGCCGATGCCGGGGGCCGTGACGAGATGCCGCGGATGGGACGCCGCCGGATGAGACGCCGCGGTTGAGAGGGGTGGAGGACTCCCGCCGGGCGAGGCCCCGTCAGAGGGTCCGCCGTACCCCCGCCTGGTGTTCCAGATCACGGAGCTGGACGGACAGGTCGCCCTCGACGGCCGTGTGGGCCGGGCCGCGCCGCCCGGCGGGCCGGACGCTGCGCTTCACGAACGCCGGTGCGATGCAGGCGACTTCACGCCACCCGCTGTCGATCGTCAGCGGGTGTCCGCGGCCCTGCTTCTCAGTGACCTCAGTGAACTTGGTGATCTCAGTGACCTCGGTGAGCTCGGGGCGCGCCCCGCCCGGATCAGCCCGTGGGGTGCAGCGCGCGGCGCAGGGTGGTGACCGCCTGGGTGATGGCTCCCTCGGCGGCTTCCGTCCCGCGCAGGGGGTTGAGCATCACGAAGTCGTGGATGATGCCCTGGTAGCGGGTGGCGGTCACCGGTACGCCGGCCTGGCGGAGCTTGTTGGCGTACGCCTCGCCCTCGTCGCGCAGGACGTCGGCCTCGGCGGTGATGACCAGGGCCGGCGGCAGCCCGGCGAGCTGTTCGGTGGTGGCGCGCAGCGGGGACGCGGTGATCTCGGCGCGCTGCGCCTCGTCCGTCGTGTACTGGTCCCAGAACCACTGCATGGCGTCGCGGCGCAGGAAGTACCCCGTGGCGAACTGCCGGTAGGAACCGGTGTCGAAGGCGGCGTCGGTGACCGGGTAGAACAGCACCTGCTGGACCAGCGGCACATCACCGCGCTCCTTTGCCATGAGGGTCAGCGCCACGCTCATGTTGCCGCCGACCGAGTCACCGGCCACCGCCAGCCGCGCACCGTCCAGGCCCTGGCCGGCTCCGTCCGTGACGATCCAGCGGGCCACGGCGTAGTTCTGCTCGATGGCCACCGGGTAGCGGGCCTCGGGTGACAGGTCGTACTCGGGGAACACCACCGCAGCCCCGGCGCCCATGGCCAGCTCACGCACCAGACGGTCATGGGTGTGGGCATTGCCGAACACCCAGCCGGCGCCGTGGATGTACAGGATCACGGGCAGGGCGCCCGCAGCCCCGACGGGCCGGACCACCCGCGCCCGGACGGTACCGGTGGGACCGCCCTGTACGGTCACCCACTCCTCGTCCACCTCCGGCATGGCGATCTCACCGGACTGCACCTCGTCGACGGCCTTGCGGCCTTCGGCGGGAGGCAGGTCGAACAGGAACGGCGGGTTGGCCGTCGCCGTCGCGAACTCCGCGGCGGCGGCCTCCAACACCGGGGCCTGCGGGGCATAGCTCAAGGACATTTCCATACTCCCTCGTGAGCAGCCGGACACATGCACGCCTACCGACCTTACGATCGCAATTCGCTCCCCGCGCGCAGGCGGCTGTGCCCGCCCGGGCCGCGTGCGCGTGCGCCGGACCGGTGGAGCGCGTGCGCACGGGCCGCACCCGATGGAGCATGAGAAGTGATGACCGGATCCGTGTCCCTGATGAGTGAGAGCCCGGCGGACCCGTTCTCGTTGGGCAGCGCCGTCTCTCTCGTGCTCGACGGCCGCGGCTGGGTGGTGGGCTGGAGCGAACGCGCGCGCGAGCTGCTGGGATACACCGAGGAAGAGGCTCTCGGCCGGTCTGCCGCGGACCTTCTCGTGGATCCGCGCGATCGTGATCTCGTACGGGACGCGGCGGCGGCCTGTGTGCGGGACGGCCGCTGGTTCGGTGGTCTGCCCGTGCGGGACCACAAGGGCCGGCGGGCCGCCTTCGGCATCCGCGTCCACCGTGTGATCCGCGCCGGCCGTGCCGACGAGTGGTATGTGGACGGCGCGCCGGCGGAGGAGATCGCCCAGTGGGAGATCGACCGGTCGGTCCTGGACGGGCTGTTCCGCCGGTCGCCGATCGGCCTCGCCATCCATGACCCCACCCTGGCGGTCCTGCGGATCAACCGTGCGCTCGCACGCATCGGGCGGATCACGAGCGAGCAGGCGCGGGGGCGCCACATCGGAGACTTCCTGATCCGTTCTGACGCGGAGACGATCGAGGGCAGGCTGCGGCAGGTGCTGGAGACCGGCAGTCCGATGATCTTCACCGAGCAGTCGTGCCGGCTGCGCAGCGACCCGGGGCGGGAGCGGTACGTCGCCGTGTCCGCGTTCCGCATGGAGGATTCCACCGGCCGGACGCTGGGAGTGACGCAACTGGTCGAGGACGTCACCGACCGGCACCGGGCACGTCGCCGGCTGGCGATGCTCAACGAGGCGAGTACCCGGATCGGGACCACGCTGGACGTGCTGACCACCGCGTCGGAGCTGGTGGATGTCGCGGCCCCCGGGCTCGCCGACTGTGTGACCGTCGATCTTCTCGACGCGGTCGTCCTGGGCGAGGAGCTGTTCCCGGACGGCGCCGGCCCGCTCCGCAGAGCCGCGCTCAAGTCGGTCGCTCCGAACCCGGAGCAGGTGATGTTCCCGGTGGGCACCCTTCGGACGTTCCCGCCGGACACACCGCAGGCCCGGTGTCTGATCACCCGTCGTGCTGTTCTGGCGGCCCGTCTCGATCCTGTGAACCCCGTGGCGGGTCTGGACCGGGTGCGGTCGGAACAGACACGCAGGCTGGGCGTCCATTCCCTGATGGTTGTTCCGCTCACCGCCCGTGGGCTCCTGCTGGGGCTCGTCTGCCTGTGGCGGTACAAGGTGCCCGAGCCGTTCGAGGAGGACGATCTCACTCTGGCGAGTGAGTTCGCCGCCCGTGCCGCGGTCTCCATCGACAATGCCCGCCGCTACACGCAACAGCACCGCACCGCGCTGGCGCTGCAACGCCGTCTGCTGCCGCGCTCGTTTCCACTGCATCCGGCGGTCCGCGTCGCCCACCGGTATCTGCCGGCGGGCGGCGCCGCCGGGGTCGGCGGGGACTGGTTCGACGTGATCCCGCTCTCGGGAGCCCGTGTCGCGCTGGTCGTCGGGGACGTCGTCGGCCACGGCATCAACGCCGCGGCGACGATGGGCCGGCTGCGTACCGCCGTACATACGCTGGCCGATCTCGATCTGGAACCCGACGAGGTGCTCTCGCACCTTGACGACCTGGTGACGCGGCTGGCCGGCGAACAGGAGGCGGGGGACGAGGGCTCGTCCGGCGATCAGGTGGTGGGCGCCACCTGCCTGTACGCCGTGTACGACCCGGTGTCCTGCCACTGCTCCCTGGCTCGCGCGGGACATCCCCCGCCGGTGGTGGTGACGCCCGGCGGGGAAGCGAGCCTCCCCGACCTTCCTGCCGGGCCGCCGCTGGGGCTGGGAGGGCTGCCGTTCGAAGCCGCGGAGCTGGAGCTCTCCGAGAACAGCGTGATGGCCCTCTACACGAACGGGCTCATCGAGGGCGACGACCGTGACGTCGACGCCGGGCTGTCCCGGCTCTGTGCGGCGCTCGCGGGACCGGCCCGGTCGCTGGAGGAGGCCTCGCAGGACGTGGTCGACGCGCTGCTGCCGGTCCGGCCCACCGACGATGTCGCCCTGCTCCTGGCCCGGACCCGGACTCTGGCGCCGGAGCAGGTCGCGTCCTGGGAGCTGCCCGCGGAGCCCACCGCACCGGCCCGTGCCCGGGGGCTGATCGAACGGCAGCTCACCGAGTGGGGACTGGACGAGATGATCTTCACGACGGAGCTGATCGTGAGCGAGCTCGTCACCAACGCCTACCGCTACGCCGGCGGGCCCGTGACCCTGCGGCTCATCAACCTGCACCGGCTGATCTGCGAGGTTTCCGATCCCAGTGCCACCTCCCCCCATCTGCGCCGCGCACGCAGCACCGACGAGGGCGGCCGGGGACTGCTGCTCGTGGCGCAGCTGACGGCGCGCTGGGGCACGCGGCACGCGCGCGGAGGCAAGACCGTCTGGACCGAGCAGGAGCTGCCCTTCCCCGCCGTCGGGCGCCGGCCGGGCTGAGCGTGCGTGCCGGCACCGCCGGCCGGGTCGTGCGGATGCGGGGCGGGAAGTGCGCGGATCTGGGGGCGGAGGGACGATGGGAGCGCCCAGGTTTCCGGCGGTGTGGGCGTGGCCTGGGCGCGTACGCCGTCACGGCGGCGGGAGGAGCGGCTGCGGATGGGTGGCACCGAAGCGTTCTCCGGTGACCTGGTGCCGAACGCGGAGCTCGGACCCGCTCCGCCGGGCGGGCTGCTCGACGTGCTCGGCATGGCGGCCGTGGTGCTCGACGCGGACGGGCGGATCGCGCTGTGGAGCCGCCAGGCCGAGGAGCTGCTGGGATACACCCCCGAGGAGGCGCTGGGCCATTACGCGCTCCCGCTGCTGGTCGCCGAGGAGCACTACGACCTCGTGCTCCAGCTGTTCGCCGACGTGATGGAGAGCGGCGAGAGCTGGGCGGGGGTTTTCCCCGTCCGGCACAAGGACGGCGGCATGCGGCTGCTGGAGATGCGCAACATGCGTCTGCAGGACGAGCACGGCGGTTACTACGCACTCGGCCTGGCCACCGACCAGGCGACGCTGCGCCAGGTGGAGCGGGACCTGGCGCTGTCCGTGCGGCTCGTGGACCAGTCCCCGATCGGCCTCGCCGTCCTGGACTCCGGTCTGCGCTTCATCACCGTCAACCCGGCGCTGGAGCGTGTCAGCGGCATCCCGGCGTCACGGCATGTGGGCCGGCGCGTGGGCGAGACCCTGCCGTTCGTGGACGCCGACAGGATCGAGGCCGCCATGCGCCGGGTCCTGGAGACAGGAACGCCGCTGGTGGACCGCCGGGTGCTCGGCCACCCGTCCGCCCGGAACACCGAGCGGGCCTGGTCCCTGTCCCTGTACCGGCTGGAGGATCCCGGCGGGCGGGTTCTGGGGCTGGCGGCCTCGGTCGTGGATGTCACGGACCGGCACCAGGCGTCCCGGGAGGCGGAGCGTGCCAGGCACCGCCTCACCCTGGTGGCGGATGCCTCGGTGCGTATCGGCACCACGCTGGACCTGTGGCAGACCGCCCGGGAACTGGCAGATGTCGCCGTACCCGAGCTCGCCGACGTCGCGGCGGTGGATGTGCTGGACTCCGCCGTGGAGGGCCGCCGTGAAGCGGTGCCGGCGGGCGGTCCGGCGGTCTTCCGCGCCCTCGCCGTCGCCGCGGCCTATCCCACTCCCGCGGTCCGGGCGGCCGACCCTCCCGGCGAACTCGCCCACTACGATGCCGACCGGCTGGTCGCCCAGTGTGTGCAGACCGGGGAGCCGGTCATCGTGTCCCAGGTGACCGAGGGGGAACTGCCGGGCATCGCGCGCGACGCCGACTCGGCCGTGCTGCTGGCCGAGGCCGGTGTGCATTCCTACTTGGCCGTGCCGTTGACCGCCCGCGGTGAGGTGCTCGGCGTGCTGGATCTCAAGCGTTCCCGCAATCCTCTGCCCTTCGACTCCGACGATGTCCTGCTCGCCACCGAACTGGCGGCCCGGGCCGCGGTGTGCATCGACAACGCCCGCTGGTACCAGCAGCAGCGCAACGCCGCCCTCGCTCTCCAGCGCAGCTTGCTGCCCCGGCATCCGCCGTATCTGGCCGGCCTGGAAGTCGCCTCCCGCTACCAGCCGGCCGGGGCCGTCAGCGAGGTCGGCGGCGACTGGTTCGACGTCCTCCCGCTGAGCGGCGACAAGACGGCGCTGGTGGTGGGCGATGTCATGGGCAGCGGCATCAACGCCGCCACGGCGATGGGGCGGCTGCGCACCGCCACCCAGACCCTGACCTCGCTCGGCCTCGACCCCGAGCGGGTGCTGCACCATCTCGATGTGATCACGGGCGGGCTGGAGCCCTACATCGCCACGTGTCTCTATGTCCTCTACGACCCCCACCAGGGGCAGTGCACGATTTCCACGGCCGGTCATCTGCCCCCGGTGCTGCTGCGCTCGGGCCGCCCGCCGCTGCTGCTCGACCTGCCCAGCGGGGTCCCGCTCGGCGTCGGCGGCGTCCCCTTCCGTTCCCTCACCATCGCCCTCTCCCCCGGCGACACGCTCGTGCTCTACACCGACGGACTGGTGGAGACCCGGACCGACGACATCGACACCCGCCTGAATGTGCTGCTCACCCTGCTTTCGGACCCGCCCGCCGGGCTGGAGGAGACCTGCGACCGGCTTCTCGACGCACTACGGGGCGACAACTGGTGCGACGACGTGGCCCTGCTCATCGCCCGCGTCCGCGACTAGTGCCCCTCCCGGCAAGCTTTGCCCTGTCGCGCCGCCCGGCACGCAGCCATGCTGCGTTGGCCAAAAGCCCTGGTAGCTCCGCTACAAGGACTTCCGGCCGCCTTGCGATGGCACGCACCGGACGACGCTCCTCGACGGGCAGACATTGCCGGTCGCGGCACTAGGTCCTGTCCGGGCGATCTTCGAGGACCAGGCCGCGGCGTCAGATGCATGGGGTCTCCCCAGACCCGGAGGGCCGAGGGGACACATCGCAAGGCGGAGGGGGCACCTCCCAGCGGTAGCTGGGGGAGATCGCCCCCGTACTGGACGTACTTGGGCGACTCCGCCAACGCAGCGAGGTACCGTAGCCGGCGTCGCGGGCCCGACAAGATCGGCCGGACAGGGCCTAACAGCGGCGGTCGCCGGGGCGGTGGCGCTCGCCGCCTCGGCGGATGCGTGCGAGCGGCGCTCCGCCCGCGAGGGAACCGCGCGTCGCTCGCCCGGCATCGTCGGGGGGGGGAGCCCATAGCGGCACCCGGGGGTTTCCCCCATGTCCGGCCCGCAGCGCGTGCGGATAACTTCATCGAGGCCGGCCTGCAGCGAGCCGGGTGACAGCCAGCACTACAGAATCGGGGAAATCTCATGCGCCAGCAGCTCCGGCACTTCGGGGCCGTCGCGGTGGCCGGCATCGGTGTGATGGGACTCAGCGCGTGCGGCTTGGTACCCGGCTCCACGTTCGAGGATGACGCAAAGGTGACGGAGAAGATCACGTCCGTGCGGCTGGACAGCAGTTCCGGCGGCGTCACCCTGCGCGGCGCGAAGAACGTCAGCGTGGTGTCCCTGCACCGTTCCGTCGACTACAAGGGTGACAAGCCGGAAGGGGCGACCCACCGGGTCGAGAACGGTGTCCTGGTGCTCGGCGGCTGCGGCAAGGACTGCTCGGTGAACTACACGGTCGACCTGCCGGCGGGACTCCCGGTGTCGGGCAAGACCTCGTCCGGCGCGGTCAGTCTGACCCAGGTGGGCAAGGTGGAGGTGGCCACCAGCTCCGGGCGTATCGAGCTGGACGGTGTGGCCGGTTCGGTCGATGTGGAGACCAGCAACGGCCGGATCAACGGAACCGGGCTGCAGGGCACGGGCGTCCGGGCCAAGACGTCCAACGGCGAGATCACCCTCACCCCGGCGAAGCCGCAGGACGTCCGGGCGGAGACGTCCAACGGCGAGATCAACGTCACCGCGCCGCCCGCGCGTTACAAGGTGACGGTGAAGAGCAACAACGGCGACGAGAACATCCACGTGGACGACGACCCGGCCGGCGAGTACCAGGTCGACCTCACCACCAGCAACGGGGACATCACCCTCAACTCCGGCTGAGCGCACCGGACGCCGGAGTCGCGGGCCGGGCTGGGAGACGGCCCGCGCGGGTCCGCTCAGGGCGCCCACCAGGCGACGGTGCGCCCGTCGGCAGCGCGGCTCCGAGGTCGCGGAAGTCGTGCAGCCGCTCGAAGTCGATGTGCCGCATCACGCGGAAGCCGCTTCCTCCTGTGCCTTGGCCCTCGCCACGGCCGCAAGTTCCCGGTTGCTCCAGGCGAGGTGGCCGGTGATCTCCTCACCGAACCAGTCCGGCGGCACGAAGCTGCGAGCCTCCTCCACGCTGGCGAACTCGACCTCCACCACGCGGAGTCCTGCGAGGTGTCCGTCGTAGACGTCGACCGTCGCCACGTGCGGGCCGAGGGGAACGTTCCAGCGGAACTTGCTCAGACAGTCGCCGCCGGAGAGCTCCCAGAGTTGTCCGAACACCTCGTCGCTGATCTCGAACTCGATCTCCTGGCGCACCATGGAGTCGGTGGCGGCGTCGAAGGTCTTCACGGTCATGATCCGGGCGTCCCGCTTGTCGCGCACCCGGAATTCCGTGTCGGCGCCGGGTGGCGTCAGGTACGCCTGGCGCAGCTGGACCCCGGTGGTGCCCTCCGGCACCTCCCAGCCCTCCGCGATCGTGAACTTGCGCTCGATCTCCAGGTTCATCGCACAGCAACTCTCGTGTCGGCGGCGGTCAGCCGCGCTCGGTATCCGGTACCAGGTCCGCGGCTCGGCGTCGCCTGCCGGGGAGAGTGGGGGTCAGGACAATTCCGTCCGGTAGGCGGCCCGGCGTACCGCCCAGTACATGAATGCGGAACTCACCGCGAACCAGCCGACACCCACACCCAGTTCAATGAGGAGTTCCCCACCGTCCCACGCCTGGCCGGAAAGCCGGCCGACGACCGATTTCATGATGTGGGTGAGAGGGACGATCTCACTCAACGGCTGCAGAAAGGCCGGAAGCCGGTCGTGGGCGATGAGCGTTCCGGAGAGCACCATCAGCACGAGTTCGGCCGCGTTGGGACCGACGAAGAGATCCTCGATCACCAGTGCCAGGCCGGACAGAGCCAGGCCCAGACCGGCCGTTGTCACCACCCCCAGGGCAAGCAGTCCGAGGAAGGGAAGCATCCCGATGGGCAGCGTGCCGTAGAGCAGGCAGCACACCAGATAGGTGCACAGACCGCCGACGACACCGTCCGCGAGGTGCGGCAGCGCACGCTCGCAGGCGGAGGCGAGCTTGCCCTGGGGTGAAGCCAGCCAGATCCCGAGGGTGCCGAAGGAGCGCTCGTTGCCGACGGACAACGCCATCCCGTAGATCACGGCGCCCGCGCCGGCGAGCAGGCTCGCACCGATCAGCATCCGCCCGATCGCGGCGCCGTAGTAGGACGAGAGCGAGGTGAACGCGATCGCCATACCGATCGGGCGCACGATGCGGGAGCTGAGATAGCCCAGGGGATTGAGCCAGGTGAAGAGCGCCTTGTAGGACAGCAGCGCACCACGGAGCATGGTCGCCATCGGTCACACCTCCAGCGGAAGGGCTTGCCGGCGGGCGATGAGCTCCACGCGCCGCACCAACAGCACGACCAGGGCCCCGTAGACGGCCGTGAGCGCGAGCGCCGCGGCGACGGCGCTCCCCGGACCACCGCGCACCCAGCTCATGACATGGGACTGCGGCAGCAGGTAGGCCACTTTCTGCACCGGCCCGGGCAGCGCCGATTGCGGCACGATCAGGGCGGACAGGGCCATCACCAGACCGGTCAGGCCATTGGTCATGCCGGACGAGTAGGGGAAGCGGAGCACCGCCACGGCGAGCAGGCCCACGACGGCCGCCGTGGCCAGGGCCAGCAGCACACCGCCGAGGACCCAGCGGCCCCAGGCGAAACCGGAGTCGATCCCCCACAGCAGAGCCAGGATGACAAAGGTGCCGGGCAGCGCCGTCAGGGACTGGACGGCGATCCCGGTCAGCCGGCCGAGGACCACCGGCACCAGACCGCCCGGACTGCCCAGGGCGGCGTACAGCGTCTTCCACTGCTTTTCGCCCATCAGACTGAAAACGACGAGCACGATGATGGAATCCAGCATGCCGATGCCTGCCGACCCTACGGCCATGTCACTGGTGGTGTCGCTCGACCCCTTGCCACGTGCCATGTTGCTGTGCACGACAAAGGCGAATACGCAGGGCATGGCCAGTGTGGAGAAGATCGCCATCGGACTGGACGCATGCATGCGCAATTGGTCCGTGGTCGCGCGCATGAAGGTGTTCACGAAGTGGTCACCATTTCCAGGAACACTTCCTCCAGCGTGGGCGGCGTGACCGCCACGCTCACCGTCATTCCCGGGAAAGTGGTCAGGATCCACTGCACGGCGGCAGCGCCGTCCGTCGCCCGCAGCGTCACGGTGGCACCGTCTCGCTGCTCCCCGAGCAGGCCCGGGCAGGTGCTCACCGCGTCCGGCACCTCGGCGCCGGCGAACACCACGTGGACGGTGTGCCCGAGCCGTTCCGCGGCGGCCAGCCGCAGCTCGGAGGCGGTGGATTCGGTGTGGATCCGGCCATCCTTCATGAGTACGATCCGGTCGCTGAGTTCCTCGGCCTCACGCATGTCGTGCGTGGTCAGCAGGATGCTGCGGCCCTCCTCGGAGAGACGGGCCACCAGCGCGCGCATCGACGCGGCCGATTGTGGGTCCAGACCGGCCGACGGCTCGTCCAGGATCAGCACCGACGGGTCGTGCAGCAACGAGCGTGCCAGGTGGAGGCGTTGCTTCATGCCGCGGGAGAACGACCCGACCAGATCCTTGGCCCGGTGCTCCAGATCGACCGCGGCCAGCAGTTCCTCGGCCTTGCGGTCCAGCGCCGCTCCGCGCAGCCCGTACATCAGGCCGAAGAACGTCAGGTTCTGGCGTGCCGTCAGCCGTGGATACAGACCGGTGTCCCCGCCAAGGCTGAAGCCGCAGGCGAGCGCCGCCCGCCTGCGGTCGCGGACCACGTCATGCCCGTCGAGCAGGATGGATCCGGAGGTCGGCAGCAGCAGACCGGTCAGCATCCGGACCGTGGTGGTCTTGCCCGCACCGTTCGGCCCGAGCACCGACACCAACTCGCCGGGGCGTACCGTCAGGCTGACGTCGTCGACCGCTTTGCGCACCGTCCCGTCCCGGGAGGTGAATTCACGGCACAGATTGTCTACTTCGAGTCCTCGTCCGGCAGACACGATCAGACCTCACTCTTCGAAGGCAGCCTGGACAGGTCCATCGCGAGCTCGGCTCCACCGACGGAGAAGGGACCTGGGTAGTACGAGACGGTCTCCCCGACCGCGTCGACAGCGGCGAGGAAGTCGGCGGCCTCGCCCTCCACCGAAAGCGGCAGGTACGCACCGGTGGGAACTCCGTCCACGGCGCGCACGACCAGCAGCCGGAAGGCGAGCTGGCCGCCGGAGCGGTGCTCCTCGACTCCCAGAGTGCGCACGTCGACCACGACACAGCGCTCCCCCGCGTACGGGTCCCCGGCCGGACCTCCGGGTTCCAGGCGGACATTGGTGGCGGTGAGCTGCGGATGGCTCTTCAGCCGGTCCCAGGAGGCGTGACCCGTCAGCCACTCGGCCCCGTCACCGCCCGCCGATCTCAGCCGGGTGGCCGTGGCCTGCTGAACACCGTCCCGCGTCACCAGTTCCATGGCGCCGGTGGGAGTGCCCTCGCAGTCGAAAGCACGGGCCGACCAGCCCTCGACGGCCCGCCCGTCGTCCACCACGGCCGAGCACAGCGGGCGCCGGCCGGTCATCGGGTTGAGGAACAACGTGCTCACGACAGCACGCAACAGCTGCGCGGCGGCCGAGGGTGTGAACACCACGTCGTCGCCGTCGAAGACCTCCGATGCTGGACAGAACCCGGCCGAAGCCAGCGCCAGTTCACGGCCGAGCGCGGTCGCGTCGATACGGTCCAGGGACGTGGCGTATCGCGACAGCGAGGCGACCGCGGTGCCCTCGGTGTTCGACACCACGGCCTGCACCTCGACACCGCGGCAGCCGCTCTCGCCCCGTGCACCACCGGACAGGGCGTACACCGATTCGCTCAGCACCTCCGAGAGGTGCACCGTACGGACGGTGTGTCCGGGGCCGGCTCCCGCTGCGAGCCGCTCGAGCAACGGCGCCGGATCGGCGGCCAGCGATTCCAGGTCGATGCGCTCGGCCGTGTTCCGCCAGCTGCCGTCGACGGCGGCCGCCTCGTGCAGGGCGCGTGTGACCACCGGCGGCCGGGCGCTGCCGAGCGGCAGCGAGCCACGGCCGGTCTCCAGCAGAGCGGCACCGTCCCCGGCTGTCAGCTCGGGTGCGTTCAGGTACAGCTCGCGCCCCTCGCCGGACAGGCGCACATAGCCGCCGATCCGCCCCTGCTGGATCGCGATCCGCTTGTTGCCCGATTCGTCAACGGTCAGCCGCCGATGGGCGGTGCGGCTGAGGTGGGTGAGGGACTGCTCCCCCGGACGCAGGCAACGCTCGACGGCGTCCGCGACGGCCAGAGCCTCTCCGGTCCGGCTCTCCAACTGCTTCATGCGGCGCTCCAGTCGAGAGCCGCGTAACGCATCGAGGGAGAGTAGATCCCGATTCCCACCATCTGTCCTTGCTTGCCGCAGGTGATGTTGTCCCCGCCGAAGTCCGACCCGATGCCTTCGAGCCGGGCGAGGGTGTCGAGCGCATCCCCCACCAGGCTCACGTCGCGCGCGGGCACCCGGTCACCTGCCGGGGTGATGTAGGAGCAGTTGAGCGCCGCGAACGAGAACTCGCCGGTGCTCAGGTTGATCATTCCGGCGCCCAGGCAGCCGACGTACAACACTCCGCCGTCCTGGGTGTCCAGCAGCCCGGCCGGATCGTCGGGACCGGGCAAAGCCACGGTGTTGCTCGCCCGCGGGATGGCCGGCTCGCGGAAGTCCCTCCGACGACCGTTGGCGGTGGGGCGGTGGCCATTGCGCCGGACGACGCGCACGGAGGTGAGCGGGGAGCCGATCTCCCCGTTCTCCAGGAGGGTGGTGACAGCTGCCCGGCGGCCCTCGTCGTCGATCTGGTACGACCCGTAGCCGTGGGCAACCGTCGGGTCGTCGCGCAGGCTGAGGGCGGCCGGCACGGCGCCGGGCTTGCGCAGTCCGGTGATGTAGGCGCTGGTGAGCGCGAAGTTGTCGCCCTCGAGCGCGTGGCCCACGAGCTCGTGCAGGAACCCGGCGGCCGCCGACGGCCCGAACACCACCGGAGTGCGGTGCTTGCCGCTCACCGATGCCGCGGCGGAGCCCCGCGCGTGCTCCAGTGCCACGCGACTGATCTGCTGCCCGCCGGGGTGGGGCCGGCTGTCGTCCGCATCCCTTTGGAACCATCGGTTGAGACCGCGATAACGGCGGCCGTCCACGGTGACGGTGGCCTCGACACGCTGGCGCACCACCCGGGAGAGAGCGGTCTCGCGGACGCCTTCGGTGTCCACGACGGCGATGGCCCGCTCGGTGAAGTCCTCCCTGGTGCGGATCGAGTGGGGGACGCCCTCCGCCGGTACGAGCCATTCCGGCGCGGGCATCGGGGTGAAGCCGTGGGCGTCGGCCGTCCGCTGCCACGGGAGAGGGGTGGGGGAGTCCGGCGAGCGGCCGGCCGCGCCGGCCCAGCCGGCCAGGTCGCCCAGCCGCGTCGGAGGCAGCGCGCGGTAGCGCCAGCTGCCGCCCCGGCGGACGAGACACCCCAGTCCGTCCCGGGGCTCGACGCAGGTCGCCAGCACCTCGCCGTCGATACTCTCCACCTTGACCTCCAGCGAGG
The DNA here is from genome assembly GCF_055585225.1 of Streptomyces sp. NPDC053673. Classification (NCBI taxonomy): domain Bacteria; kingdom Bacillati; phylum Actinomycetota; class Actinomycetes; order Kitasatosporales; family Streptomycetaceae; genus Streptomyces; species Streptomyces sp. NPDC053673. The sequence goes on along the minus strand of NZ_JBVJKN010000025.1, from coordinate 15,553 downwards.
ACTCGGCGAAGACCTGGACGTAGTCGGCCGCGCTCTTGAGTTCGCCCACGGCCCACTCGGCGAGTTCCAGGAGCTGCTCGCCGCGCGTGGCAGTTGGTTCCGCTTGGTTCATCGTGTGCTCCCCGGCACCCGTCAGACCGTGCTGAGCAGCGAGAACGGCTCTGTACCGACAAGGCCCTTCTTCTGAAGCGCGGCGAGCACGGCCTCGACGCGAGCGCGTGTCAGCGTCTTGAGGGCGGGCACGCCCTCGGCGAGCCGCTCCACACCGGCCACGATCCCATCCACCGAACGGCCGTCGCACAGGGCCCAGACGAAGGCCACCGGCTCCTTCAGCAGCAGCTGGCGCTGGAGCTCCCAGTGGAGCAGTACGCCCCCGTCGGCGGTCAGCACATTGAAGGCGGTGTTGCGGTACAGACCGGAAGCGGCCGCGGCAGGCGGCCACGAGGGCCAGTTGCCGAGCGGCACGCCGGCGGCGCCCAGCAGCTGGCTGACCGCGATGCAGGTCTGGGTGAAGAGCACCAGGGACTCGGCCTCGGCCGCGCCGCCCTCGACCCAGGCGCCCCGCTGGTAGCGGGTGAACTCGTCCATGGGGAAGCCGTCCACGCCGATGCGGGTGAGCTGCTTGTAGACCCACTTGTTGCTGAAGTAGAGATCGCCGGAGGCGGCGGCGACGGCCTTGCCCGCGTAGGCGACCAGGTTCTGGCCGACGAACGCGGCGGTGTCCAGATCGCCGGAGGCGGCGGCACCGAGGAAGTCTTCCAAGTGCCCGTTGATGGCAATGGCGGAATGGTTGACGGCGGTCCGCCGGATGGCCGCGATCGAGTCGGTGACACGCCGCTGGAGCCGGGAGAGGGCCTCCGAACCCACCACGGTTTCGGAGGTGTTGAGGCGGAAGACGAAGTCCAGCTTGCTCGGCAGCTTGTGCAGGGCGGTGAGGTTGTCCCGGCGCAGCTCGAACGCTATGAGCTCCTCGACCAGGGCCTCGACCTCGTCCAGCGCGTACCGTTCGACGTCGACACGGTGCCCGTCGACGCTGTACTGGGTGACGTCCTCGCCGACCGGTACGCCGGGCTTCAGGATGACGAACAGATCCGCGTCGCTGGTGGGGTTGCCCAGGCCGGCCGTGAGACTTCCGGCAATGTAGACAGAGTCGATGGCTGTCCCGGAATCCGCCACCAACGCACGGCCGAGTTTACGGGCCGCCTCCATCTTCTCCTCGACTGCGGAGAGTCCCATTTTCCGGTCGGTCCTTTCTCTGACGTGACGGGAGCCGGAACAGCTCCCGTCACGAACATCATCAGATGTTGGCCACGTTGGCGACGTTGGCGACGTTGGCCACGTTGGCCACGTTGGCCACGTTGGCGATGTTGCCGACGTTGGCGATGTTGCCGACGTTGGCCACATTGGCCACGTTGGCGACGTTCTCCTCAGCGGAGTCGAACTCGACGATGTCCTCGTCGATCTCGATGACGTCCACGTTCTCCATTTCGCACCTCCTTACAAGGAATCGACGCCCACGATCGGGCGAAACTCTGGAGCCTACGGTGGCAGGCCCCGATCGGCCCCCGCCGCATGACTGAACACATGGCGAACACCGAAACCTGTAGCGGTACGGGATATCCGTACGGCGCCGCCGGATGGAACGGCACACGACAGTTACCCATGGTGTGAACTCAAGAGAGAAGAAGCGCAGCACAGGAATACACCTCGCGCCCGCGAAACACCCCCCGTTGGGCTTTACCAGCCCTGGCAGTTCACAGAGCCGATCCCCAGAGTCCCTCCCCCATCATTCTCCGGGGAGGTGGCAACACTCTGTCGATTCGGATTTTGCCGTGAAGCAAGATCAAAGTAACTTTGGGCCGCCAGGGTGTCAAGGGCGATTCAAGGACGCCCCATCCTGCGCACCTTTGTCTGCTTCAGGGCGGGCGAAACCGGCCAAATAGCCGCCGCAGGCCACAAGTGCGCTGGGGGCATTTCTGCAAGAGTTCGACGCGCCTCTCAAACGGAATCGGAACAACCGCATCCGGATTCAGCGACGTGCAACTTTCCATCGACGTGACGGAATCGGACGAGACGGAATCGGACGAGACGCCCGTACCTGCGCCCTCATCCTCCGCAGTGGGACCAGGCGGATCAAGTCGTCATCGAGCTCTTGAGTTCGCGCGGGGTGAATTCACCGGCCAACTGGACCATCCACCTGGAACTGTCACGCTGTGCCTGCCTCGCGCCGGAACAGATCGACGGCCGGCCGGGTCGCCGTCCGCCCCCAGGGCCCTGCTCGTCCTGACGTGCGATCACAGCGGAGCAGCGGCCCGCCGGCCGGCCCCGTGCCCGCCCGGCTCAGTCGGACTTCGCGGCCGGCTTCAGCGACAGAACGTTCTGATCGGGGGTATCGGCGGGGCAGGAAGCATCGGCTGGTGTGCAGCGGGCGCGCAACCGGCGGGCCAGTTCCACGCATCCGACGACCACCAGGGCGAGCGCGAAGGCCAACAGCAGCCCCTTGACGGGTTCGTGGCCGAAGCTCGCTCCGCCGATGTATCCGATGGCGGTGCTGGTCACGGCCCACAGGATCGCGCCGGAGGCGTCGAGCAGGAGGAAGCGGCGGAAGGGGAAGCGCAGGCTCCCGGTGGACATGCTGGAGGCCACGCGGCCGCCGGGCAGGAAGCGGGCGGCGATCACCAGAGTCGACGCGTGCCGGTGGAGCATGGTCTGACCCCACTCGTAGCGCTTCCGGCCCTTCTCGCCGCGGATGAGGTGCTCCACGGCCCGTGGTCCGAACCGGCGCCCGATCCCGTAGCTGAGGCAGTCGCCCCACAGCGCGCCGGCCGCCGCGACAACGGCGAGGAGGGCCAGTTGGGGCACGGATCCGCCGAACAGCACTGCCACCGTGACGACGGTCGTCTCGCTCGGCATGAACGGCAGCAGGGCGTCGAGGCCCGCCACCAGGAAGACGATCAGCCACAGCCACGGCGAGTCCATCTTGGCCTGCAGCACCCCAACCAGTTGGTCGAACAACTCAAGCATGGGCCGGTAGCTCCGAGCCCGAAACGGCCTTCTGGGCCTCGGCGGCCAGCGAGCGCCGGTCACCACCGGACAGCGCACGGTGTGTGGTGATGCGTGCGGACAGTCCCCTGGCACCGGCGACCCGGCGCAGGGAAGTGCCGAACCCCTCGTCGCCGAGGAAGGCCGCGACCGTGCTGGGGGCACCGTGCTGGAAGTAGTCGATCGTCACCGGCCGGACCGGGGCACCCGCGTCCACCGCCGCCTGGAAGGTGGCGCGCCGGAAGGTGCCGCCCGGAACGGAGCACCAGGTGGTCGCCTGGGGGAACACCACAACGGTCTGCCCGGAGCGCAGCGTCAGCGCCAGTTCCTCGACCGCGGAGGGCAGTTCACGCATCCCGTTGCGGTCGATGAAGCGCGTGCCGATGCGGCGGGCCAGCACTCCTATGACAGGCCACGTGCCGACCTCGCGCTTGGCGAGCAGGGTCATGGGCTCGACCGCGAGCAGAGTGATCACGTCCAGCCAGGAGATGTGGTTGGCCACGATCAGGGTCCCGGTCGGCCCGGGCAGCGCCAACGGCTCGCGGAGCTCTTCCAGATCCAACCGGACCCCGAGAGCGGTGAGAACGGCCCTGGCCTCGTTGCGCAGGGTCGACGGGGCGGCCAGTCGGTCCCCCATCGCCACGCCCCGTATCAGCGTGCGGGCGAGGGACGCATAACGGCCGGCCGCCTCGGACACCGGCACACCAGGCACTGTGTTCTTCACGCAGGCCGGTGTGCAGACGGTGTCCACCGCCCACGGGCTCACTGCGTTTCCGCGAGGAAGTAGCGGCGGTAGCGGTCGTTCAGCCGCTCCATGTCCAGCAGGACGAAGAAGTCGGCGACGTTGAACTCCGGGTCGTGAGCCGGCGCTCCGCACATCCAGGCACCCAGCCGCAGGTAGCCGCGGAGCAGTGGAGGCAGCGTGGCGTAGCTCGGCCGGGCCTCGTTCAGGCTCTGCGGCATCCACGGCCGGCGCGGGTGGGCCCGGTATTCGGCGGGAGCGGCGTGCTTGGTGGTGCCGAGCAGCCATGCGCTGGCGGCGGCCTGGCCGCCGTCGTCCAGCGGGACGGAGGCGCAGCCGGCCAGGTAGCGGTGGCCGGAGAGCAGCACGTACCGCGCCATGCCGGCCCACATCAGGTTGATGACGGCGCCGCTTCGGTGGTCGGGGTGGACGCAGGAGCGGCCGACCTCGATCATCGAGGAGCGCACCCCGGACAGGCCGTGCAGATTGAACTCGCTGTCGGAGTAGGACCATTCGGTGCGCCCCGGCGGCAGAAGCCGATAGGTGCCGACGACTTCGCCCGTCGTGGTGTCGGTGACTATCAGGTGGTCGACCAGGTCGTCGTAGTCGTCCACGTCGTGGCCGCTCAGCGGTGTGTCGAGATGGGCGCCCATCTCCTCGGCGAAGACGTGGAAACGCAGTCGCTGGGCAGCCCGTATCTGCTCCTTCGTGTCAGCGATGGAGGTGACGTAGTTGCTGCTGACCGTTGTCGTAGTTGTCGAGAGCATGGGTTGCCGTTCTCCGTTCGGTGGGCGTGCTGCGTCGGCCTGACAGCGCCGTGTGAGCGCTTGCTCTGGAGAGGCGTTGATTCCTCACTGAAGACCGTAGGAGCGGTCTCGCGGCGGGAGAAGTGCACAAAAGGAAGCACCGGGCCCTGACTTTCGTCAGGGCCGCGGGGCCCCTTCCGTCACCCTTCGCGCAGCTCGAGCGTGCAGCACTTGACGCTGCCGCCGGCTTTGAGGAGTTCGGTCAGATCAACTCCGATCGGTTCGAAGCCGCGCTCCCGAAGGCCGGCCATGAGCCCCGTCGCGGACTCCGGCAGCAGCACATGGCGACCGTCGCAGAAGGCGTTGAGCCCAAAGACTTCCGCGTCCTTTGCGGTCGCGAGGAGCGCGTCGGGGTACAGCTCCCGCAGCACGGCCCGGCTGCCCGGCGAGAACGCCTCGGGGTAGTACATGACTTCGTCGTCGCCCAGCACGGCGAGCGCGGTGTCGAGGTGATAGAAACGCGGGTCGACCAGCGTCAGCCCGGTGACCGGCACGCCGAAGAACTCCTGGGCCTCGGCGTGCGAGCGGGGATCGGTCCGGAAGCCCGTACCCGCCAGGAGTCTGCGGCCGACGAGAAGGTAGTCGCCTTCGCCCTCGTTGATGTACTCGGGCCAGTGCGTGTCGGTGAAGCCGTTCTCGCGCAGCCAGGAGAGATACAGCGGCCCCTCGGCCGTCCGCTCCTCGTGGCGGAAGCGGGCACCGAGCACCCGCCCGTCCACGACGGTGGCGCCATTGGCCGCGAAGACCATGTCGGGTAGCCCTCCCACCGGCTGGACGACCTCCACGGTGTGGCCCAGGTCCCGGTAGAGGTTGCGCAGTTGCTCCCACTGGGCGAGGGCGAGACCGCCGTCGACCGGCTTCTCCGGCTCCATCCACGGATTGATGGAGTAGGTGACGTCGAAGTGGCTGGGTGAGCACATCAGCAGTCGGCGCGGCACCGCGGTACGGGGGCCGGGGACCTTGGCGGGGCTGGACTGGGCGGTGGTGCCGGATTCGGGCATATCGTTTCCTTCTCGGTTTCCTGGGATTCGGAGTATCGGCGCGCGCCGGTGAACAGCGAGCGATTCGGGGTGGAAGCTCAGACGTCCGGCTCGGTCTCCGCCGGTTGTCGGGCAGGCAGCGGACGCGGCGACGGGTGCCGGTGGTCAGGGAAGGGATCCGGCCCTCGACGGCTGATCGGAACATTCAGGACCGGCGCAAAGACCCTGACCCCGCCCCGGTCGGTTCCTGCCGCGAGGCTACGGACCGGGCCGGGCGACTTCACTGTGCGAAGGGAAGTTCCTCCCCTGACTTTCGTCAGGGGTACAGACGCCGGGTCTTCGGAGAACTGGGCCATACCGACTCGCCCGGTCGCACCTCGACTCACGGTGAAGCACATCGAGGAGCCGGCCTGCCCGCGCATCGAGAGACGACCGCGGAGATGAAATGGCTCACGTTTCGCTGCAGTTACTTCTATCCTGAATCCGATATTGAAACTATCATCGCGTACAGACCTATCAGGAAATGAGAATCATGTATCGAACCATGATGAAGTCCAAGATTCATCGGGCGACCGTAACTCAGGCGGATCTGCACTATGTCGGGTCACTCACCATCGATGCCGGCTTGATGGAATCCGCCAACCTGCTCCCCGGAGAGCGGGTCGACATCGTCGACATCGACAATGGCGCGCGCCTTTCCACCTACGTCATCGAAGGTCCCCGGAATTCGGGGATCATAGGGATCAATGGCGCGGCAGCCAGGCTGATCAGCCCCGGCGACCTTGTCATCATCATCGCCTACGCGATGGTGGCGGACGAGGACGCGGCAAAGCTGGAGCCACGGGTCGTCTTCGTGGACCAGGAGAACAACGTGGTCAACCTGGGCACGGACCCCGCCGATGTGCCGGAGGGTTCCGAACTGCGGCGCGGGGACGTGATCAGCGGATAGTGCGGCGTACGGCAGCGGCCGGAACCTTTCGTCTCCGGCCGCTGCCGACGGCGGCGTCATACGGAGCTTTGCACGCCGGTCTCGTGGGGGATCGCACGTCCGGACCGCTGCACGAGGCGCAGCGCCTCCAGCAGAGCGCGGTTCACGGTGTCCGGATCCTCCAGGTAGCCGATGTGTCCGCAGCCGTCGATGACCTGGAACGTGGAGTCCGGGATGGCGGCAGCAACCTCCCTGCCCGCGGGAGGCGGGGCCAGGACGTCGTCGGAGAAGGCGATGATGTGGCTGGGGGCCCGGATGTTTCTGTAGGCGGCGAGTCGGTCCGGCATGGGGTAGAGCCCGCGCTGCGCGCGCACCGCCGAGTCGGCCGACGTGGAGAGTTCGAACACCTCCAGCCAATCCGTGGTCCGCAGGTCGTCCGTGAGGCTCTGCCGCGACAGTTGCTGGAGCACCTGCATCACCGCGCGATAGCGCGGGGGCAACTCGATGCCGAGTTCGTCCAGTTCGCGTTCGGCGTGGGTCAGCGCCATGCTCATGGCGTCACTGCGGCCCCGCGCCGCCATGAGGACGAGCCTGCTCACCAGTTCGGGACGGGCGAGCGCCAGCTCCGCGGCGATACGCGCCCCCAAGGAGGTGCCGGCGACCGCACACGGTCCGATACCGAGGTGCTCGATGAGCGCGGCCACATCCGCCACCATGTCGTCGACGGTGAATTCCGGCGGGCTGTTGTCGGTCGAAGACACACCCCGGTTGTCGAAGGTGATGACCCGGTGTCCTGCTGCGACCAGCGCGGGGACCTGATGCAGGTGCCAAGCTCTTCCGCTGCCGCCGGTGCCCATGATGAGAACCACGGGTACGCCGCTCCCGGCATCCTGGTAGTTCAACCTGAATCCGTCGCGGACGATTACGGGCATGAGAACTCCTCGATTGGCGCACAGGCGGGTCGGGCGGACGGGGAAGTCTCCTGCGGTCCGGTGGCGATTCCGGATGACGGGCAAGCGACGTCAATCCCGAGCCGGTCTGCGTACAGCGACAATCGCGCCTGGGTGAAAGGCTTCCACTTTCCGCGGGCAGTGTTATGTGATGTCAGCGTTCGAATCCTCATGGTGAAAGCGAAAGGACGAGCCATGATGTCTGGCGGTATAAACCGGTTCTCGCGAGAACTGGCGGACTGCGCCGAGGACGAGATCCTCACCATCGAGGCGGCCGCCGACGGCGGTCCCCGATGGCTCCGTGAGAACGCCGATGCGCTGCGGTCGGTCGCCCTGGAGCGGGGGGCGGTGCTGGTGCGAGGGCTGCACATCCGCAGCCACGCCGACGCCGCCGCGGCGAGCCAGGCGCTCACCTCGGAGCTGATGACCGAGGTGGAGGGGTTCGCCCCGCGCAAGGCGCTGACCGGCGGGGTGTACTCGTCCTCGGAATGGCCTCCGGACCAGCCCATGTGCATGCATCACGAGCTGACCAGCGCCCCGAGGTATCCGCAGTGGATGATCTTCTCCTGCCTGACGGCGAGCGCTTCTGGTGGATCCGTGTCCGTGGCCGACGCAGGGAAGGTCCTCGACTCCCTGCCGGCCGAGATCGTGGAGCCCTTCGAACGGGAGGGCTGGCAGCTCGTCCGCAACTACGACCAGCTGGTGGGGCTCTCCTCGGCCGACGCCTTCGGCACGGCCGACCCGGAGGCGGTGGAGCAGTACTGCCGTACTCATGGCATCGACTTCCAGCGGTCCCCGGGAGGCGGCCTGCAGACCCGTCAGACACTGCCCGCCGTCGTGAAGCACCCGCTGACCGGACGGCGGTGCTGGTTCAACCAGATCGCCTTCCTCAACGAATGGACGATGGACCCGGCGGTCCGAGAGTTCCTGGTCAGCGAGTTCGGCCCCGAAGGCCTGCCGTTCACGACGTTCCTCGGCGACGGAACGCCTCTGGACTCCTCCACCGTCGACGTCATCAACGAAACGTACGACAGGCACGCCATAGCGGTGCCCTTCCGCGACGGCGACCTGCTGCTGGTGGACAACATCGGCACCTCGCACAGCCGCGAGCCCTACAGCGGTGCGCGCGAGATCGTGGTGGCGCTGGGAGATCCGCTGCCGAGGCTGCGGGGGTAGCCGCCGCCAGGCCGGGCGGGGGGGCTCATCCCCCACCGTCCGTCCCGTGCGGCGCGGCAGCATGTTCATCGGTCCGGTCCGAAACTGAGCGTCCGGTAGGTCGTCACGTTTCCCGCCAGGGCGGAGCATGCCTGGACGGCCCGTACGATCTTGCGCGACCGGTCCGGATCGGCGTTGTCGATCAGGATGCCCAGTGACGTTCCGCTGTGCGCGGCGACGATGCCGAGGCCGCCGACGTCCTCACAGAACGCGATCATCCGCTCCAGCGTCCGCTTGGGGCGCAGCGCCTGATTCATCACCGCACTGCGCGTGGCGACGGCTCCCACCTCGCGGAGGTCGCCGTCTCGTACGGCGGCCGTCAAGCGGTCCAGAAGACGTGCGTACTCACGGTGTTCCGTGGCGGAGAACGGCTTGGGAATCCGGTTGAACTCGACCGTGTCGACAGTGCCCCCCTCGTCGATACCGACGACGGTCATGGGACGCAACGAGCCGAGCATCCGGCGCAGCCGGACCTGGCGGTGGTGGTATGCGACGATTCCGTCGTAGAGGACGCCGTCGGTCGGTTCGATCCGGCTGAGGTACGACTCGATACGCCGGGGCGGCATGGGGATGCCGAGGGCGTTGCCCGCTGCCCGCGCGGTGGCCACCAGGTCCGCGGAGGAACTGGCGAGGCCCTTGCCCTCGGGCAGGGCACTGTCCAGGGTGAGGAAGCCGCCCATGGGCACGGGCAGTTCCTCCGTGATCATCGACAGCAGGCGGGCCGCCTTGCGTTTGTGGTCCGGCACCACCCGCACCGACGTCGACTCCGGGTCGGTGCGGAAGGTCGCCACGGTCCAGCGCGCGATGGGCAACGTCACCAGGAAGTCGCCGTCGGGGCCCGGCAAGACACCTTGCAGCAGCTCACCGAAGGTGCCGAACGCAGTACTGACGCCGGTCATCCCCCGGTGGGGCAGTCCGGCGTACCGAAGGGCGGCCGGCATGGCAGACTCGTCCTTGAGAGCATTCCGGGATGGTGCCAACTCTGTTCCCCACTCGCATGAATTGGAACGTTCGCAGTAATCCCGAGCTCACGGATGTCCTGTAGGCGAATGCTGCGGGAAGCGCTGTCCTGAGCCAACGGTGCCAACGGACCGCGATCGGCGTCAACGAGCTGTATCCCTCTCGCAAACTGCCAGCTCACTCACGGCGTTGAGCACAGTTGCGGATGACGCGCGGGCGGTGTGGAGAGGTTCGATACTGTCGACCGGGTGATACGGCAGAGCGAGATCGAAGAGACAGGAACACCACAGAACGCACCCAGGCCGTTACCGCCGGCCAGGATGGCACCGCACGATGTGGCCCTGTGGGTGGTGCTCTCCGGGGCGGGGGCTTTGGGGTTCTGGTATGCGTCGGAGCCTTCGGTGGTCCTGGACCTGGGGCTGCCCGTCCTCGCGCTGGCGGCGGCCGTTCCAGGGAGCCGACGATGGCCGGGTGCCGCGGTGTTCGTCGTCAATGGACTCTGTGCGGTGGGTCTGGCCAACGAGTCGAACCCGGCCAACGCCTACGCCTTGGCGCTGGCCGTGATGACGTACCTGATGGGTGCCCGTGCGAAGGCGGGCTTCGTCCCGCTGCTGGTGCTCACCTCATGCCTCGTCGTCGACCTCGCTCTGTGCGCGGTACTCGGGGCGGGCCCGGTGTGGTGGTTCTACGCGGTCACCGTGCTGCCGCTGGCGCTGCTGGTGCCGTGGCTCGTCGGCCGCTACCAGCAGGCACGCCGGGCGCTGGTGTCGGGCGGCTGGCGGCTGGCCCAGAGCCTGGAAGAACAGCAGCGCTTCGTCGCCGAGCAGGCCAGGCTGCGCGAGCGGACGCGGATAGCGGCCGACATGCACGATTCCCTCGGGCATGTACTGAGCCTCATCGCGTTGCGGGCGGGCGCGCTGGAACTCTCGCCGGCCCTGAGCGAGCAGGACCGTGACGATGTGGCCGAGCTGCGCAAGGCCGTGTCCGAGGCCGTCGACCATCTGCGCGAGACCGTCACAGTGCTGCGTGACGGCACAGAGTCAGATCCCAAGGAATCGTCCGTCGAGTCCGTCGAGGAGCTCCTCGACCGGGCGAGCGCGTCCGGCATCGCGGTGGACCTCGTCCGGGTCGGCGGGAGCGCCGCCCTCTCCCCGCTCGTCGGACACGCCGTGTACCGAGTGGTTCAGGAATCGCTGACGAACGCCACCAAGCACGCCCCCGGCAGCGCCGTACACGTCCGGATCATCCACGAGGGCGGCCGTACCAAGGTCAGCGTGATCAACTCGGCTCCGCCCGCTGGCCCGCTACCGGGGCTGGTGCCCGGAAACCGCGGTCTGGCCGGGCTGCGGGAGCGGGTGACCGCGCTCGGCGGTGTACTGCAAGCCGGACCGTTCGAGGACGGGTTCAGGGTGACCGCCGCAATGCCCGACAGGGTGAGCGCCACACGCCCGGAGCTCGCCCCGCAGGCTCCGCCCTCGACCGGAGCCGAGTCGACGCGCCGGATGGGGGACGCGCGGCGCAAGGTCCGGCTGCGGTTCGCGGCGGCGTTCGTCGCGCCCGCCGCGCTCGCCCTCACGGTCCTGCCGGCCGCCGGATACCTCGCCTACCAGCTGGCGACGTGTGTGCTGTACCCGACGACCTATGCGACCCTCCACGTCGGCCAGGAGCGAGCGGAGTTCGCCCATCTCCTTCCGCTGCAGAGCTACCCCTACCCGTCCGACACCGCGCAGTCGGCGCCCCGGCCGCGCGGCACCCACTGCGACTTCTACCGGTCGAACGGCAACCTCCTGGACGAGGTGGACATGTACCGGCTCTGCTTCTCCGGTGACCGCCTGGTCGCCAAGGACGTCATCCCGGGCGGCCCGGGAGACTCCTGACGGCCAGGCGCCTGCTCAGGACGTCTGCGGCGAGACCGCTTTCAGCCTCGCCGCCAGCACTCCCCCGATGGTCGCGATGTGAGCGGGGACGGTCAGCAGCTGCTCATGTTCGGCGTGGACGGGGTGGTCCTCGATGGAACCGCTCACGTGGGGTGCCCACGAGCCCGCACCGACCCGGCCGGCGACCCGCTCCGGCACCTCGGTGGCGGTGAACAGCAGCATGTCACCCCGGAAGTGGCCCGGGCGGTGCACCGTCAGCAGTCGGCTGTTGTTGATCCACACGTCCTTCATAGCCAGCAGAGTGCGCTCGCCCACTGCCGCGAGCGGATGCTGGTTCTCCTCCAGGAAGAGCAGGTAGCGCGAGATCAACGCGTCCCGGTCGGTGTCGAGTTCCGCTGCTTCGAAGGAGAACCGGGAGGCGGTGAAGTTGTCGACGAGCAGCCGGTCCTCCAGTTCCCGCAGAGCCTGCTCCAGTGCTCCTTCCTCGGACGCCTCGTCGACCAGGTGCGGATAGGAGTCCACGAGAGCGAGCAGCTCCACCTCCTGGCCGCGGGCCTGCAGTTCCACAGCGAGCACGTGGCACAGGACGCCGCCGAAGGACCAGCCGAGGAGCCGGTAGGGGCCCTCCGGCTGGATCTCCAGGATCTGCCGGAGGTAGTCCGCGGCCATCTCGTCGACGCTGGCGGGCATCGCCCCGGGCTGACTGAGCGCCCTGGCCTGCAGGCCGTAGACGGGCATCTCAGGGTCCAGGTGGGTGAGCAGGCCCGCGTAGCACCAGGACATCCCGCCGCCGGGGTGCACGCAGAACAGCGGCCGGTCCTTGCCGGTGGTGCGCAACGGCAGCATGGGGGCGAAGGAGTCCCGCGTACCACTGCGCTCCACCTCCAGCGCGAGTCCGGCAGGGGTCGGCGCCTCGAACAGGGTCCGTACGCTCAGGTCGGCCTCCAGCCGCTCGCCGAGGAGCGCGACAGCCCTGGTGGCGAGGAACGAGTGGCCGCCCAGACGGAAGAAGTCGTCGTCAGGACCGACCTCTTCGACTCCCAGCACGTCGGCGAAGACCGCGCAGATCCGCTTCTCCACCTCGGTGGCGGCCGTGCGGGGAGCCGGCCTGTCCACCTCGATGGCCAGGAGCGCACGCCGGTCGAGCTTTCCGTTGCGGGTCAAAGGGAGCTCGTCCACCACGACGTACTCCACCGGGACCATGTACTCGGGCACGGTCCGCAGCAGGCGGGTGCGCAGCTCAGCCGCCAGGGGCGTGTGGTCCTTCGCCGGTGTGACGAACGCGACGAGTGAGGCGCCGTCGCGGACGAGGACGGCCGCCGCGGACACCGCGGGGTCGGTGCGCAGCGCCGCCGCGATCTCGCCGGGTTCGATGCGGAAGCCACGGAGCTTGACCTGGTCGTCGGCCCTGCCCAGGTGGTGCAACTGCCCGTCGGCGGTGCGGCGTACGAGATCGCCCGTCCGGTACATCCGCTCGCCCTTCCCCTCGAAGGGGCAGGCCACGAACCGTTCCGCCGTCATACCGGGGCGGCCCCGGTAGCCGCGCGCCAGCGCGGCACCCGAGATGTACAGCTCCCCCGGCATGCCGGGAGGCACGGGCCGCAGCCACGCATCCAGCACATGGGCGTGGACATTGGGCAGCGGAACGCCGATGGGGGGCGTGTCCGTCCACTCCGCCGGGTCGGCGGGAAGGGACGACGCCGTCACCACGTGCGTCTCGGTGGGCCCGTAGTGGTTGTGCAGGGCCGGACGCCGCGTCGCCGCACGGGAGAAGAAGCGCTGAACTGCCCCGCGGGTCACCAGTGCCTCACCGGCCTGGGCGACATGCCGCAGGGCGGGCAGTTCCTCGCCGGCTTCCAGGGCAGCGGAGCACACCGCGTCCAGAACCAGAGTGGGCGCGAACAGCTCGCCCACTCCGGCGTCGCGCAGCCAGGAGACCAGGCGGGCCGGGTCGCGGCGTACGTCCTCCGGGCAGACCGCGAGGGTCTTGCCGGACAGCAGAGCGGAGAGGATCTCCTGGGCGGAGACGTCGAAGCCGCTCGAGGTGAACTGGGCCGTGACGGTGTCCTCGTCCGCCGGGATCGCCTGGTGATGCCAGTCCAGAAGGTTCCGGATGGCGCCCAGGGTCATCTCGACCGCCTTCGGCTCACCGGTCGAGCCCGAGGTGTGCAGTACGTAGACCGGGTGACCGGGCAGCAACGGCCCGCCCCGGTCGGCGTCGGTCACGGGGGCCGGGGACGTGGCCGTGATCGCCGCCTCGTCGAGGACCAGCACGGGGCTCGCGAATCCGTCGGCCCCGTACCTGTCGGCCAGATCGCCGGTGGTCAGCACCACTGCGGGCCGGACGTCACGGAGGACGAACTGGATGCGCTCCTCGGGAAGTTGGGGATCGACGGGAAGATAGGCGGCGCCGGCCTTCAGGGTGGCGATGAGCCCGGCGACGAAGTCCACGCCGCGCGGCAGTGCCAGGGCGACGACGGCGTCCGGGCGCGCGCCGTGCTCCAGCAGTATCCTCGCCAGCCTGGTCGACCGGTCGTCGAGCTCGGCGTAGCTGAGCGTCCTGTCCCCGTGCACGACAGCCGGGGCGCCCCCGCGCCTGACGGCCTGCTTGGCGAAGAGCTCGGGCAGCCCGGCCGCCGGGGTGTCCAGGGGGGTGCTGTTCCAGGCGCTGATCGCGGACTGCTCGTCGGGGAGCATGAGGCTGACCGCACCTGCTGTGAGCTGCGGATCGCGCGTGACCTGCTCGAGCAGACCGGTCAGACGCTGTCCCAGTCGGCGTACGGTCGACTCGTCGAACCGGTCGGTGTCGTACTCCAGGACTCCGGCCAGCCCGTCCGGTTCGCCCTGCGCGGTGTGCAGTTCGGTGACCGACAGCAGCAGATCGAACTTGGCGGTGGCGGTGGCGCTCTCCTGCGCCCCGATGACCAGATCCCCACCAGTCGTGTGCGATGCGGTGTCGCCCAGGCCGCCCGTGTTGTTGAACGTGAGCATGACCTGGAAGAGGGGGTGGCGGGAGAGGGAGCGTTCGGGGTTGATGATGTCGACGAGGCGTTCGAAGGGGAGGTCCTGGTGGGCGTAGGCGCCCAGGTCGGTCTCCCGGACGCGAGCCAGGAGTTCGCGGAAGGTGGGGTTGCCGGACAGGTCGGTGCGCAGGACGAGGGTGTTGATGAACAGGCCGACGAGGTCGTCGACGGCGTCGTCACTGCGTCCGGCGATCGGCGTGCCGATCGGCACGTCCTCGCCCGCGCCGGACCGGGACAGGAGCAGCGCCAGGGCCGCCTGCAGCACCATGAACACCGTCGTGCCACTCTGCCGCGCGAGCTCCTGGGCCTTGGCGTGTACCTCGGCGGGGAAGCGGATCTCGTGCCGGTCGCCGGTGTGGGTCGGGACGCCGGGGCGGGGCCGGTCGGCGGGCAGGACGATCTCGTCTGGAAGGTCTGCCAGCTGTGTCTTCCAGTAGTCGATCTGCTGGGAGATCAGGCTGTCGGGGTCGTCCTCGGAGCTGAGGAGCTCACGCTGCCAGAGCGTGTAGTCGGCGTACTGCACCGGCAGCGCCGACCACTGCGGAACCTCCCCTGCCACCCGCGCCTGATAGGCAGCAGCCAGGTCGCCGATAAAGGGTCTCACGGACCATGCGTCGACGACGATGTGGTGGAACGAGAAGTGGATGACGTGCTGGTCGGGTGCGATCTGGAAGAGCGCGGCCCGGACCGGGATGTCGCCGGTCAGGTCGAACCCGTGGCGTGCGGCGGTGGCCAGGCGGGCGGGCAGCTCGTCCTCGGTGACGCTCTCCGTGTGCCACGGCACCTCGATCCCGGCATCCAGCACGACCTGGTAAGCGCCCTCGGCGTCCTCGGCGAAGACGGTACGCAGGCTCTCGTGCCGGTCGACGACATCGTTCAGCGCCGCGCGCAGCGCCTGAGGGTCGAGCTTGCCGGTCAGACGGAGGGCGAGCGGGATGTTGTACGTCGGGTTCGGGCCGTCCAGGCGGTGCAGGAACCACAACCGCTGCTGACCGAACGACAACGGCACCCGCTCAGGACGTACACCGGC